>NZ_CP151792.1:1832300-2137683 GCF_038446525.1 Methanolobus sp. ZRKC5
CTGTCTCCGTATTGGACCCATGAATATCCTTTGTAATTTCCGGTTTCCAGTACGATATCAGCACGCTCAAACTTGCCATTCACCACATATGGTCTTGTAAACCCGGCAACACCATTCTCAACCCCTGCATCCTTTTCGAGATTCTCTACCCACATTATCAGTATATCAGCATTGTCAACATCAACGATCTCAAAAACAGGCTGGTAGTCCAGCTGTCCGTTTCCACCGCTTTCCCAGTATTCCAATGCATTCTCCACATCTGTCCTGTAACTTGGGCTGTAATGCTCAGGAATCTCGCTGTCGTCAATATAAACGGTGATTGGACTGTGATTCCAAGGATCAGGGTTCAATATAACTATCTCTGTATCCGAATTGTTAAAACTCTCTGAGACAAAAGCCAGTGCAATAAATATTATCAGGACAATTATTATCCGGTTCATTTTCGTCATGGCAGTTATCCTGAAAATTGTTGCTGCTTGCATATTAGTCATTTGGCACTTTTCCTGCCTGATCTGGAAGTCTATAAGCAAACGTATATTTGATAAATACAATCAGAATCTATGAAAAAACGTGTTGCTGTTGTCTTCGATAGTGCCGGGACACTGTTGCATATGTATCGTGTTGCAAAGGAAATGAGCACCGGTTCTATTCTTGAAGATATACAGACCACACTTCTTGTGGCTGAGAAGGCCAATCAGGCACTTGTCGTTATACGCACATGCTTTGATGATATCAGACGGTGTGATCCTGATATGGAGCTGCATGATTTTATTGACCAATATGATATCGACCTTGGTATAAGTTGCTCAAGCAGTCCTTTCAGGCTGGATGATGTATACGGTATAATAAAGGAGAACCAAACGAAGGTAAGTGATCTTAGTGATGTGGTCTCTCTTGTAAAAGGTCGTTGTCCAAATGTGTTTTACATTGCAGCAGGGCTTATTGTGGATTCTCGGGAAAATCTGGTACCTTATGTTCTTAGCACTGGTGGGCAGATGTATTCCAAAACATCTGTGGCAATCAAACTCCTGAAGGAACTTGGTACTGATATTTACATCGCTTCGGGGGACGATGCGCAGAACCTCAAAGGACTTGCCTCATCTCTGGATATTCCCATGCGGGATGTTTTTGCAGTTGCCACAACGCACGACAAAGAAACAATTGTTGAAAATCTTAAGATAAACTATGATTTTGTAGTTATGGTGGGGGATGGAATGAATGATATTCTTGCTTTAAAGGCAGCTGATGTGGGTATTCTCTCATTACAACAAGGAGATGAAAGGCCGCCGGTCCTTGTGGATGCAGCGGATATTATCATAGGCAATATAATCGATGTGGTTGACATTGTAAAAAACATGGGCGGGCATGCAACATTATAAAATCAATATCCGTTTCCGGTTTTTAGAAGTTAACAGTGCAAAATAGATGCGTTACGTTTATGTATTGAGTTCAATAATCCAACAGTAATTCTTTAAAAAAGATCACTAAAAACTTGTTCTCGGGTCTGCATGGGTTTCAATTGATCTAGTTTTGTATGTAATCTACAAAACCGTTAAGTAATTTGAGTAGATATGCATATTATTATTAGTGTGACAGGACTCCTATGCACCCGTAGGCGGAGGTAATCAAATGGCATTACTCATTGAAGTCAAAAATCTGACACTTGAATTTGATGGTGTTAAAGTTCTCAAAAATATAAATCTGACCATTAATGAAGGAGAAGTTCTTGGAATTCTTGGAAGAAGTGGCTCAGGGAAAACAGTATTGATGCACGTCCTGCGCGGTGCTGAAGAATATGAAGGTATCAGTGGAGAAGTAATCTACCATCTCGCAAGATGCGACAAATGTGGATATATCGAACCACCGAGCAAGGTTGGAAACGAATGTCCTGACTGTGGCAAGGATACTCTCAAGCCTTTTGAAGCCGATTTCATAAAACTTTCACTCCATGACTCTGGAAGACGTGAGATAACCAAAAGGATCGCTATTATGCTTCAGCGTACCTTTGCTCTCTATGGTGATGACAAGGTTATTGTTAATGTTATAAACTCTCTCACAGAAATAGGTGTCAATAGTGAAACCGCCATGTCTCGTGCTGTAGAACTCCTGGAAAAGGTAGAGCTTTCACATCGCATGATGCATGTGGCACGTGACCTAAGCGGTGGTGAGAAACAGAGAGTGGTACTTGCCCGCCAACTTGTAAGAGACCCAATGCTTCTTATTGCCGATGAGCCAACAGGCACGCTTGATCCTAAGACCGCAGATGTAGTGCATGATGTGATTGCAAAAGCCGTCAAAGAATACAATATGACAATGGTCATTACTTCGCACTGGTCAGAGGTCGTAGAGGACCTGGCTGATAAGGCTATTATTCTTGAGGATGGGGCAATTGTAAAGGAAGGTTCCCCCTCAGAGGTCGCAAAAGAGTTCATGCAGCTTGTCTGTTCTGTAGAAAAGAAATGCGACGTAGTTATTGGTGACCCACTTATCAAGATCGATAATCTTGTTAAGAAATATATCTCAGTGACCAGAGGTGTTGTTTACGCTGTGAATGATGTCTCATTTGATGTAAAAGAAGGAGAGATATTCGGTCTTGCAGGTACCAGTGGTGCAGGAAAGACCACTACATCTGAAGTCCTCATGGGTATTGTGCAGCCTACAAGTGGTGAGATACAGGTACGCGTCGGAGATGAGTGGATCGACATGAAAAAACCAGGACCTGAATGCAGGGGACGTGCAGTTAAGTACATGGGTATACTGCATCAGGAATATGGCCTTTACACTCACAGGACGATAATTGACAATCTGACAGAATCAATAGGTATTGATCTTCCTTACGAACTTGCTGTAAGAAAGGCGATCAATACTCTGGTAGCAACCGGATTCACGGATGAGAAGGCAAAATCTATATTATCAAAGATGTCAAATGAGGTTAGCGAAGGTGAAAGTCACAGGGTTGCGCTGGCTCAGATATTGATGAAGGAACCAAAGATCATCATAATGGACGAACCGACGGGAACAATGGATCCGTTCACAAAGAAAGAGGTCACAAAGTCAATTCTGGAAGCACGTGATAAGATGGGTGACACCTTTGTCATCGTTTCACATGATATGGACTTCCTGGAAGAGGTATGTGATCGTGTAGCTCTAATGAGAAATGGTAAGATCGTCAATGTAGGGAAGCCTGATGTTGTCCTTGCAGAGCTTACTGATGAAGAACGTATGGAAGCAGCTGCACCAGAACCATGACATTTTGAGAATATTACGGAGGAGTTTGGCACGAGTGGCGAAATAACGGTAGAGATCAACGGACAGGAATTTAAATTACCAGAAAGTTCAAATCTTGAAGACGCCATCAAGGTGTCAAACGCACCATATAAGAAAGGAACGGCAGTTGGGATACTTATTGAAAAAGAGGACTTGAAGTCACAGGCTTCTGTTGAATACCTTGTGAAGACATCCAAAGGTGAGTTCAAGATAGAACTCCTGGATGTTTCCTCTCTTTCTTCAAAAAGATGGGTGTCTATTTTTAACGATTTTATTGACATACCTGTTCGCTGGACGAGCAAAGATGCTCTGGCATTCGGGCCATTTAGTACGGATATGGAACCTGTCCGTGGTAGTACTGATATGGAACGGTTCACTTTGCTTTTCGGTGCAGGCGGCGGCGATGCCGCTAATACTCATATCATTATTAGCAAGACAAAACACTCATCAGAATATGGTGCTCCCGAAGGTGGTACATTTGCAAGACTTATAAGCGGAAAACACGTTCTTTCTGACCTTGACAAGGGCGACAGAATATTGTCAATAGAACCTGTTGTCGAATGGGAGAAAGCAGGTGAACACATCAGTACCACAGACCTTTCGGTTAAACTGGAGAGTGGCTCTAAAATATTCACATATGTTGAAATTGAGATCGATTCCCTGGCACCTGAGGGCGCAGAGTTCTTTTTTGCTGTAACCCGGGACGGTACTTTCAACATAGATTTTGTATCAAGTTCCTTTATATCCGATCATCGGTTCCAGGGTGAGCTAGTGACTTACGAGAACTTTGAATCCCGGTCAACTGGGTCTGTTTTTGTGAGGACTGTGGGATATGGCGCAGGAAAGCTATACATTTCCATAGATGATCGTACATCCTCTATTATGCACTCTGTAATAGGTCATGTTACCAAGGGCATTGAATTTGTAAGGATGGCACAGAGTGGTCAGAAAATAATGATAGACTCGGCTCCAGAGCCAATAATGTTGCTTGGTATGACCAATAAGGATGCTAAAGAGGAAATGATCTCTCTTGGAATTGGGATCACCGTGGAAGGTTATACGGAAGATGACGGGTTTATTGTTAAACAAACACCTGCAACAACGATTGGGATCATGCAGGGCACAGAGGTCACTGTACAGGGTGTCGATCCGGAAATGCTTGTGACAATCGAGCTTTATGATGATCTTGCTCCAAAAACACTTGACTTCTTCAGACATGCCGTGGGTCTCCAGTATAATCCGGTTGGTGTCCTCCCTATAATGATGACGTATGAGAATACTTACATCTTCAAAGCCGAGAAGCCAGCTGAAAAATATAAGGAGATATTCCCCGAGAACATCCCTAAAAAGACTCTTTCAGGTGAGATCGGTGTCACGAACCAGGTTGCAAAGCGCGCCGGTATGGTGGGTGTCAAAACTACAGATGATGATCTTTTCGGACCTACAGGGGAGAGGTTTGCAAACACTAATATTATCGGGAAGATACTTGAAATTGATAAACTCAAGCATTTCAAGGACGGAGATGTAATGTATATCCTTGAACGCAGCAGGGAGGAATAAAATGGGTGAAGGTAATGGAGATATCATAACGAAACTCGTTGTCATGAGCTCAGACAATGTACTGCCGATAGACGCTGCTATGCATATATACGAATCTAATACTGATATTGTCATAAAGGAAACATGTTTTGGCACCATGGTCACAGGTCCCAGAGATGCTGTGGATAAAGTGGTGAACGAGGTTGTGGATCTTGATAAGAATCGTATCTTTGTAAAAGAGAGAGGTTTCCCTCCGGGAGATGAAAGGCGCTGCCGTGCTTCCCGTGGTGGTGGTGCAAGGCCTGGATTCTATTTCCTGAAGGAAGAGTCAATGATGCTTCCAATGATTGGAAAAGCCCTCGATAAATATGACAAAAACGTTCCTCTCAAGGAGACCGAACACAAGAAAAGGCTTGAAGTGAAAGATCTTCAGGACATAATCGAATCTACTCAATGAGGCATTATAATGGCAAAAGTTATCATATACCCTACAAACAGTCTGATCCTTTCTGACCTGGTCCAGAGGTTCGGTCACACACCTATTGCAATGATGGAAAAGATCAAGGAAAAGATATCAACTGTTGGTGTGGATTCACCTCCCCTGAATATCACTGCGGAAGAACCAAAAACAGGTCTGAAGTATGCGGCTGTAGAGGTTCCGGCAGGTGTCAGGGGAAGAATGGCTCTCGTTGGACCTATGATCGAGCAGGCTGAGGCTGGTATCATTGTCGGTGAGACACCCATGGCATTTGGTTGTATGGGCTGTGCCCGTACAAATGAATTGACGAAATTCCTAATTAGGGATCGTGATATGCCAATCCTTGGGCTTGATTTTCCGGAATCTGATGACGGGGGTCAGGAATTTGTGTACAAGATCGCTGAGTTCCTGAAGTCATTGCCTGAGAAAACCGAGGAGGCAACAGAATGAGTGATGAAGCTGTTGTGAAAGTGGCATTAGTATCATGTGGTTCCGAATATGCTGGTGTTCAAGGAGAACTTGATTCGGTTGCAGCAAGTGTCAATGCTAAACTGATATACCCTGAGATAGATGTCAATGTCCTTGACACTATTGGAAAGGATTTTGGGCTGGAGGCTGCAAGTCCTGACCTTCGTCTTTTAATGGCAAGGGCCAAGGCCATAGTAGAAGGCATCTCGGACGTGGATGGTGTATTCATAACTTCATGTTTCAGGTGTGCTGAGGCTGCTATAGTAAGAAATGAAGTTCGTCGTTACATTAACAAACATTCTGATCTTCCAGTTATCAGTTATTCATTTACAGAGCGTACGACTGCAGCAACCCTGCTGACTCGTATGGAGGCTCTAACGACCATTGCAAGACGCAGACACCTTCTTGCAAGGGAAAAGCAAAGCGGACTTACCGCTGGTATTGACTCTGGTTCCACGACCACAAAGGCAGTTGTAATGAAGGACAACGAGATCATAGGCTCCGGATGGGTGCCCACTATAAAGGTTATTGACAGTGCAACGGAAGCTTTCAACCAGGCCCTGGAAGCTGCAGGTGTCAAACAGGAGGATATCCAGGCTATAGGCACAACCGGATACGGTCGTTTTCTTATTGGTGAGTACTTCAATGCCCAACTCATCCAGGAAGAGATTACTGTCAACTCAAAGGGTGCTGTTTATCTTGCCGACTCTCAGAAAGGTCATGCAACAGTTATTGATATTGGTGGAATGGACAACAAGGCAATATCTGTAGATGATGGTATTCCTGGAATGTTCACCATGGGTGGTATCTGCGCAGGAGCATCAGGACGTTTCCTTGATATGACGGCAAAAAGGCTCGGTGTTGACATCACTGAACTTGGCACACTTGCTGTAAATGGTATGGAACAAAATGTGGATATGAATAGTTACTGTATCGTTTTCGGTATCCAGTCACTTGTAAATTCCCTAGCAAAGGGCGCAACTCCTGAAGATGTCGCTGCTGCTGCATGTCACAGTGTCGTAGAGCAGATATTTGAACAGCAGCTTCAGGAAGTCGATGTAAAGGAGCCATTGATCCTTGTGGGTGGTTCATCTCTTATCGAAGGTGTTCCAAAGGCTCTTGGTGAGTTGCTTAAGATCAATGTTCTTGTTCCTCCTAACTCCCACCTTATAGGTGCTGTTGGTAGTGCTTTGCTGGCATCAGGATTCGTGGAGGAGTAATTTTTATGGAAGCTCTTGAGACTTTCGTTGTAGAGTCCCCGGTCCCGGAAGAAGGTGATGCATACAAGAGCATAGTTGCTGATATCATTACAGAACTGGTGCTCGGAGGCGCTATTGGACGCATAAAGGTTGTTGTAAGGCCGGAAGAATCCCTTTATCAGATGGCCATTATTTTAAGAGGCAGCCAGCCCACTGTAAAAGTATCTGATATTGGCAGTGTTGAAGCCGGTAACCTTGCGAAAAAAGAGGTAAAGATCTCTCTCACGGAGGAAAAATATTTGCCTGAATTACTTGAACTGCTCTGGGCAAGATATGGACGTGCAAAGGTCTTCCAGCCCGAGAGAAGGACACTGATAATGAATGCTGAAGACACATCTGCTGAGATCGAGTTCCTTAAGGATATGGTAGTTGCTGATCCCAGAAGGACCCTGCAGTCACGTCTGGTTGAAATGGCTATAAGGGCCACTCCTGAAGGATTCAGGGTGCGTTATCATTCAATGGACAAGCATAAGTTCGTTTTTGTAGCAAGCGAGGACGCTCTTAAACCTGAATGGATACAGGAAGCAAATCAGATGATCACAGAACTCGCGGAGGAGAAATAATGGCAGCGATATTAGAGCCATACATTTACGAGGGCGGTGTACACAAGCACTCTCTTATTACCGAACTTCTGGAGGACCTTGGTGGCTATCTTATCCAGAAAGTTCCTGCAGCAACAGAGGTCACACTTGTCATGCTGATACCCAGGGGTGATGTACATCTTATTGAAGAGCTGGGGACGAAGCTTTTGGGCAAGCTCACCCGTGCACCACTTACCGGTACGGAGATTGCTGTCGTATCTCCTACACTTGCATCCCATCATCTTCCACACTCTGCCTGTGATGTTGCGGAATATCTGCGTAGGGGTGGAGCTAACACAAATATGCTGGGCCTTGCAAGAGGTATGGGCAGAAGGGTTTCTCTATCTGACAACTACGAAAGGAAGCTTATTAATGAGCATGACCTCGCTGTGTTTTCCTTTGGTACTTTCAGTGATTGTATAAAGAACAAGAAACCGAAATTACTTGAGGGTGTAATCGTTCCCAAGATCGTTACAGGTGGACCCCGTGACCTTAAGACCGAAGACATTGCAAATGCTGACATGTATGTCGGAGGTATTGGCAGGGTTGCCCATCGTCTGAGGAAAAGTGGTGAACTTGACTCACTTGATGGTATGAACGAGAAGGTTATTGAAGTAGTGGAAAAGATGCGTGAGGATCTCGCAAAAGATCCCCTTGCCGTATTGCCTGCAAGGGTCATGAAAGAGATCCATGAGCAGATTCCGGAGATATTCAATGTACTTTCGCCTGCTCCAGTCACTCTTCAGCTTGATGGCCTGCGTGTTAAACTTCCATACGAGCAGTTCCATGAAAAGGTGGAGAAACTTGAATTTGATGAGGGTGTAAGACTGTCTGATATGGCTGCTATCACTCTGTCAAAGATGAAAAATTATATACTGGTCAAGATCAAACGTGAATCCGAGGTAGGGTTTACTGCTTAATATCTATTCATGTGGTTATTATGGATTTGAAAAAAATAAAAGAAATTCTTGACAAAGAGCCTGAAGAGGCAGTCGAAGATATTCTGGAAGATGTCGAGAAACGCTATGGTGAGATTCCTTACATAATTAACTTCATGAAGGATATGCCGGAACTTTTCATATCACGCATGATTTATGAGAACAATGTCATGCGTGAATTCAAGCGTATGGATCCCAAAACAGTGGAGCTTATTTGCATAGCTGTGGCTTCTGCTTTGAGGTGCGAGCACTGTATGAAGACTCACGTCAGGGTTGCTAAAAGGCTCGGTGTCTCTAAGGAAGAGATATTTGATTCTGTTTTGATAGCAAGCACCATTTCAACAGCTGCTGTACTTGCTGAAGGTACGCGTTCAGTAGATACAGTGTTCAACGAATCCAACACAAGAATGGCTGATTCCAAATGTACTATATGCAATATAAATTCTGAATTTCCTGAAGACTAATAAAAAAAGAGATTAATAGAAGGGTGTTCCTGGTCCTGAAACCAGTACTCCTGCTATATATCCAAGTATAACACCACTGTTGAGGAATGGTAATCCTGCCTGTGGTTTTCCTTTCATTACCAGTATGCTTAACGCTACAAATCCTACAATTGTTCCTATCATTGCACCAAGAGCAGGGTAGGATATGAATCCTATGTAATTCAGTGTTGCTTTCTGAACTAGGAATACGTTTGCAGATACTACCAGTATGGTTGGCATTATGGCATCTCCGAGTCCCATGAAGAATGCTTCTCTCTCCTGACCTTCTTCTTTTTTGAACGAGTCATTGATGAATGAGTACTTCAGGTGTTTAGGAATGATAAAGAGTATGGGCAGGCGGAGGTCCATTACTCCTTCTGCAAGGTCTATCATGTGCTTTGTCTTGTAAACTGATATTGCATCATATATCGCAAGCAATGACAGAAGTACCAATACAGGAAGAATGGATAATGAGATTCCAAAGATGGCGCTGGCTCCTGCTCCTATTATCAGTCCTATGGTGTTGATCACATACCATTCAGGGAACTTGTAAAGCAGTATTGTAAGTACAGCTGCCAACAGGCCGGATATAATATTGTTTGTCACTATTGATATATCCGCAAGGGATAGTAAAGCGTAGAACACATAGTACATGGTAGCTCCCACTGCAAGCAGTATGGTGAGTTGTATTATCCATTCCATGTTCCTTTTGATCGCCATCAATAGTAGTAATGTGAATACAAGGATAACTCCTATGTAATAGATGCTATTTGCAGTTGAGTCCGGGTCCTCGAATGCCTGCATATCATTTGCACTCATAGGCGTGGCTAAAAGCAGTGCTGTAATCTGTACTACCAGTATGATGCCTGCCATTACAAGCATTGGTGCATAATCTTTTAAAACTGTCTTTTCAGAACTCAAATCTGCAACTCCAAATATATAAATAGTCAAATATTATTTAAATATACTAAATGGTTATTCAGTATTTAAGGTATTCTCTTTTAAAAAAATAGTGTTAAATAATATAAATAGTAAAAAAGCACATATTATTATGAGGGATCAGAATGGAAATCAGGGAAATAATATTCTCAGTTGTGATGGTTGTATCTTCATTTGTATTAACCTATGAATGGCTTGGAAGGTTTAAATACAGTCCGGCAAATGCTTTGATCATACTTTCCGCCATGGTTATGGTGGGGGCACTGGCTGGCATGATCTTATTGGTTGACATGCGTTTGCGTAAGATAGACAATATGCTTGAAGCAAAAGAACGTTCTTTAAGAATAAATATTCAGAGTGTTGAAAATAACCTGGATTCCAGAGTTAATGAGGTTCTTTTCAGGATGGATGATATAATAGCTTCTATGGACAGGACTAGATATAGGTGATAAGTATATTTAGCGACCGTGCTATATTCCGAAAACCATATTAACTAGGTTGTAGTAGAATGATGATAAATATTTTCCATCTATAAGAGGTGCGTACATGCGCATTAATTTAGAACCAATAGGTATTATAAAGAAAGCCGGGAAATGTTCTGAGATCCTCATCTACTCTGACTTTGAGCAGCTTGTGAAGAACATGATGTCAAAGTTAAGCAAAAATGACGATGATCAGCACAATCTTGTTATCATCCATAAAAATAAAGACCTCAACGACCTTCATCAGGTGAGGGTTACTAAGACACACTTTATTGACAGGGTGGGAAACATCCTAAAAGTAGGAAAAATAGACGCAAACGATGATACTGTTATTGATGTAAGGCTTGAATGCAATGGACTTCTAACAAGCGAACTCTGAATCAGGGTTTTTGCTGACTCAATTTTGATTTTACATGGGTGTCGATATAGGAGATCTCCTTAAGAGGAGCACGATCGAGGTATCTGACCTTTCTTTAGATATAGTAGCGATAGACGCTTTTAACACACTTTATCAATTCTTAAGTATTATACGACAGAGGGATGGTACTCCTCTCAAGGATTCACAGGGAAACGTCACGTCACATCTGTCCGGCATCCTTTACAGGATGACAAACATTATCGAAGCAGGAGTGAAACCTGTTTTTGTTTTTGATGGCAAGCCGCCTGAGTGGAAATCTTGTACCATCCAGAAGCGCACCGAAACCCGTGAGAATGCAAAGGCTAAATGGGCAGAAGCAAAAGAAAAAGGTCTTGCAGAAGAGGCATACAAGTATGCTCAGGCATCTTCAAAGGTTGATGCCACTATTGTTGATGATTCCAAAAAACTCCTGAATGCAATGGGTATTCCATTTGTGGATGCTCCTTCAGAGGGTGAGGCACAGGCTGCCTACATGGTTAAGAAAGGCGATGCGGATAAGATTGCATCACAGGATTATGATTCCCTGCTTTTCGGTTCTCCTCAGGTTGTGAGGAACCTTACTGTATCCGGTAAAAGAAAACTGCCTAAAAAGAACATCTACGTGGATGTGAAACCCGAAACCATCAACCTAAAGGAAAACCTGGATGAGCTAGGGATAACTCATTCCCAGCTTATCGATCTCGCTCTTTGTGTGGGTACTGACTACAATGAGGGACTTGGTGGAGTCGGTCCCAAAACAGCTCTCAAACTCATCAGGGAGCATGAAAGCATAGAAAATATTCTAAAGGCAAAGGATCTGGAGATTCCTCACCTTGAGGATATCAAGGAGTTCTTCAAATCTCCTGATGTGACTGATGATTATTCTCTGAAATGGAGCAAACCAGATCCCGAAGCAGTAATCTCCTTCCTCTGTGGTGAACATGATTTTTCAGAGGACAGAGTTACAAAGGCTCTGGAACGTCTCGAAGCTTCATCGGGAATCGGCCAGAGCACTCTTGATAAGTGGTTTTAGTTCTTTGAATCCTGTTTTTTAATGAGTGAGACGCCTGTCATCTGTTCAGGTTTTTCTATGCCAAGTATATCCAGCATTGTGGGAGCTATGTCTGAAAGTTTTCCATCCTGTAATGTCATTTTTTCCTCACTGCTTACCAGAAGGCACCTTACAGGATTGGATGTATGTGCAGTATGTGGCTTTCCTGTGTTGTAATCTATCATCTTCTCAGCGTTGCCATGGTCAGCGGTTATGATGGCGGAACCGCCTTTTTCCATAATGGCATCGACAATCTTTCCTACACACTGATCAACGGTCTCAATGGCTTTTATTGCTGCATCGACGATTCCTGTATGTCCTACCATGTCCATATTGGCAAAATTGAGGACTATGGCATCATAATTGTCGTTGAATATTTTATTCACAAGTTCATCGGTGACTTCAAAAGCACTCATTTCAGGTTTAAGGTCGTAGGTGGCAACATCAGGTGATGGTATAAGACATCTGTCTTCTCCCTGGTTTTTCTTTTCCACACCGCCGTTGAAGAAAAAGGTCACATGGGCGTACTTTTCGGTTTCAGCTATACGAAGCTGTTTTTTGTTATGTTTGCTGAGTACTTCTCCAAGTGTGTTTTCATAACTTTCAGGGGGGAATGCGATTGGGACATCGAGTTTCTCATCATACTCAGCCATGCATGCATAATGCAGTTCAGGTTTCACTTTTCTCTCAAAGCCATCAAAATCCCTGTTGACAAGTGCGTATGTCATCTGTCTTGCTCTGTCAGGGCGGAAGTTGAAGAAAATAACAGCATCTTTATCCTTTATTGTTGCAACTGGTTTGCCTTCTTTGTCTGTGATGACAGTTGGCTTGACAAATTCATCATTTTCTCCCCTCTCGTAAGCCTGGCTGACTGCTGATACTGCATCTTCTGCAAAGACTCCCTCGCCGTTTGTGAGTGCGTTGTATGCCAATTCTATTCGATCCCAGCGTTTGTTGCGGTCCATTGCATAATACCTACCGGAAACCGTTGCAGTCTTTGCTATGCCGGTGCTATGGCAGAACTCCTCATGGGCTTTCATGTCCTCAAGCGCATTCTGTGGGGGCACGTCTCTTCCATCTAGGAATACGTGAATATAAACTTCCCCAAGCCCTTCTTTTTTTGCCATTTCCACAAGAGCTCTCATGTGGTCCATGTGGCTATGCACGCCTCCGTATGAGAATAATCCCATGAGGTGCAATGCGGAATTATTTTTCTTTACATGTTCCATGGCATCGAGAAAGACCTGATTTTTGAAAAAAGAACCATCTTTTATGGCTTTGTTGATTCGGGTAAGGTCCTGGTAAATGATCCTGCCGGCACCAATGTTGAGGTGCCCGACTTCTGAGTTACCCATCTGGCCTTCAGGAAGTCCTACACCTTCCCCTGAAACCTCAACTAAACAGGAAGGATATCTCTCTAACAAAGAGTCAAGTACGGGAGTTCTTGCAGCCATAACCGCATTGCCATGCTCTTCAGAGGTATATCCCCAGCCATCAAGTATCATCAGTAAAAGAGGTCCTTTCTCATGTGACATGCGTTGAGAATTGTCCTGATGGTTTTTAAATGCGTTGTATTGTGAGTTCAGGATGAGGTGATATTCTCATCCATAATCGTCAATATTTTGAACTCTTTTATCACCATCACAAAGGTAAGTAAGAACGCAAGACCATCTGATAATGGGAAAGCCATCCATACACCTGTCAGCTGGAAAAAACGTGGCAGGATTATCACAAGGGGTATCAGGAACAATAACTGTCGACTCATGGCTAATAAAAATGAAGGGCGTGCTTTTCCTATCGCCTGATATAGTGATGTTCCAACTACCTGAAAGCCTACAAGCGGGAGTGCCAATACTATTATACGTGTTGCATATTTCCCCGATGAAATAAGTTGCTGGTCAGTGGTGAATATACTGAACAACTGTTCAGGAAAGGCCAGAAACACTATGAAACCCACAATTGCCATAGCGGTTGTAACAAACATTGAGAGCTTAACAGAGTCCATAACCCGGGAAAAGTTCCTTGCACCATAATTGAATCCGACTATCGGTTGTAATCCCTGTACGATCCCGTACATTGGCATGAAAGTGAACATGAACAGACGGTTGATTACGCCGAAAACTGCTATGGCAACATCTCCTCCGCCGTAAGCCAGAAGTATGTTGTTCAAAACAATTACGACAAGACTGCCGGATGCATTTCTTGTAAGGGGTCCCATTCCAATTGAAATGGTTTCCCTGGTAATGTCCCATTTTGGTATCAGATTTTTAGTATGGAATCGCAGGCTGGAATTGCCTGAGGCAAAATACCACACAAGGAAGATAGCTCCTGTAGTCTGGGCAATAACAGTTGCAATAGCTGCTCCTTTTACCCCCATTCCAAAACCATACATGTATAAGGGCTCGATTATGATTCCCAGTTTGTCAGCAAGAAAATTGAATTCTATGTATCCTGACCCGAAGATGAAAAACGGGTCAAGTATGATGTTTACAAGAGCTGATACCAGCATGGTGTACATTGCAACTTTGGCATTCCCTTCTGCGCGCACCACATTGTTCATGGCCAGTGCGAACATGAAGAATATGGATCCGTAGAGTATCACTCTAAGGTATTCTGTGGCATATGGAAGAATGGTGTCAGTAGCCCCGAACAATTGCAGTATGGGTGTGATGAATATGCTTCCTAGTATACAGATGAATGCACTTGTTATCAGGACAAGGGAGAGCACGTTTCCCATTACATTTTCAGCTCTGTCAATATTCCTCTCACCAAGGCTTCGTGAGATCATGGAAGAACCACCGATGCCAATGGCAAGTGCAATGGCCATGACTACCATCATTATAGGGAATGCAACTGCAATTCCTGCGATACCCTGTACGCTGTTCTCTCCAAGTGCCTGACCTACAAAAACAGTATCTACCACGTTATACAGAGCCATGACTAACATCCCTATGGTGGCAGGTGCGGATAACTTGAAAAGGAGCTTGCCTATACTTTCATCAGCTAAGAGTCTACTTCGTTCGTGCAATGATCAGCCTTCTTTCCCGGAAAAAGGGATGGGACTAATAGACTGGATTGTTGTATTTATCCTTTTCTTTCATTGTGTCTGGAACACTTTTTTTCCGTTTAATTGAAAGTGTTTTATCTTTCTGATCTTATGCTGTCCTGATGTGCCGGAGCATAATGTTAAACAGAAGCAAAAGATTGCTTTCAAAAAGTATGATGTCAGTATTGTTCCTGTCTTTGCTGGTTGCAGTAAGCAGTGTGAACTCAAGGTCCTTCTCAGCTTCCATGCGTATTTTTGAAAAAGGGTCCTGAGTTTCATTTCTTGCGATCGATATACTCTTTGCAACTGAAAAAGGGTCAAGGTATTTGTTGACCCAGCAACCCAGTTCTTTGCTATATCTTGTAGAAAGAGTCATGTTCTTGATTCTCTTCAACGAACTCTGTTTGTTTTCCTGATAGTATGTGATCCAATCCGACATGCTATTACCCCGTTCATTTTACTCAAAATGATGAACTATTCCCATGTGTTTATTTGTTAGTTCAACAATATTAAATTTCTCCAAAACAATATTTATATTTATCTGTTTATATTTGTTTAATGATGTCTGGCTTACAAATTGTCTGCCAATCACGTTATCTATTTATGCTAATATGGTCACTTTTTCATAGGGGGTTAAAAATGGAAGAACCTATAAAGAAATCCGATGAGCAATGGAAAGAAGCACTCACGAACGATCAGTTTCTTGTATTGCGACAAAAGGGGACAGAAGCGCCTTTTACCGGCAAATATTATGCGAACAAGGAGGAAGGTATCTACCTATGTGCAGCATGTGGACAGAAGCTATTCACTTCGGACACAAAGTTTGATTCAGGAACCGGATGGCCCAGCTTTTTCAAACCCATATCTGAAGAGAAGGTTATGCGCAAAAAAGATAAAAGCCTCTTCATGGAGAGAACCGAAGTCCTCTGCAGCAGATGTGGAAGCCATTTGGGTCATGTTTTTAATGACGGACCTAAACCCACAGGTGAGCGGTTTTGTATGAATTCCATATCACTTGATTTTGAAAAAGAGGAATAAGGGCATTTGATTAAATATTGATTTGAGGCAAAAAGCCTCAAATTTATCTTATTGTAACACTAAGTGTCATGTCGGGAACATCTGTTACACTGAATGTGTAGGTCCCACTTTCCATGAATGTATAGGTATAGACGTCGTTGGAATCCATTTCCTGATCGTCAAAGAGGCCGTCATCACTGACAAGCACATATGTGTTCTGTGGTTTGTAGTTTCTCCACGCTATGGAGTCGCCCCTGTTTATTTCAAGTTCAGAGGGTTTCATCATTCCGTAGTATTCCATCCTTACAGCGTAGTCCTGAGCTTCACCAATTATAGGTTCAAAGTCTTCAACAACATCTTCTGATGCTTCTTCTACTTCATCTACAACGGTGTCTTCTGCATTGTCGGCACATCCGCTAACGAATACTCCTGCAAGCATTAATAGTATGATACATATCAGCCATTTTTTTGTCATATTTTACCACCCAATTCTATTTTCTTAAATTAGAAATTTTCCTATTTGTCTTTCCCGGCAAACAGCTTATTTTATTTTGTAATTGCTTTCCGGGATAAATTTATACGGCATATCGTGAAATAAAGGCTATGAACACATCCCTTATATTTTTTATGTATTTGCTACTGGTAAACATAGTAGCATTTTCCCTAATGGGGATAGACAAAAGAAAAGCAAAAAAAAATAAATACAGGATACCTGAAAAAAATCTCTTCCTGTGGGCGATTGCCGGTGGCAGTGTCGGTTCTATTGCAGGGATGTACTTTTTCCATCACAAGACCAGACATCCCAGTTTTCAGATTGGAATGCCTTTGATCCTTCTGGTCCAGATATACGTGTTTATTCGTTTTCTGATCCCACTTTATGTTCTGAGCTGATACGTGGGGTGGAGTTCAGAACTCCAGCCTTTTCATCTCTTCCAGTATCTTTGGGGTGAAAGTGGTAAAATTCTGTATTCCACCGGTCCATGCGGCCAGCATCATGACATCCTTGATCTCCTGGGCAGTCACACCGTATTTTTTCAATCTCTGAAGTATCTTCACGGCACTACTTGTTTTTTGATTGGCGCAGGCAATGGCGAATACCATCAAATGCTTATTTCTCTTGGAAAGACCGCCTTCCCTTTCGTCCCATACTGAACTGTAGAATCCTGCCACAGCTTCTGAGAAGTCCTCATCCAGTCTCTTTGCATAGACAACGGCTCTTGGCTGGAATCCTTTCACGTCTTTTGCATTTTTTGTTTCTTCTGCCATATTATCAATGAAGATTTGGCAGGAAATGATTTAATGCTTTCTTTGAGGATTCTGGTAATATAGCTGATGATGAATATTTCGTTGAAACTTACGAAGACGAAGGAATCTCATAATGAAGGAAATATTACTATTTTCTTCTACCTTTTGGTTCACTATTGTTCCTATCCTTGTTTTTAGATTCATCCGATATTTTATGTTTAGTTGAGATGCTTGAATATCCCGATAGTAAAATAGAGAGAATCGTAAGTGCTCCTACAAATATTCCCAAGTTTTTAACCCATTCTTGTTCATACCTAGATTTTACATGCACTGTTACGCTTTCTTGTGTAGAATACCACACATTGTCATGCTCATAGAACACATAACTTCATAATTACCAGGATTCGCATTATCTGCTATTTGAAATTCGAGAGATAGAGGAGTTACCAATTGTCCGCCATTTTCTTGCCACGGAGCTACCCTTGAAGTATTATTAAAGGACTGCCATGGTTTTCCCCCATAATTAAAAAAGGGAGCTAAATTATCATCGTCCTTTGTAAAATAATACGCTGGCAAAGCTCCTGCTAATTGAGATCCTTCTTTAAAGGAACGTGTCTCATACTGACTTTTTTCTTTACCCTGCTCAATATCTGACCAATTGGCTTGAATTGTATAGACACTAACACTTTTTTCCTTGCTAATATCAGAAGGAATCGATATTCTTATTTTATTAGTATCAACTTGTCCAACACCTGTGATGAAATAATTTATTTTTATACCTTCATTTACATTTTTTTCTATATATTTAGTGTCAGAATAAATTTCATAAACAGGGACACCAACAGAATAATTGGCTGTGGCATTAGATACGTTATAAAAACAAGGGAAATCTGCAGATACATTGCCGCAGAAAACAATGCACAAACAAAGCGCGAAAATCCAACATGCATTTTTTTGATAACGCATTAACAATTACCTCTTGTTCTAAATAAGAACTCACTATGTTGTTAGAATATAAATGTGTTTAAATTTATTTATATTAAGCTGAGATATGATAGGTATTGCTTCCATTAAATATCGTAAATAAGATATTTAAACTGCCAAGTAAAGGAAAAATTTCCAACAGCATTCTTGAAAACCCTTTTTTATTTATATGCAAAATCTGTATTTTCATGTTTGAAAAGGGTGAAAGAAGAAATCTTTCTATTATGGTGGCTAATCGGAAATTTTAATTCGGGCATTTGCTAAATGCCCCTGTTCTGCATCCGGCACATAGCGCAGCTTGTTCAGTAGCAACCCATCAGTCCCGGTACTCTCTTCCTATTAATAGATAATGTACGTGTGTCATCAAAAATGACGACAAAGTATAACATTATAAATTTCACCTACAATTTCCCATTCATAATAGAAAACTTTTAATTCTGGTGCAGAGTAAGTTCCATCATGTCTCTTGAAAACTACGGGGTTTTAAAAGGAAAGCCAAAGGACTGTAAATGTGGAAAAGGTACAAGCTCTCATTTTCAGGTACTAGTACATGATGGCAAACATGAGCATCGTGTTGCTGTTAATGTCAGTTCTAAGGTTTCTCCTTCTGAGATACTGTATTTTGTAGATGACAACTTCAGTCATCCAATCACTGAAAAACTTGAGAACCTTGGAATGGGATATAAAAGACTTGATAATACCTCAAGGGCTATACGTCTGGATTATGTTCGTGGCGGACTCTTTGATGTGTCAAAGATGCTGCCTTTGAAATGCGATATTCCAGGTCCTTCCAATGACCTTAATGAGCTCATACAGAAATACGTGAAGCAAGCCATCAGTATGAACGGCAGCATGATCTATGCTTTTGGTGAAAGATGGGGGCCAGAATCTTTCCTTTCTGATAGTTTCTTTGGTTTCAGGCCCGGTAGTGGTATCCATGATATTCACATGAATCAGGGCAATTCTCCTAAGTGGACAGGTGATGATGCTCCTGATCAGGATGGAGGCCTGCTCATACATTTGACGGAAGAGGACAGGTGGATTGCTATTTTCCTTGCATTCCAGTCCCAGTGTTTCAATACAGATGAGTCAACTGGTCACTGTCTGCCTGATGGGAAAAAGATTACTTCAGAACCATGTAAAGAATCCAAAATAGAGCCTGAAAACATAGTTCATGCAGGCTCGGTCAAAATAATTGCTGCACTTGTCAATCCCATAGGTGTTGATATGGGCAAAGAGGCCATAACTCTGTTCAATGCCTCTCCTGATGATATTGATCTCGATGGCTGGTTCATTCAGGATGGACCGGGAAGAAAATCCTTGCTGAAAGGCGATATCAGTGCAGGCTCAGGTACGCGTATACTTCTGTCCGGAAAAGGTGTTATTCTTGCGAATAGTGGAGGGCAGATCAGCTTGTACGATAATAAGGGCACATTGATGGATGAGGTTAAGTATGCCGGCAGGAAAGTACGGTCTGGCTGGAGTCTTGTTTTTTGATTCCAATCTTCCTTTTCCCATTTTTATTTACTGTCAAAACTCGATAAATTGATAAGTTCTCACGTTGTCAGTCTCTTATACAACAAAGGCAACGTCTCCGGTAGCATAAGAGCATCATCGATTATCGTGTATCCGACATCGGAAAATATGTTGTCAAGGTACTCTCCGGGATTCCTGTCAACAGTTATGCAGAAGAAGTGCATACCCTGGTTTTTTCCTTCACTGATGGCAACTCTTGTATCTTCCTGTGCGAGGTCGCCCTGATATGAATCCTCTCCCTTTGACCTATCATAGGGTTCGCCATCAGAGAGCAGCACCAGCATTTTTGTCCTTGCACCAGCCTGTTCCAGTTTCTTTATGGAATGGCGGATTGCAGGTCCCAGGCGTGTATTGGATTCAGGTTGCAGGAGGCTTATCCTGCGTGCCACATTATCCGAGAGTCCTTCATCGAATTCCTTTATCACAAAATACTCAACATCTTCGCGGCTCTTTCCTGAAAATGCGTAGATGGCGTACTTGTCTCCGATGCTCTCAAGCGCCTGGCTCATGATTATGAGTGCATCTTTTTCAACATCCAGTATGCTCCTGCCATCAGCTCCAAGTATCTTGCGTGTTGAGGCACTGACATCCACAAGAAAGAGGGTTGCAACATCCCTTTCATGCTTATCCCACCTGATATACAGCCCATCATCTGGGTTGATTCCGCACCTTTTTGCGATGAGTGATTCTGTAAAAGCATCGATATCTATTTCGGTTCCATCATTCTGCTGCTTCATCCGGTGGAAAGCTTCAGGTTTCATCAAACTGAAAGTGTGTTTAAGGAGTGCTATCTCATTCCCGTAGCGTTCCATTGCTTTGGTATAGTAATATGTGGAACCGCCTATAGGTTCAATTTCATTTATCGTACTCCACTCTGATCTGTAGTCATTGATTAATGAGTCCCACTCGTCGTATTTGTAGCTTCCAAGCACTCTCCAATTCTTATTCAGGGCTTGAGTGGGTTTCTTGGTGGCCTGCTCCTTCGGTCTTTCTTCCTGGGCGGTCAGGTCTGACTCAGTTTCAGGTATGAAATTCTTAATGACATTCTCACAGGATTTAGTCATCATCGGGTCCGCAGAACCAGTGGCACCGATATCCATTCCCCGGTAACCGATGTTCTCCAGCATTTCATATTCCGTTTGTCCAAGAGGGCCAAAGTATTCTTCAAGCAGGTCATAGATGTCTAAAGCAAGCTCAAGGGATGAGAATGTGCTTGAATCTTCCCTGAATATGTTCTCTTCCAGCTTTTTCTGGGTTTTCTTCAGGATTCCTTTGTTAGGCTCACTAATCTCAAACGCAGGTTCATGTCCGGTGGAAATCCACAGCAATGCCTCCATGAATTCATCAAGTCTATCTTCTGGTGCAGGTCTTGTCACAAGCATCCTGTGGCGCACATCCTCAAGGTCAGAGCGCACTCCTTTGAAGTGGTCCATTATCATGTACTCGACACGTGCATCCTCCAGTATCCCCAATATGGTTGCAGCCAGTATCTGATTAGGAAAAAGTGAGAGTATGTCAATTATATCGGGATGGTCGTTATTTTCCCTGTCCTGTGAAAGAGTATCTCCCTCATTTTCAAGCGAGTACTTCCCCTTTATCTTCTCTGTCATTGCAGCGGCTTTTTCAAAAGGGATGTCCACCGAACTGAACCGAACGTGTCCAACCTCATGCATTACACTCAACTTGTATATCTTGAAATTATCTTCAATATCCTCATAAACTTCCATTTTAGGTGCGAGGTAGATTGTATTTCCTGCTATGATGGGGTTCATGCCATGTACATCTACCTGAAGTGGCAATGTTGCCATGGAGCGTATTATGAAATTGGTGCCTGAAAGTCCCAGAGCATAATATCTCAACACATTTGCCACTTTCTTAAGAGTGATTGCACCTGTGAGTTCTTCAACCAGTTCTCTGGAACTTTTGGATTCGAGTGAGAAATAGGCTTTTCCAGCAGGTTTTTTCTCATCAGCAGCTTCCAGACCCTTCAGTGTCCAATCTTCCAGGTCGTCCATGTTAAGTTTTTCAAGGATCGAAGGTGAATGGAAAAAGAAATTCAATGCCAGTTTCCTGTCTTTCTCATATACCTTCAGTCCGATCTCTATCCATTTCCCTGCATTTTCTGGTTTTGTTCTATCAACAAATGGGCTGAGATTCTCAAAAAAAGCACTGGAAAGAGCGCCCTCTTTTGCAAGGAGTGCATTTGCAATCCTGAATATCTCTTCATGCTGTTGCGGGGGTATTTTGCTTAATGCCTGTATGGATGTTTTGAAATAATCCATGGCCAGTTCAAGGTTCTGTATTGCGATTCCTTCTCCCGTTCCTGCCCATTCATCAAACATCTCTTTACTTAGCAGTTTGTATGCCCCGGAAGTATTTTCAAAATAACTTTCAAGACATTCAGATTGGATATCTGCCAGAAGGATACCTCTGTCTATGAGTATTGACCTGATATCCCTGTCTGTATCTTCCAGGTGTTTTCCAAGTGCAAGGCTTGTTCTGATGAAATTCCTGAGTGTCTGTTTGTTACCCGAAAAGGAGGATATTGCTTTATCTTTCCATCCTTCTACTTCATTCAGTTTCAGGTTACCAAGGTAATGTGGGATAGTATTCAAAAAGGATTTAGCACTCTTATTATCTGTATCAGCAAGGTCAATTGCGATGTTCATGAGGAATGCAAACTCTTCCTCATCAGCCTTTTCCATAATGGTTCCTGCATTCCTCAATAATGTCATTGCAGGGACTTCACCAAATTGCAGCATACGGTCCATGGAAGCAAGAACTTCTCTTCTCCTTTGTGGCCGGACATTTGGAAGCACCTTTTCTATCAGGTTTATGAGCTCTATGGCAGTGAGCCAGTGGCTTTTGATGACACGCTCTGTGACGTGGCAGAATAAAGTAAAATTCTCCGGTGTGAGCAATAAGTGCAGGTGGATGAGGTGTTCAAAGTAGGCTTCTGCAACCTTTGCGTTGAAATTTCCAAGTTTTCTTCCTTTTTCCACAAGCTCCTGAAACATTTCAGGTTTTGTGGATACAATTACCTGTCCGGTATGTTTGAAGTAGGCTATTGCTATCCATTTATTCTGTTTGGAGAGCGAAATTCCTGTGCTGGTCCAGTTTTCAAGAAGTTCAAGACCGCCTTTTTTTATGATTGCCAGCGAGGAATCAAAGAATCCTTCACAACATGAAACACTCAGTTTCGAGATTTCTCTTGCAAGGGAGAGCCAGCTCTCAAATTCATATTTTTCAAGGGATCCATAAACATGTGGCGCAGCACCAAGAAAGGCTATAAGTACTCTCATGCCACGCTTGAGTGCGCCTTTTCCGGCATGAAGGACTGCTTCCAGCTCATCATCATCTAAGTTTTCAAACCCTGCTGCTAATCTGGAAATTTCAGAACTTTCAAGTTTTGGAAAATAGGCTGCTATCAGTTCATTGGTCTTTCCAGTTGTGGCAGGCTTTTGTGTATCTGTACCTTCTGCCACGTATTCACTCACTCCATAATGGCAGCGATGATCTCATCAATGCTTCTCTGCAGATCAGGATTGTCAGTTATGGGTTTTGCCATGGCTATCCTGCAGGCTTCTTTGGATTCTATACCTTCGCGGATTAGTTTGCCTGCATATATCAACAGGCGGGTGCTCACTCCCTCTTCGAGTCCATGATGTTTGAAGTTCCTGATGCTCTTTCCAATTTCCACGAGCAGGCCCGCGGTCTTCTCATCGACTTTACTTTCATGCGCAACGATCTGCTTTTCAAGCTCTGCGGGGGGATAATCAAAATCAATTGCAACAAATCTCTGCCTTGTGCTCTGTTTCATGTCCTTGACAATGCTCTGGTAACCGGGGTTGTACGAAACACAAAGCATGAACTCTTCCGGCGCTTTGACTATTACTCCGAGCTTGTCGATAGGTATTATGCGTCTGTCATCGGTGAGCGGGTGTATGACTACTATGGTATCCTTCCTGGCTTCCACCACTTCATCAAGATAACATATTGCTCCACATTTCACAGCTTTTATGAGAGGTCCGTCACTCCATTCTACGTTGTCTCCTTTTATCAGAAACCGTCCCACAAGGTCTGTTGCAGTGAGGTCCTCATGGCAGGCAATTGTTATCAGAGGACGTTGTAATTTGTAAGCCATATATTCCATGAACCGTGTCTTCCCACAACCAGTAGGTCCTTTCAGGTTCACCGGCAGCAGGTTTTTGTACGCGGCTGTGAATATCTCAACTTCGTTACCCACAGGTACGTAGTAAGGTTCTTCTGTTACCAGATATTCATCAACAGGCAGCTCTTCAGATAAAGCACATTTTGTTGGCATCGTACTATTCCTCTTATGATAGTATTCTACTGTCTTGCTTTATATCTGCTGTGCAGGAGGACTTTTACTTATGTTTTATCAATTTGATGGAAATTGATAGGTTTTGATAGATGTATCAGTTACAAGTGATTTGTTAATGGCTAATGAAGTTCTGAATATTGCGAACTGAACATATTGTTGAATAGGTAGTTTACTTTTACATCCCTGGTGAATTGATGTTGATTCCCTTCAAAATCATGCTTTAATTTAATGCATTGGTAAAAAGAAACGGTTAAATAATGTAAAAACTTCCCTTTAATACAGTTACTTATAATGAGGGATGTTGTTTGTTATCAGAAAAATTATCCATAATAATCATTTTTGTACTCTATCTCCTCTTCATGGTGGGTATCGGTGCGATTTACTATAGGAAAACAGCCAATCTGTCAGACTACATCCTTGGTGGAAGAAAGCTGAACAGTTGGGTGACTGCCCTGAGTTCTCAAGCATCGGATATGAGTGGATGGTTATTGCTTGGACTTCCCGGATATGCCTACGTAGCAGGAATGGAATCCATATGGATAGCTGTGGGGCTTGCGCTGGGAACTTACCTTAACTGGAAATTTGTAGCCAGGCGCCTGCGTAAATATACTCAGGTAGCGGGGGATGCTATTACCATTCCGGTTTACCTTGAGAATAGATTCAGGGATCAGAGCAAGGCACTCAGGATCATCTCTGCTTTGCTTATTTTGGTATTCTTCTTGTTCTATACATCATCAGGACTCGTTGCCGGTGGAAAGCTTTTCAGCACGGTTTTTGATATGCCTTATACTACAGCACTGACCATCGGTACTTTTGTGGTCATAACCTACACATTCCTTGGCGGGTTTATGGCTGTATGCTGGACTGATTTCTTCCAGGGAATGTTGATGCTATTTGCCATTGCAGTTGTACCAATTACAGCTATGCGCAATGCAGGAGGATATAGTTCCACTGTGGATATCATCAGGTCAATAGACCCGCAGCTTCTGAATCCATTTACATCATCTGGTGGAGACCTTATCTCTCTGGTAGCTATTGTTTCTCTGCTTGCCTGGGGACTGGGATACTTTGGTCAGCCTCATATACTTGTAAGGTTCATGGCTATCCAGCATTCTGACCAGATTAAGCAGGCAAGGCTTATTGCTATGATCTGGGTGGTCATATCTCTGGCTTTTTCCGTCTTTGTTGGAATAACAGGAATGGCATTGTTCCCGGGAGTACTCGACGGTGCATCAAGCGAGACGATATTCATGTTGATGGTTAACGAACTTTTCCATCCTTTGCTTGCAGGTCTTTTGCTTGCAGCAATTCTTGCAGCCATAATGAGTACTGCGGATTCACAGTTGCTTGTTTCAGCTTCTGCATTCACCGAAGATATATACAGGCTGCTTTTCAAACAGGATGCCAGTGAAAAGGAACTTGTATGGATGGGAAGACTTGCTGTTGTTCTAGTATCTGTTGTAGCATACTACCTTGCATTGGATCCAGAAAGTTCAGTATTGGATCTTGTGTCATATGCATGGGCAGGGTTTGGAGCTGCTTTTGGACCTACGATTCTTTTCTCTTTGTTCTGGAAGAAAATGACAAAGAACGCTGCACTGGGGGGACTCATCTCCGGTGGGCTTATGGTTATCATCTGGAAACAGCTTTCTGGGGGAATATTCGATCTGTATGAGATAGTACCTGGTTTTGCACTTTCATGCATCGTGATCATCCTCATAACGATGCTGGAAAAGGAACCTTCTAATGAGATAATGGAAGAGTTTGACAGGGTCGCAATTGCAGATGTATAATTTTACCGGCAGAATATGCCGGTCATTTTTTTAACAATGGAATTGGTTTTGAGGATGCTGAATATGAAATGATGGATTCCTGGATTCCATAATTATGAAAATTACACTGAGGCAGAATGCCCGGTGTGGTAAATCGTTTCCTCTCAATTTGATTTGACAAAATTAAGGACGAGTGTATATGTCAAGAAAACATTTTCAACCTAATAATGAAAAATTAAAGATTAGAAAGATAGATGAAAATGATTTTAACAAAATATGGCCGATGATAAAAGAAATAATAATGGAAGGGACTACTTATGAATATCCTGTTGATATGGGTAAAGAAGAAGCTTTGCATGTTTGGATGAAGAAACCAGAACACACATATTTGGCAGAAAAAGATGGAGAAACTTTAGGTACTTATTTTATCAAAGCAAATCATAGCGGGCAAGGAAATCATGTTTGTAACTGTGGGTATATGGTTGCTCCCAATGCACAAGGGCAAGGGATTGGAACTTTTTTATGTAAACATTCTCAACAAGAAGCAACTAAACTTGGCTATAGAGCTATGCAGTTTAATTTTGTAGCTTCCACGAATTTAAAAGCGATCAATCTTTGGTTAAAGTTAGGTTATAAAATTGTAGGCAGGTTGCCAGAAGCTTTCAATCACCCTGAAAAAGGATTTGTAGATGCTTATGTAATGTATAAATTTTTAAATGATAGTTGATCTAACAGTTTGAAGAGTTTGATTTGAAATTCCTTTTGGTTTTTTTAGGAATCCTGTGGTTTTATGTTAGTGATGGGATGGGTATATGGATCAAAGTTATCCGGATTAGAAACATAACACAAATGTACTTGATTTAATATCAAATATTCAAAAAATATATATGCTATCAGAACAATTATGAATGTGAGGATGATTTACAATTAACAAGTCTATCTGATTATTACCTGGGACATGTTTAAGCATTTCTTCTGCATAGGAAATATTTCCAAGTGCATTCATCCTCAAGCCTCCAACTTTTTCGAAATTAACTAATCTGTTTTTGCTAAACATACAGACAAAGCAGCATTGACGTGTAGTTTCTAATGTTATATTGGCAAATCTTTATTTGTAACTATTCAGCCTGATAAAAACGCTATCAATAACAATCTTGACAAAAAGTTGAAACGTAAATTTCATTAGAATCATTTATTTTGATTGTTGCTATTGATTGCTTTTTTGATTGTTAGATTGTTAGTGAGCAGACATCTCTATTTCGATGAAATCAGTACCAATAGGCAAATCGTGCCAGGCTGAATAGTTACCTTTATTTTTAGTATCTGTTGATGAAGATTTCAATGAAGACTCTGTAGGTGTGCAACCAAAAAGTGAGTTAAATCTAGAATCAAGGCTTAAAAAAATAGAGAAATATCTAGGAATCTCTCAAGAACCAGTAACAAGAGCATCAATAGAATTCTTAGAAAAAGATAGTCCCGGCCGGATTCGAACCAGCGTCTTCGGCTCCAAAGGCCGGAAGGATTGACCACTACCCTACGGGACTACAATGATTTAGCAGAATAAACACATAATGATACTTATTTGTTATGCAGGACAGCCAGTTTGGCTGTCACATTGCGATGATAAGTGTTAGTAGATCCTTGTCATCAAGTACGTGTTCAAGGCCTGCTCTCTGGCCCGGGTGCTTTGCAGATGTACCCCATATCTGGGAGTATCTGAACTTTCTTCTGAAATCACGGTGCAGGTGGTCACATACATCTCCCACTGTAGTTCCTTTTCGTACAATGAGGGGTTCTTCCATATCAGCGGGTCCGCCCTGGGGTTTGAGGAAAATGCGGATAAAGTCGAGTGCCTCGTATATCAGGTCTTTGACAGCTTCAAGGTTCTCTTCCTTGTCAGCCGATATATATGTTGCCGCAGGATACTCTTCCTTGCATTTCTTCAATACATACTGGTCTGCCATGTCCACCTTGTTTACAACGACAACAGCGGGTACGTACACCCTGTTACCCATAATGACATCTATCAACTGGTCAACATCGATCTTATCCCTGATGAGCACATGAGCATTGTGTATCTTATATTCGTTAAGTATAGCCTTGATAAGGTCTTCTGTGAGGTCAAGCTCCTTAGTACTGCTAATGGTGACGCCACCACGATCCTGCCTTTTGATAACAACATCAGGTGCTTTCTGGTTCAGGCGTATGCCAGCATCATAAAGTTCCTGGGTAAGGACGGTATGGTGATAATTCTGGAACACATCCAGCATAAAGACCACAAGGTCACAGTTCCTGACAACTGAGATTACTTCTCTTCCACGGCCTCTGCCGCTGGCTGCTCCCTTAACCAGTCCGGGCACGTCAAGTATCTGTATAGTTGCATTATTATGCTCAAGCACTCCCGGAATGACATCCAGAGTTGTAAACTCGTAGGCGCCAACCTCTGAATTAGCATCCGTGAGCTTGTTAAGTAAAGTGGATTTTCCCACAGATGGGAACCCTACAAGCGTGACCGTAGCATCTCCTGACTTTCTCACGGAGTATCCTTCGCCACCGCCCTTGCTTGCAGACTTCTTGACAACTTCATCGCGAAGGCGTGCAAGTTTCGCCTTCAGCTTACCGATGTGATGGGATGTTGCCTTATTGTAGGGAGTCTTCTTGATCTCCTCTTCTACGTCCTGTATGTCCTCATTTATGCCCATTTGCAACCTACCATAACGTCAAAACAAAAACGGTTTTCCTGATTATTATAGACTGGATTAACGTCAAAAGGAGGATATTATCCTGCCGGTCATTTCATACGTATACATTCCATTTTGAAGTCTCTTAGAGAATTCTTCGGATTGCAGTGCACTAAGGAATGCCTGCATCTCTTCTATGTCCAGAAGGTCTTTATGTATCACAAAATCAAACTCATCCTCTGCAACAGGTATGAACCCAAGTCCGGCTTCTTCTGCCGCAGCCCTGATTCCAAAGCCAACATCTGCCTTTCCACTTTTTACAGCATCGCAGACAGACCGGTGGGTCTTTGAACCTGAATTGTAACCCTTTATGTTTTTGATAAATTCACTCTTCGTCATCCCTTTTGCTTCTGCCAGTGTTCCAAGCTCTCTTTCCAGAATTGCTCTTGTTCCGGATCCCCGGTTCCTGTTTATGAGTTGCAGGCTGGTTATTTCCTCAAGTCCGTCCACATGGTTGTCAGGGGTGAATATAAGCCCTAGCTCTCGCCTGTATCCCTTGACAAGAACTATGTTCTCAAGATTCATTTTTGATATGGTTGATGAATTGTAATTTCCCTCTGCGTCCACCATATTCACACATGCAATGTCAGTAGTGCCGCTGGATATGGCTGCAAATCCTGCACTGGAACCCCTATTCAATGTCCTGAACACAAGTCCTGTCATCTCTTCAAGCAGATCTATGCCCGGGCACTGCCCACCAACGAGCATTAGGTCAGGACTTCTCACGTTACCGAACATGGTGACCTCTACTTCAGATCCTGGTTCAATATATTCAGTATGCGCCCGGATCTCAATTGTTCCGTCAGCATCTGATAATGTGGTTATGGCTCCTGATGTCTTGTCTGCTGGGTACACCTTGCCCCGCACAACACCAACAGGGAACAGTTCTTCTCTTCCGCCTGAGCGGATGCCGGTTCCCATAACAGCAGTGACCTTAGTCTTAAAAGCTGGCTTAATGCCAAGTGAATTGTAGATTATCGGAGCTACGAACTCATTGAAAATACTGAGTGCAGATGTTGGGTTCCCTGGCAGTCCTATTGTTGGCACATTTTTTATCATACCGATAACAACAGGTTTCCCGGGTTTGATTGCAATGCCGTGGGTGAGTGTTTCCCCCTTTTCTTCAATGATCATGTACATTATATCGCCGGCACCGGCAGAAGTGCTCCCGGAGGTAAGGACAATATCGCATTCTTGAATTGCTTTTTCCAGAGCTTCCTCCATCAGCTTTTCGTCATCATGAACAATGCCATATATTCTTGGAGTTCCTCCGCATTCTTCAATTGCTGCTGCGATAGCATAGGAATTTGCATCATATATTTTGCTCAGTTCCAGTGTCTCTCCCGGTTTGATGAGTTCACTTCCGGTTGAAATGATACCAACAAGCAATCTCTTGACAGGGACCTCATTCATGCCTATGGAGGCAAGTACTCCGATTTCACGGGAACTAATGCGTGTATTTTTCCTCAGAACCCTTTCACCTTTCATTATGTCGCTTCCTGCGCGCATGATGTTCTCGCCGATATGCACCGGCTGGTAAATAAGGACTGACTCGCCTGTTTGTTTTGTATTCTCCACCATTACCACAGCATCGGCACCTTCGGGGATTGGTGCACCTGTGGATATCTCTATGACTTCTTCATCGTCAACAAAGAACTTGTCTGTGCAACCTGCCGGAATGGAACCTATGAATCCCAATTTCCGGGGTTCCGGTTCACTTGCCTGGTAGGTATCTTTTGCCCTGATGGCGTACCCGTCCTTGATCGAACGGTTGAATGCAGGCACATCCACACCCGAAGGTATGTCATCTGCTATGATGTGTCCTACAGCTTTTTCAATAGCTAAAGTAATAATTTCTGGCTGGACTCTGATCTGTTCGATCAGCTTCCTTGCATCCTCTACGGATGTTAGTTCTCTGAATTCCTTGCGTTCCATTCTGGTCGGTCTACTTTTTGTCGAGATAACCTATAAGCGTTTTGTTGAGTGTGAACACTCTTGAAGCAACATACCACAGGCCCATCAAAAACACGATCCATGTTGCAATTGATATCAACTGCAGATTAGGTGTATCATCAAGTGCTTCAAAGGTGATTACAAGAGTAACTGGCATCAGGAGTAAGATTGCCATTACTGAATCATTCAGGTACTTCAAATTCTCCATTATTACTTTTTCTTTTTCTCCCTCTAGTTCCATTCTAAAACCTCATTTATTCTATATTATATTATAATAGCATTTGAATACAATAGGTTACTGGAGTAATGCCTAATTAATGTTTTGAAGAAATAAAAAAGAAGAAAAGATAATGAAGAGTCAACTCTTCATTTTAAGGAAAAATAGGTGTTCCTGTGGTTGTTGTGACTCTGTCAAAGACTTCAACCATCTTTTTTGTGATTGGTCCTGGTTTTCCATCACCAATTGGACGTCCATCCACTTTTACAAGAGGTGCTGCCTCTGCTGCTGTTCCTGTGACGAAAATCTCATCAGCAGTGTAGAGGTCGAACATTCCCAGGTTCTCAACGTGAGTCTCGATTCCCATGTCTGCAAGCAGTTCGATTGCAGTTGCCCGTGTTATACCTTTGAGGTTGTTGATGGTCGGTGGGGTGTAAACTTTTCCTTTCTTTATGATGAATATGTTATCTCCTGAACCTTCAGAGAGGTAACCATTCTGGTCAAAGAAAATTGCCTCGTCTCCGCCTTTCTCGTTTGCCTCTATCTTTGCGAGGATGTTATTCAGATAGTTAAGGGACTTGATGTTTGGTGAAAGTGCATCACAGGAATTTCTCCTGACTGAAACCGTAACACCGGTTAGCCCAACCTCGTAAAGGTCACCATACATTGCGCCCCATTCCTGGGATATGATGAATATGTTTGGTTTTGGACATTTCCTGGGGTCCAGTCCAAGGTCACCAATACCTCTTGAAACAATAGGTCTGATATAGGCATCCGTAAGATTGTTTTTCCGGAGTGTTTCCAGGATAGCCTCTTCCATTTCCTCTATGGTTAGTGGTATGTTAAGAGCAATTGCCTTTGCAGAGTCGTAGAGCCTGTCAACATGCTCATGTAATTTGAAGACACGTCCGTTGTAAGCCCTTATTCCTTCAAAGACACCATCTCCATACAAAAAGCCATGGTCATAGACGGAGGTCGTGGCTTCTGATTTAGGGACAAAGTCACCGTTGTAGTAAATCAATAGTTCACTCATGTGTAAAGCCTCAGCATTGTAATAGTTGATAGTGTCTGATGTCAAACTATTATATATTTGTATTCACATTCACATTGTTTGCAATTTAGGAATGTGCCTGGATTCTTACAAAAGGCTTTTATGCTAGAAAACCTATTTCAGACTCCAGTCAATCATTAGCGGTCCCGTGGCTTAGCCAGGATATAGCATCGGGCTTCTAACCCGAGGGTCGTGGGTTCGAATCCCTCCGGGATCGCTCAATTTTTGTAATCATTGTTTTTTTTATTGAGAAGTTGTTCAAGTCGACCGAAAAAAACTTATCCTATGAGTCATATAGTAAGTATTGCTGAGAATGTAATGTTCGAAGTTTGAAACACTGCGACACTATGTTTCGGCTTTCGATTGGATCAATTCAGGGAAATACCCTGCAACATGTATGCTTGCCAATCGGAATATTTAAGACGTCAAGAGGGCGATAGGGTATTATAGTTTTCTCTGTTGCCCTCGCATTACTTCCTTTTTCTCATAATTTATTAATCCATACAAGTAGATTATTCGTAACTATTCAGCCTGATAAAAACGCTATCAATAACAATCTTGACAAAAAGTTGAAACGTAAATTTCATTAGGATCATTTATTTTGATTGTTGCTATTGATTGCTTTTTTGATTGTTAGATTGTTAGTGAGCAGACATCTCTATTTCGATGAAATCAGTACCAATAGGCAAATCGTGCCAGGCTGAATAGTTACGATTATTCTATTAATATTGTGAGTTCATATTCCTGGAACCACAGTTTTACATGTGTGTAACAAAAGAAATACGATTATAATTACGCAGTAGATTTTACCGAAATAGAACAAATTGTAAAAAAATAATAGATGTCTTTAATCATTAAGCCCCAGAATATTCCTTTTCTCTTTCTTTTTTTCTTCCTTCTTTTCATTTTGACTTGTCTTAACGAATTCAGTGACTTCCTTCAATCTGTGGATATTTGTTTCATCATGTCCCATGTTATTACTCCTTTCCTATGTTCAGGTACGTTCCCCATATTCTATCATTGCCTCTTTCCCGAAAACATGCCTTACATCTGAAAGAAGCACTGACTTTCCTCTTTCCATTTCTTCTTTAAGGTTTTCCAGTTGTCTTCTTTCTAAGTCAATGTCATGGTTTGTAGATCTTACCAGAACATGATGTCTTTCAATCTCTTTTTCAATCTCTTCTTTTTGCTGATAGATACTAAGACCGTTTAATTCCACTTCTAGCTTCTCTTTCTCTGAAAGATACTTTTTTCTTTGCTCAACAAGGGATAATATTATTTTTTTATCGTCCAGCACTTGTATTTGCTTTAGGGTTTTGTCACACATTTGGTCCTTCAGGCCAAGTTCTCCACTTTCGACCCTGCTCTTGAGTTGTGAAAGAAAAGGATTAAGGTCATGTTCAATTGCAAATGCAGGTTCTTCTTTAATGGTCCTGAGTATTTCCCTGTTCTCAGGGGAAAGTACACATCTCTCATTCTCATCCTGTTTTTCCATTCTGGAAATGGCCTTTGAAAGTGGTGTGAAGAGTCTTCTTGCTTCGGATCCTGCGTCTGCTATCTTTGTATCAAGAAGTCGAATCTCAGTTTCCAGTTGTTTTGCTCTTTCAAATTCGCTACTATTCTCAAGTTCCGTAAGTCTGGAGTCATCCACAGAAAGTTTGTCCTTTGCAGATTCGTACTTAGAATCCAATTCCACCATTTTTTTAGTACTATTTTCTATTTCTTTTCCGGTCCTGCTAACATTCTCCGCTTCCGTAGAAATCTTCTGTAATTCTCCTATCCTTTCGTTTCCCTTCATTGTCGAGGAGTAGAGTTCGTCAAGCGCATCTTCAAGATCTGCCAGGCCCTGATTTATTTTCTGGTGTTCCCTGGGGTAAAGTGCCTTTATATACATCAGGCTTTTACGGGTATTATCTAAAACAGTTTTCAGGGTGGATTTTGAATCTGTATAGAATTCAGAAGCAGCTACAGGTGAGGTATCTCCGGGAACTTTCAACTTATCATCGATGAGCTTCAGGTTATTGGCTACATTGTCCCTGTTTGAGTCTCCAAGTTTTTCTCCTCTTTTACTTGCACCCTCAATAGGTTCAGCAGTTAGTAGTTCTTTCTTTAATTGTTCCAGGTCTCTGAGTGCATTTTTGATTCCATCATATTTTCCCTTTACAACAGGTCGAAGTTCTTCTTCCTGCTTTTTAGACTCGTCTCTCACAATACCGGCAAGTTCCATGAGCTTAAAAACAGTTGGCTGAGATTCTTCTTTTTCCTGCTTTTTTCCAAAAAGCCTTTCAATGAATTTCATCTCTGCTATAAAATGATGTAATCTAACTTTAAAAGATTATTGGGCACAAACCTGTCTGATAACCTATGCTTAACACCTTAGAAAAAAGCGTTTCAGAAAATGACTATCTTGCTTTTTTCGATCCTCGCAAAACAGTCATCGCCTACTTTAAGGTCCATATCCTCAAAGAACTGGTTTGCCAGCTCAGCAATCAGTATATTTTCATGTTCTGTTATCTCAAGAGCCAGAATTTTACTTGCTCCCTTATTGACAATGCTCTTCACGCTGGCAGTAAATGTATTTTCTCCGGCATTCTCCCTTTTATCTATAAGGGGCAATATACGGAGATTTTCAGGCCTTATACCCCATGCCATTTTATCGTTTACTTTATTATCTGGCTTATTTGCGATCACCTGCAAGTTTCCACATTTAAGTGTCAGTGTTCTGGATGTTTCATCCTCGTCTAAGGCAAGCGAATCCTCAAAGATGTTCGATAATCCTACAAGTTCGGCAACATGCTTGTTTTTAGGTTTGTAGAATACTTCCTCCGGGCTTCCTATCTGCTGTACTCTTCCTTCATGGAAAATAACTACTTTGTCTGCAATGGTGAAGGCTTCCACATGGTTATGGGTGATAAAAAGTATCGGTATGCCAAGTTCCCTCTGGATTTCCTTGATCTTCTCCCGAAGTTTCATGCGAACAACCATGTCCAGTGCAGAGAACGGTTCATCAAGCAACAGGACATCGGGTTTTGGGGCAAGAGCACGTGCCAGTGCTACCCTTTGTTTCTGTCCTCCTGAAAGCTGAGAAGGATAATTGTTTTCCAGTTCTTCTATGCGAAGGAGTTGCAGCATTTCCCTGACTCTTTTATCTTTGTCTTCTTCGGTCCATCCTTTAAGCCCGTAAATGATGTTCTTTCTCACATCCATATGCGGGAACAGCGCATAGTTCTGGAATACGTATCCGAGGCTTCGCTGCTGTACTGGGAGATTAATTCTTTTATGGCAATCAAAATATACCTTGTCATTAACAACTATTTTTCCACCATTTGGTTCCAGCAACCCGGCTATACATTGGAGCGTTGTTGTTTTTCCTGAACCTGAACGTCCGAAAAGCACTACCAGTTCGTTTCCGACATCAAATTTGGTATCAAGAAGGAAGACAGGGTCTTTGCCTTTCTTTTTATCACTTTTTTTATTGTAATACCGTTTTCTGAAATCCACATTGATGCCCATTGTACTACCTCATATCTTCCAGCTGTTGACAAGTTTTGCAGTTATGGCCATGGATAACAGGGACATTGTCACAAGTATGACTACCAGCATGTTGGCAAGTTCACCGTTTCCTGCCTGAAATGCGCTGTATATTGAAATTGACATTGTGTTAGTTCGACCCGGGATATTTCCCGCAACCATGAGTGTTGCGCCGAATTCTCCCACAGCTCTTGCAAAACTAAGTACAATGCCTGCCAGAATTCCTTTTTTGGCAAGTGGAAGTGTTATCATAAGGGCTGTTTCAATCTCCTTTCTTCCAAGGGTAAATGCTGCGTATTCATATTCCCTGTCAACCGCTTCAATGGCAGCAGTAGTGGTTTTCACCATAAGTGGAAGTGACACGATAAAAGCCGCGATGACGGCTGCTTCCCATGTGAAAAGTATGGTCCATCCTGTGATGTTGTATAATATTTCCCCAAGAACCCCGTTCTTTCCCATCAATACGACCAGAAGATATCCTGTTACCGTAGGGGGAAGTACGAGGGGCAAAGTGACAATGGCGTCTGCGAGCCATTTCCCCTTAAAATCACGTCTTGCGAGCAAATAGGATATGACCACGCCTATAAGTGCTACCAGAAGGGTAGATATTATCGCTATTTTCAGCGTGATCAAAAGGGGAAACCCAATCTCGTCCAGCATTGTCTTTTATTCCGTTTTATGCAGTAAATCCGTATGAGTCCAGAATTGATTTACCTTTTTGGCCTGTAACAAAATCTACGAACATTTGTGACTCTTTTTTATGTTCTGATGATTCAAGGACTGTTATTGGATAACTAATGTCTGTGCTGGTAGGAATGGTGGATATGATTTTGATGGTGTCTTTTTTTGCAATTTTTGCATCAGTCATGAATACAAACCCTGCATCAACTTCATCTCTTTCCACATAAACCAGCGCTTGTTTGACGGTTTCGGCAAGCACTGCTTTTCCTTCTAATTCATTCCATAGTCCAGATTCTACAAGGGATTGCTTTGAATAAGTTCCGGCTGGTGATATTTCCGGGTCGCTGATGACAAATCTTTTAACGCTATCATTTAACAAGCTATCTACGCTTGTAATCTCCAGCTCACTGGTTATTGGGACGATAAGGACCATTGAATTTTGAGCAAAGTCAGTCCTTGAATCTTTAACTATCATTTCCTTTTCATCAAGTAGATTCATATGTTGCTGAGATGCTGATGCAAAGACATCAATGGGGGCACCTGCTTCAATTTGCATACGTAGCGCTCCCGAGCTTGCAAGGTTAAGCTGAACATCTATTTCAGGATTCTCTATCTTGAACTGTTCTACAATCTCTTCAAAAGATTCGGTAAGTGTTGAGGCAGCAGATACTGTGATTTGTGTAGGTTCTGTTTGTTCAGATGGTTTGTTTACACATCCGCTTGCCAGCATCATTATTATCAGTATGGCTGTAATTCCTACAATGAAGTTTCTATTTTGTTTCATATGGACCACCTTTGTAATTTGAACATGTCTCTTTCTGATAATGGTAGCTTATTCCAAGCGCCGTTATGTTCTCTGGGACATATCGATTATTCTTGTTAGGACTAATATAAATATCTATCTGGATATTGCTTGTAAAAAGTATGACTTATGTTGTAAATAAAAAGCCGAACTATGTAGGTATACATATAAATTACAAGATAGGGCAACGAGCAGTTATACTTGCCCACTATGGATACAAAAAAGTAAGTTTGCAGTATCGTGGGTAGTGGACACTGCAGAAATGATTTTATTCTTCCACAACAGTGAGCTTTTTCATTACGTCTTTTCCCTTGATCTTATTGACGACGTCCATGCCTTCAATTACCTGACCAAAGACAGTGTGTACGCCATCAAGGTGTGGTTGTGCTGAGTGTGTAATGAAGAACTGGCTTCCGCCTGTGTCCTTTCCGGCATGTGCCATTGAAAGTGCGCCTTTGCCGTGTTTACGTGGGTTATTTTTTGTTTCACACTTAATTGAATATCCGGGACCGCCTGTGCCGGTTCCTGATGGACATCCTCCCTGGATCATAAAGTTTGGGATCACTCTGTGGAATGTGAGTCCGTCATAGAATCCTTCTTTGATCAGCTTCTCGAAGTTTGCTACGGTCTTTGGTGCATCCTTTTCGAACAGTTCCAGGGTAATAGTTCCTTTATCGGTTTCAATGATTGCTTTCTTCATGATTTCACCTTAATGAGATTTGTTAATGGGTGTGCCGGATTTAAGGTTTTCTGTAAGGCTGTTCGGATTTGCCAAAGCACTTAATCGATGGTAGCTTCAAGCTCGTTTCTCGTCACGTGGAGGAAAGAAATAAGGTTGCCTCCTCCATCATATAGGAGAGTGTATTCGGAATCTATTTCCTCCACTTTATTATTTTGTTTTTCCTCCCATGTACAGTCAATGGTTCCTTCCAGTGCCATGAGCTTGAAGTAGTGCATGGTTATGTTGTATAACGACTGCGTATCACCATCTACGATTGTCATGTTTGGTATCATTGTTGTGGGGCTGGTCACATTCCAGGAGTACTCTTCAATTTCTCCATCGGAATATTCCATAAGATAAGTTTCATTTAAGAAGTCGAAGGTACAATTTGCATGCTTCTTGTTGTCAGGGTCTTCATATTTTGTAAATTCACTGCCTGCATCTACCCATGTCTCCCAATTGGTACTGACAGCAGAATCCCTGTATTTGACATGTTGTATGGTTGTCTTATCGGTCTCATATTCTATCTCTTTTGTTCCAGATGAGGCCCTGAGCCAAAATTGTGCGGAATTAAAATTTGATGCATCTGTTGTTATTACATCAATGTAAAATGAAAAATTGTAGATAGGTTCTGGATCAGTTTTGTTCAATCTTGCAAATTTGAAGTTTTGAGACAATGGGTATGTTCCCATTTCGGGTTCTGTATCCAGTTCGATAATAGCTGTCTTGTTCTCATGATCCAGGGTTGCTGTGGTGGATATAAGAGTTTCTGCATAGTCTGCCCAACCGTCATAGAACTCGCTCTGGATGTAAATGATTATCTTGTCAACATCAAGTGGATTGACAAAAATACTGTTGAGGGTGGTATTCGGAAATAATATCTCAGGGTCGTTGGAGGATGCAATAGCGATTGATGCATCGGTGGTTCCTGCAACGGAAGTATTCCCTTTTATCTGCATAATGGGAAGTGTCAGGGTTTCACCATTGAAGTGAAACTCAGGAGGTGATATCATTATTGTTCCGCCTGTAGGATATCTGGACCAGACACCTCCACCCTCATAGGCAATTATGCGATCATTGTATGTGTATACGATCTTTCCCATCGATGTGTTAAATCCTGCAAAGTCTGTCTTATTCTCATAGTCTGCCCATGCATTCCAATAACTACGATTCTGGTAAAAATCATCATACCATGTTGAATTTGATGAAAGTCCTATGATCATTATCTGGCTTTCATTGTAGGCATCATCGTCCCCCATAATTTCCACATTACCACCCATCAGGGAAAGTCTGGTTGTTTGAAGGGGAGATTCCCCAAGGGCTGCCTTGCTTGTTCTTGAGTCAAAGACTGTAAAAGCCTGCTCTATTTTCTGGGCTTTAGCCATGTCTTGCATGCTGTCTATTGCAGGCATGGTGTAGAGTATCATTATACCTATTGACAGGAGCGTGATTGCCAGCATTATTACAATTCCTACAACCGACGAAACAGCAAGTTTATTCCCTGACAGATCCTTTCCCATTTTTTAACTCCATATGATTATTAATCGATAGTAACGTCCATGGCCGCCTTGACGATGTATACATCTATATTTTCGGTATAAATCTTACCTGCTAAAACAGTTTGAGTCGTCTCGTTAAGCTCTATGGTTGACATGCCAAGGTGTTCGTTCAGGTATCTTTCCCATGCTTCAAAGTAATCGCTTGTTATCGTTATGTTTACCTCTGATACATTCTGGTAGCTTTCAATAGATCTTCTTCCTGCATCAGCAGTAACCCGCACAAGTCCTGATCCGGAAACCGAGCTGCTGCCTGAAATACTTGCATCCGGTATCGCAAGTACATTATTTGCATAGGTAAAACGCGGCTGTGCAAGCATGATTGAATCTCCTGAACTGTATCTGGCCCAAACACCGCTATTCTCATAAGAAATTAAAGTGTCTTGGAAATCATTCTCTACATTTCCCATCTTCTTTCCAAATGATAATGTTTCAGAGGAACCTGCTGAATTATTCCAGACCTGCATGCTTATATTGATATAATTATTCCCTGTTACAGAAAGTGACCCACCATGCATTTTCAGTTCAACTGACTGAGCAGGAGCATTTCCGAATACCACTTTATTCACGTTTGGTGCAAGCACCTTAAAACTTTGCTTTATATTCTCGGTGTGCTGGGTTTCCTGCATATGTTCTAACATCGGCACGCCAGCTACTACGATGATTCCGGTTGCAAGAAGTATGATGCTTAGAATGATGCTGTAGTCTACCATTTCTGATACTGCATCATCCGATTTAGTAAAATTATTTTTCATGCAACTCTTCCTGTTTTTAAAATATTTCTATCATATTTGAGGCTGGATCGTAGTACAATATGAATTCATCTGATCCACTGAACAATTTTACCGATGCCACTTCGGTTTCGTGTACTTTGTATGGTACTTTTACCCTGGTTGCATCTTTTCCATGGGATTCAAATATGATCTCATTGGTCTGGTTCGATAGCTCCATGGAATATTGCTGACCTGCAATCTCATCAGGAAGTGGTAATTGGAAGAAGAAACTACCGACTTCACCACCTGCATTCCGAGTTATCTGGACCGCAGTATCGATATTGGATATCTGCAATGCCATGTCGTTCCCGTGTATCTCGAACTCATCCCGCATAATGGTTTGTTCTGCCCTGTCCATCATGCTATAGAATGAGCTTATCACAACCATCATGGTTATCACTGTTATCGCCAAAGTCAATATGAAGCCCACTGAAATGGATACCGCTTTCTCATCATCTTTGAATTGTCGGATCATATCTGCCCCTTCGGTAACGTAATAGGTATTGTCACATTGATCTCAAGATGCCCGTTCTTGTTCAGTTTCATGTTGCTATTGACGACATCTACTCTTTCAATGTAGAATGGGTCTCCATTGACAAGATCGCCTGATATCAGGAAAGTGCCCATGGCCTGACTTCCATTTATGAATTTGATGCTGTAGGTCTCGCCTATAGTCTGGTTGCTGAAATAATAATTGAAGTCAGCTGTATCGGCCTTATTTGATGTAATGTTAATTTCGCTGAATGAATCATCTTTATGATTGAGTACAGAGCTGCTATCGTATACAGTAAGGTTGATATTGCCACTTGAATTGAACATTGTGGCTGACCAGATTGTAGTGCCTGATTGATTGTTAACTTCTATTACAAACTTGTTTGATTCATTTCTCAGTGTGGATGCATTGGGTATGGATAAAAGAAACTTGTCAGTGTAATTTACCCTCTCAATGACCACCCAGTCATCATTTCCATCAGGTAGGCCATTCTGAGTGAAATATGCATCCTGAAATGTACCGGTGTCGAGAGAAAATATAAAGCCTGAAAGCGAATAGCTCTCGACCATCTTCTCCGAGTAGTTCGCCATGTAGGCATCGAACGTTGCATTGTCAGATCCACTATTTGAGTCTGCATATGCCTTTTCATAAGCTTCGGTAGTGGTCTGCACAATGTTGGAAAAATCAAAGACGTTTGTCTCGATACTTGACTCAGAGGCTGTATTGCTTGCATAGACTATGTTGTTAAGCATGACAGTCAGGACTACGATGCCTATGCCGATTATAAAACCGGCAATCAATATCATCTGTCCGGATTCGTTCAGTCTTTTCATGTTAACACCGTCTTCTTTTTACATTCTCCACAAAGTTATTTCCACGTCAATGAGATTATAGAAATCAGTATTTGTGTCTGCATCCGCTATGCCTGTGTAGTATTGGAATTGGGAAGAATTCGATATGTCTGAATTTGATAATAATACTCTTCTGGATACTGTTACAGCGTTATCCGAGGGTTCACCATTGTAGATGTAATCTAAGGTCATTACGGCTCTTGCATCATTAATCACAGCAAATTGCACATTGTGTGCTATACCTTTGGAAACGATCACACTCTCCAATAGGTCAGCTGTCGAGCTGTTTTCGAGGTTGTTATTGTTTTTAGATACGTAATCGATAGAATTCCAGGCATACTCATCTCCGTCCCAGTCCAATATGTCTTCTTTGAGGCTGGAGTTATGTCCGGATTGAGAGTGATCGAGCACGGTCAGCATATCCTGTGCCAGGATCTGAAGCTGTGCTTCTATGTGTGCATTCGCCGTTGAGGATGTAAGAGGAGTAAGTGAAGTTGCCTGTACAGTGAAGATTATTATTCCTGTGACGATCATGAGGGCCATGAGAGCTTCCAGGGTATGTAACTGGGCCGATGTATCGAATTTAACATTAAATGGACATTTCTCATCGATCATATTACCACACTCTCACAGATAGCATTCTCTGAGTTTCATTCCCGGTATTTTCATCCCGGACAATGACTATTCTTTTAGTCTGGCCTATGTTTCCCTGTGTAGGCAACGTTTTCCCTGTGGAATGTATCAGTAAACCAGATGAGATGCTTTCCATTGTGATGTTGAATTCATACCGCAAGTAGGAACTACTCATTCCATAGTATTCGATTGTACTTTCATAATCGGCATTTGTTTGATTAAAGAAATAATCAACTTTTGTACCGTTGAGCAAATTGGGTGTATGGGGATTTCCAGCACTCATGTTTTGTTCGACCATATTTGTCGAGATCCTGTCTGCTATGAGTGTCACTTCATCCGAGTTCGACTGGAAAGGGGTGAAAAGCCCTGCGGTATATGAAAAAACAAAGATGACACTTGTCAGGAAAATAGCGATGCCTATCAGGTAATCTATGTGCATCTGGCCACGGGTATCGATCATAATTCCTCAACATATATATGTTGTCTATTATATAAAAGGATAATTGTAAATTAATTATATTTCCTGCACTTCATTTAAGGGTAGCTGTAAGGTCATTTCTGCTGATATGGAGATATGTTATGCTTCCTGGCATCCCATCATAATACAAAGTCAGAGTCGATTCATCGTAATCCACAGGATCTGAACCTCCTCCATGTCCATGGCCTCCGGTACCCGGGTGATTCAAATTGAAAACTACAGATCCATCCATTGTAATGAGTTTCATATAATGCTGGGTAAGGTTGTAGAGTGATGTTGTATCTCCACTTGTATAGGTGATATTTGGAGCAATACCCACTGAACTGCTATCATCCCAGGAAAAATCACTGCTTTCATCATATTCGAAGGTGAATGTGTGACTCAAAATGTCCACAGATGATGCTTCATCATCATGCGAACCGCTTATCGTAAAAACATCCTGCCCATCCCATGTTTCAACTCCACCACCTGGGGCTGTATCCTCATAAATAATGTCCATTTTCAACTGGTCTGCCCCTCCTTTTTTTGCCAGGGTGTAGGTGAGTGTCCTTGTGCCCGATGATGCAGTTATCTTGTAATTGCTTGGATTGAGTCCGGCATTACCTCTTGCTTCCAGATCAAGGGAAAAATTGTATATTGGTGCAGGACTTGATTGGTTTACTGCTCCAATCTTGAAGGCTTGTTTCAGAGTGTCTTTTCCCATGGCAGGAATGACTTCAAGTTCGACAACGGCTGTTTGATTCACAGTGTCTGCTGTGGCGCTGGCATATGCAAGTGAATTTGCATAATCTGCCCATGCGTTGTAAAATTCGCTCTTGATGTAAATTATCACTTTATCTGATGTCAGAGGATTTGTTCTTCTTGAATCTAAAGGATCCGGATACAATATTGTTGGCATGTTGTCAGAGCTGACGGTGATATCGACATCAGATCTTCCATCGTATGCGGTATTTCCTTCTATACTCATTATTGGAAGTGTCAAAGTTTCCCCATTGTAATGGAATTCAGGTGGGGATATCATAACCGATTTTCCATTAGGATATTTGGACCACACTCCTCCTCCTTCATATCCGATAACTCTGTCTTTGTCACTGTACACAATACTTCCCATTGACGCATTGAACTCGTTCATCTCAGGATTACTGGTATAGTCCTCCCAGGATCTCCACTTATCCTTGTTCTGTTTGAAAGCATCATACCATGAAGCATCAATATCTACAGAGATGATAACTATCTGGCTTTCTTCATAGGATTGGTTATCACCATTAACTTTTATGTCACCTCCTGTCATAGAAAAGGAAGTGCTCTGGCTTGGCGATTCTCCGAGTGCGACTTTGCTTGTACGTGAATCAAATATCGTGAATGCCTGTTCCACCTTCTGGGCATTTGCCATATCCTGCATTTCGTATATTGTTGGCACACCATAAAGAAAAATCATACTTACAGATGTAATTGTAAGTGCCAATAGCATTATCATTCCCACAACGGATGAAACGGCTTTTTCAGATCGTATTAATTTTTTCATTCTACACCCACCCATTTTACTTCTTAATTTCACTCTACAGTCACGCTCATAGGAGAAACTGTTATGAAAACATCGATATTTGGATTGTAATCCTTTCTTACCTGAATCGTCATGTTGCTTGCGTTTACATATGTTGTCTGCATTCCGATCGATTCATTAAGATATTTTTCCCATGCTTCGTAATAATCGCTTGATAGTGTAATCTCAACCTGTGACACATTGTTATAACTTTCAACTAAAAGCTGACCACCGTTTGATACCACACGGATCAATCCCGATCCTGATATTCCTTCATTGCCTGTGATCGTTACCATGGGTATTAACAGTGAACTGTTGTCATATGCAAATACAGGTTTTGATATTGCAATTGCACTTCCCTGTGGATATCTGGCCCATGCGCCGGTATTCTCATAGGCGAACGATGTGTCCATGTATTCATTTTCTATCGCACGTAATTGCCTTTCAAACGAGATCGATTCAATTGAGGACGTGGATTCATTCCACATGTCCATGCTTACATTCATGTAGCTATTACCCGTGACGGAAACTATACCACCATGCATCTTTAGTTCTACAGACTGGGAGGGAGCTTTACCTGCCGCTATTTTATTCATGTTTGGGGTAAGTACTGAGAAACTCTGTCGGATGTTCTCCTGATATCCTGATTCTTTCATATGCTCAACCAAAGGGTACCCTACAACAGCTATGATTCCAATTGCCAGAAGCATCATTCCAAGTGTTATGATGAAGTCCAGAACTTCCGTAACCGCATCATCAGAAAAGACTGATCTTTTTCTTCTTGTCATTTTGTTTTGTTCCCATGTGCTCAGAATATTATGATGGCATCTTTATCGGGTTCGTATGTCATTACATACTCATTTTTCTGACTATATAGTGTAGTTGAATAGACTACTGCGTTATCGGCATAATATGGAACTTTTACTATCGTTTCATCTCTGTCATCTGATGTGAGCACAATATCCTTGGTGCTGTTAACAAACTCTAATGAATATGTTTTTCCTGCGATCTTGCTAGGCAGGGACAGCTCATATCTTATTTCTCCGATCTGCGATCCGGAGTTCTCTGCAGCACCAATCATGGTGTCCATAGATGCAATACGCACAGCGATATCACTTCCATGTATCTCAAATTCGTCACGCATCACGGTTTGTTCTGCCTGATCCATCAGGCTGTAGAATGAACTGAGAACCATGACAAGCATTAGGACTGTTATCGAAAAAGTAAGTATGAATCCAATTGAAACTGAAACCGCATTCTCATCGCTACATATGTTCCGTAGTGTCATATGTTTCTCCCTGGCAACGATACCGGTAAATTACGGACCATATTCATTTCACTAGAGCTCATGGTGAAAGTCGGATTGATCACCCGGTGCCTTGCATATGCAAAATCCTCTCCTGAACTGAGTTTTCCTGAAAATGTGAAGTATCCCACTGCATTGCCGCCATGGAGGATATTTATTGAATAATCATTTCCATCTGTATTATCTGAAAAAAAGAATGACCCTGAAGGGTTGGAGTCAATTTTATTTCCGGTTATGTTGATCAGGGTGGCTGCTGTATATGTTCCTATTACTGATGACTGATCTGAAACAGTGGCGTTTATAATGCCGCTTGAGTTGTAAAGTTCAATGGACCATAGGGTAGCGGAACTATTCGTAATTGTTATTGTCAGGCTGTCAGAGCTATCTCCTAGTTTTGATGTGTCGGGGATTTCCAGCAAAAACACATCTGTGGTGTTGATGTTACTGGCAACTGTCCAATTATCTCTTCCATCCACGAGTCCAGTTTGGGTGAAAAAAGGTTGATGCAATGTAGTATTCTCACAATTAAAAGTAAATCCTGAGATCGCGTAGTTTCTGGAAGCTATCTCTATGTACATATCTATGTACTGTTCAAAGGACGTATTATTGAAACTTCCATCTTTCATAGCATACTTGTAAGCATCTTCATAGCTTTCTGATGTCATCTGGACAGCATTTGAAATCTCGTAACGCGAAGTATCAATACTTGATTCTGAGGCAACGTTACTGGCATATATGACATTGTTCAGCATGATGGTAAGCACAACTATGCCGATTCCCAGTGCAAACCCTGTAACAAGGAGTAATTGCCCACATTCATCCAGTTTTTTCATTCCATCACTTTCCAATGTTCTTACATTCTCCAGAGTGTCATTTTGATATTGACAATATTGTAAAAATCACTACTTGTATCAGCATCAGGTATTCCTGTATTTGTCATAAAAACAGATGTGTTCCCAACCTCATAATCTGAAAGGACTACTTTTTTAGAGATGATCACAGCATTGTTGGATGGATCGCCATTATATATGTAGGGACTCGACATCTCAATGCCATTTTCATTTATCCGGGCGAAATGGACATTGTGTGCAATTCCTCTGGGGATTGCAATAAATAGGAACATATCACCAAGGGAACTGTTTGAAAGGGTCGTGTTGCTGGAATCTCTTGATCGGTATGCTGTTCCGTTCCATACATATTCTGTTCCGTCCCAACTCAGTACGTCATTCTTAAGATCGGAGTTGTGGCCAGATGGTGTGTAGGAAAGTGCATTTAGCATATCCTGGCCAATGGTCTGCAGCTGGGCTTCGATATGTGCATTTGCAGTTGATGATGTGAGTGGTGTCAGAGAGGTTGCTTCTACTGCGAACACAATCACTCCAACCATTATCAGTGCTGCCATTACCGCCTCAAGTGTATGCATCTGGGCGTGTGAATTCTTTTTCATATAAAAGATATTCCAGTTCATATTACCACACCCTAAATGACATTATGGTTGCTTCTGTATTTCCTGAATTTATATCTTTCAACAAGACTATTCTTTTTGTCTGGCCAACATTGACACCGGTTGGTATTACTTTCCCAGAAGTGTTGATAATCCCTGTTTTGTTTTCCAGTGTGACATTAAGGTCGTATCTAAGATATGATCCGTTCAAGCCAAGGTAGTCAACAGTATGGGTGTAATTTCCATCCAGTTCTGCAAATAACAGATCGACTTTTGCCTTATTCACCATGTTAGGAACAGTTTCATCACCTTCGTTCAGGATATTCTCAACCAGGGCTGTTGAAGTCCTGTCAGCAATCAACGTAGTTTCATCAGAATTTGAGATGAAAGGGGTGAATATTCCGGAAGTGTAGTTGAATACAAAGATGACTACGAACAAGAAAATAGTGATGCTGATGAGGTAATCTATAGTTATCTGGCCTTTTTTGTCCATATTGCCCTTTGTATAATTAGTAGCTAATTATATAAAAAACAATTGTAATATATTAGTTGTATTTATTTCACATGTTCGAGGCATTGGCTTCTATACCCCAAACAATTAAAAACAGCAAATACATATCATAATCCCTGATGGATGAAATAAGGATAGTCCACACAGGGGACACACATCTTGGATACCGGCAATATCATAGTGATGTACGCCGGCAGGATTTTTTCAATGCTTTTTCCACTGTGGTGGACGATGCTATTAGTATGAGCGTGGACGCTGTAGTACATGCAGGTGACCTGTTTGATTCCAGGAATCCCACACTTGATGATATTCTTGATGCCATGGGTCTGTTCTCAAAACTGAAAAGTGCAGGAATTTCGCTCCTTGCAATCGTTGGTAATCATGAGAGCAAACAGAGTACGCAGTGGCTTGACCTTTACAGCAGCCTTGGTCTTGTAATTCGTCTTGGTACAGAGCCTTACAGGCTGGGTGAGCTTGCCTTATATGGTATTGACAGTGTTCCAAAGACAAAGATACCCTTATTTGATTATTCCATATTTGATGACAAGGCAACCGATGCAAAGTATAACCTGTTTGTAATGCACCAGCTCGTAAAACCCTTCGCCTTTGGTGACTGGGACATAAAAGAGGTAATTGACTCTATTCCTTTTGATGTGCATGCAGTACTTCTTGGAGATAACCACAAGCAAGAAATAACCACAGTCAATGATGCATGGGTCACCTACTGTGGCAGTACCGAGAGGAACAGTACTTCAGAACGCGAACCACGCTCCTACAATATAGTCACCATCGGGGGAACTGGTATTGAGATAAGTAAGCGTGCAATTAAGACGCGTGAATTTGTATTCATACCTGTCAATCTCACGGAAGATTCGGATTCTCACGAGGATGTATTTTCCGCAGTAATGGAACATGACATTGAAGAGAAAGTTGCCTTCGTGGAAATATCAGGCGATGTCAGGGTAAAGCTGGATTTCAGTGAAATAGAGAAGTTCCTTTTGTCAAGAGGTGCACTGGTTCCGGGGATAAAGGATCTTCGCAGTGGAGTCGATACACTGGAAGATTCCTCTTTGAAAGTCTCTTTCTCAGATCCGGACGATGTCGTCAAAGAAGAGATTAAGAAAATGGACCTTACGTCTGGCGGTCTATTGCTTGATGATATAATAAGGGATCCACGTATAGTGAAGACAAGAGTCGGTGATGAGGCCGAGTCTAAATTAGGACAGTTGCTTGAAAATATCGATTTTACGAAATATGTTCCTGTTAACGCTTCCTATGTACTTTCCGATGATGCAGCGATGGTGGTATCCGAGTCTGCGATGACTGAATATGGTCATGCAGTTGAAACAGTGACCGAATCTGAAAAGAAAACATCGGATGATACTCTAATAGATGTGGTTCAGAAGTCCGACGGTTCTGAAAAAACAGATATGCCCGTTTCTGATAATTCTAACGATATAGTGCCTGTTAAAAAATCTAAGGAAACAGGAGCTACTGAAAAAATGGACATGTCTGAGGACTCAGTAGTAGTGGATGATGCTGAGCATAGTGATAAAAAGCAGGTCAAAGCTAAAAAAACAGAGCCTGAAACTGTAAAACCCCGCCAGTACAATCTGGGTGATTACCTTTGATGTTAAAACGATTAAATGTTGAGAATATCAGGAGCTATAAGGAACTGGACATTTCGTTCAAGAATGGTGTCACAGTGGTATCAGGTGTTAACGGAAGTGGTAAATCCAGTCTTCTGGAGGCATGTTTCACAGGACTTTTTGGAAGCAAGACTCTGGATAAGGACTTCGTACTTTCCGATATCATCACCAAGGGTGCTTTAAAGGCATCAATATTGCTTGAATTCGAGCAGAATGGACATAATTATTCTATAGAGCAGTCTTTCAGGAACGACCCGGAAAAAGGACGTGCTTCCAATACTAAATCCATCTTCAGGAAGGATGGAGATATCATATTTGACCAGGCAACGCGGACCTATGAATCAGTGACATCCCTTTTGAATATGGATGAAGAAGCTTACAGGAATTGTGTTTACATACGCCAGGGTGAAATCGATGTTCTCATCAACTCCAAACCCAAAGACCGCCAGAAAATGATAGATGACCTCCTGCAACTTGGCAAACTGGAAGAGTACCGGGAACGATCTTCAAGTGCCAGGGTTGGAGTTGGGCGGCATCAACGTGATAATGAAAGACGTATCAAGGAATTTGGCGCGGAGATAAAGCTCGTAGAGGATACTGATCCCAGTGGTAGGCTGGCAACTCTGAAGACCAGAGCCGGGCAAATTGATTCTGAAATGGCTTCGTTCAATGAAAAGAGGGACCGCACACGTTCCCTGATAGATGAGGTCACGAAAAAACTTTCGGAGTTAAGTGAACTCTCCGACAGGAAAAAGTCGGTGGAACAACAGATAAAAGAGCTTACTGACAGAAAATCAAAATCATTCCAATCCATTGATTCATTTTCAAAAGACATTCGTTCTCATAAGGAACTTCTTGAATCCAGACAGGTGAGAGTTTCTGAAATAGAGTCTCAGTTGAAGGCTAACTCAAAAGATATTGAATCCCTGATCGTTCAGATGGATGAAGCTGAACGTTCTTTACGGGACGCTCTTAGCGAGCTGAAAAGTAAAAAAGCAGTTTCTGAAAAAGATCTTCTCAGCATTGCTCAGTCTGTGAAAGATTCGGAAAAACAGATAAAGTCCATTGAGGATACGGCAAAAGATGCTGACTCCAAAATAAAAGGCGTTTATTCTGAGATCGAGAAACACAAAGTCAGCATTGCAGGACTTGAGGATAAACACAAGAATATTTTGTCTAAAATAGTTTCTCTGGGTTTCATTCTTGAAAAACTTGAAAACATCGATGAGGTTCTCGACCTTGTAAATGACCAGCAAAAAAGGTTCTATGGCAGGGAATCTAAACTCAAGGTGAAGATATCTGAACTTAAAAGCAGGATTGAAAAATCAAAACAACTTCTGGCAGCTGGAAAGTGCCCCACATGTGGGCAGGAACTCAAAGGTTCATGTGTGGAGCAGTCCAGTGTTTCAGATAATGAAACAATAAAGCAACTGGAAGCAGAACTATCTGAACTTAAGGTCAAGCAGGCCGAAGCTGAAGCAAGGGTTGATAAGGTCAAATCAGCTCGCGCTTGTAAATCAGACATTGATGTTGTTCTCAGGGATATCGAGTCTGCGAAAGAGGCTATTGACAGGGATAACAAGAGGATTGAAGAGTATAAGCTGCACCTCAGGGAAGATGAGCTGAAAATAAAGGAACTTCTGTCCGGGAAGGAAGTACTGGAAAAGACCATCGACGGGACAAAAATAAAGGTAGAAGGGTTAAGGCAGGAAGAGGAATTAACCTTAAAAGAGCATTCAAAGTCCCTGGAACGCCTTGGTCTTGCCCGGGAAATGCAGAAAATAATGGGAGAGTTCGAGAAGATAACTTCCGAAATAAGGCAGATGAATGAGAAAATCAAAGGTATTCAGGAAATGATCTCACTCTTTGAAGGGCAGATAGGGGAGAAAAAAGAATCTGTAAAGGATATTGATGAGAAGATTGGAAAATTCGATAAGAAAGAGCTCGAATCTTTTAGCAAAGATTATAGTTTTGCTTTTAGCAAGATCAATTCGGAAATTGATAGGCTGAAGCTTGAAAAAGGCGAGGTAATGAAGAAAGAGGGAATGGCTGAAAATGACAGGACCCGACTTTCAGGCCTCAAAAAGAATCTGGATATGCTAAAGAACCGGGCTGATTATCTCAATGCTGTTTATTCTGATGCTGAGAACCTTGAAAGTATGTACATGCGAATACGTGCGCAACTGCGTTCCAGCAATATACAGACGCTTGACCGGCTGATAAACGAAATATTCTCGTTCATGTATTCAAATAATGCTTATTCTCATGTAATGCTGGACGCAGATTATAATCTCACGGTGTTCGAAAAGGATGGCACTGCTCTTGAACCCAAGCTTCTCAGCGGCGGAGAGCGTGCTTTATTCAATCTGGTACTTCGCTGTGCAATATATCGCCTGCTCTCACTTGGTACTTCATCTCATGATGGTGCCGGGCTTCCACCTCTTATCATGGACGAACCCACAGTATTCCTTGATAGGGGTCATGTGCACCAGCTAATAAAGCTCATAGACATGATGCGGGACATAGGTGTGGCACAAATTCTCATAGTTTCCCACGACGAATCCCTTATTGACTCGGCTGATCATGTATTTGCGGTTGAGAAAGACCCAGTGACAAATAATTCAGCCATATATGCAAGATAATTGACAGTAAATACTTATTTATTGCTTGAATAAAATACATCTGGCGACCAGAAGGTATATTATACTTTTATTCATATATTAACATATAATTGTCGCATAATTGCGATGAGGGACTGAATGGATTTACGAGGCTTTTCATGAATACTGAAAACAGGGATTTTGTGATTGAACGCCTTGAGCGGCAGCTCAAGGAAAAAGAAACAGAACTAGATGAAATCAAAAACAATATCCGTGATTCTATACTCCGGGAGATTAGAAGTGACCTTAAGAACGATCTTGATTTCAACAACCGAATTGCGCAACTTGAACGTAAGGTTCAGGCTCTGAGCAGTAATCTTAATGGTGTCATGGATGAACTCCTTGACCAAAAATCAATGATACGTTCTATGAAAGAGTTACCCGTTCCTTGCGAAAAGAAAGTAGAGCAAAAATCACCGGTTGAGCCTGTAAAGGAACCATCAAACGCAAAGGTATATAGGCCGGAACCTAAACCTGTAGCACCTTCAGCAACTCCGTCACAATCACAGCCTGTACCTCCATCTTCAGCAATTCCTTCTTCTGTACGCTCAGCTCCAACTGAACCATCACCTTCAGCAAAACCATTCAATTCAAAGGTTTCCATAAGGTCTGATGAATCTGAATCTTCTTCGGGAACTGTCCAGCCATCCTCATCTCCAAACATGCGTTTCAATGTAAGGGAAGTTCCTTCTGTAAAACAACCTGAAATGCCTGAACCTGAATGCCGGTCTGAATATATTATCGCAGAAACCGATGATGAGCGCAAGGTTCGACTCGACAAGGACTCACGACAGGATATGGCTTCGTGCAAATATATTGTTGCAGAAGAAGGTCAATCCTCATGTGAAGAAGAAGAGGAATCCTCTAACTATGAGACAATCGAGGCGCGCGAAGATGAAGATGCTGTGGTAATCGTCACACGAAGAAAATAATCTTTTTTATAAAAACAGAGGAATCGCGTGCATATCAAGGAACTTGAGTTTATAAACTTCAAATCCTTCGGGAAAAAGGTAAAAATACCTTTTTTTGATGGTTTCACCACCATTTCCGGTCCAAATGGCAGTGGCAAATCTAATATCATAGATGGTATCCTCTTTGTGCTGGGCTTATCAAGTTCCAGGACCATGAGGGCTGAAAAACTTACTGATCTTATCTATAACGGCGAAGGTTCTAAAAAGCCTGATTTTGCACAGGTGACGATTCGCTTTGATAATACTGATCGTGAAATGCCATATGATGCCGATGAGATTATTATTACAAGAAAGATACGGGAAACTGATTCCGGGTATTACAGTTATTTCTATTTCGATGGCAAGGCAGCTAGTCTTACGGAAGTGCATAATTATCTTGCAAAAGCCCGTGTTACTCCTGAAGGTTATAATGTTGTGATGCAGGGTGATGTTACGCGCATCATCAATATGACCCCTACCGAGAGACGAAAGATAATTGATGAGATAGCTGGCGTTGCTGAGTTTGATAGTAAAAGGGACAGGGCTTTCAGTGAGCTTGAGATCGTTCGCGAGAGGGTTGAGAGGGTCGATATAATCATCGAAGAGGTCGGCCAGCAGCTTGAGAAGCTCAAGACCGAGCGTGATCAGGCTCTTAAATATCAATCTCTTAAGGAAGAGAAAATGAAATTCGAGGGCTTTGTCCTGCTTGCAAAGCTCAAGGATGCTAAGGTAGAGCTATTATCTGTTGCTGATGACATCCAGGCCAAGGATGAGGTTCTTGGTAAACTGGGACTGGATCTTGATGCCAAAAAGATCAATGTTGAAAAGCTTGAACAGGATCTCGAAGAAATGACCCTGACCATCCAGAGAATGGGTGAGGATGAGCAGATCCAGATAAAAAAGGATATAGAGGGCATAAGAGGTGAAGTTTCAAGATGTGTTGACACCATTGAGCTTTCCGAAAAGGAAATGGAAGATGTCGAATCCAGGCGTAGGAAAACTTTTGTTGAAATTGATGAAATAAAAGGCAAGCTTGAAGAGCTGGACTCTAATCTTTCAGAAGAATCAATGAGAAAAGAAAGCATCCTGTCCGAGATGTCCGAGCGCAAGACCGAGCGCATGATTCTCCAGAGCAAGATAGCAGATGTCGATTCAAAATTCGCCCAGACAAGGGATGAGCTCAGTACTCTCAAGTCAAAGCTTGAGACTGTGAAGAACGACAAAAATGAGCTTATGCGTCAGGAAGACCGCTTGCTTGATTCACTAAGAAGAAAGTCAGCGGAAGTCCGGGATATTGAAAGTGAGATCGCAGATGCGAAATCCAAAGCAGAATCCTCTGGAAGTGATACACTTTCTGTTGGATATGATATAGAGAAGCTCAATGAGAAAATCGATGTCCTGACAAAGGATATTGACGATCTTGAACTCAACCGTTCCCAATTAAAGGTCATCGTCAAGGAAATTGAAGATGAACTTCGCAAGTATGAGAATGATTATGCCAGGATAGAGGTCCGTGTACGTGCGGCAGAAGACCATAGCAGGTATTCTAAAGCAGTAGACATGGTGATGAATGAGAAGAAACACCATGGTTTACCAGGCATATATGGTACCATCGCAGAACTTGGCAGTGTTGACCAGAAATATTCTAATGCCCTTGGAATTGCAGCTGGTGGGCGTATGCAGGCAGTTGTTGTCGAGAATGATGAGGACGCTTCCCGCGCAATATCTTTCCTAAAGCAAAGAAGAGGCGGAAGAGCCACATTCCTCCCATTGAATAAAATGGAGTCCCGCAGGCCCTACAAAAACCTATCCGATAGGGAAGGTGTTGTGGGTTATGCAATTGACCTTATAGATTTTGATAATAAATTCGAAGCTGCTTTCTGGTATGTTTTCAGGGATACTCTCATTGTAGACACTCTGACAAATGCCCGCCGTCTTATGGGTGGGCTGCGGATGGTTACTCTTGAAGGCGAGGTCATTGAGAAGAGTGGCGCAATGGTGGGCGGTTCCCAACAACAGAAATCCGGTCTTTCATTCGCTGCTTCTGAGAAAGATAAGCTCGTGAAGATCGCTGAGAAAATCACTGAATACGATTCAAGACGCAGCAATGCTATCAAGAAACTGGATCAGGTGGAAGGGCATATATCTCAGGTCAATCATGAGGTCCATGAACATGACAAGGAGATATCCAAGAAGCAGATGCAACTTGAAGAGATCTCAGGAAGGAGTGAACGTCTTTCCCAGCTCATTGAAGCAAAGGCTCAGGAACTTGCAGATATAGAAGAGTCACGCAAGGAGCTCAGAGATGAAATGGAGCGAACTGTTACCCTGAAACAGGAAAAGGAAGAACTCGTCCTGTCTTTAGAAGCGGATATCGGGGAGCTGGATGAGAAACTTGCAGGTTCTGAAGTTCCGGAACTTAACAGGCAGGCAGAACAGCTTGACGAAGAGATCAGGCGTCTGGATGGTCGTGTTCGTGACATCGATTCCACTTTGAATGCCCTGAACCTTGACCGTGATTATGCATCATCAAAAATGGAAGAGAACAGGGAACTTATCAAGTCAATGGATGAGAAGAAAGCTACGCACAAACAACGCGTGGCCGACCTCAGGAATAAGATCACTGAACTTGAGGCATCTCTTTTGGAAAAACAGCAGCGTGAAACTGAACTTGCTGATAAGTTAAAAGAATTACAGCAAGAACGTGCTCAACTGCACGAGAAGCATGCTTCTGTGAAGAAGGAATTTGAGAAGATAAAGCTCAGAGTTGATGACGGTAATCGTCATATGATGGCTCTGAAAGCCACAAAGGATGCACTTGATGAACAGGTTGTCGAACTTGCGGAAGAGATCCAGAGACGTGGTATTGAGGAAACAGAGGAAGTTCCTAATTATGAGACCGTGCGCACAAGGATAGGTTCTATTGAGAAGGCCATGGAGCGTCTTGAACCTGTCAATATGCGCGCAATTGATGAGTACGATGAGGTTGAGGCAAGACTCAATGACCTTGTCACAAGGCGTGACACTCTGTCCTCAGAAAGGGAACAGATACTTGAGCGTATAAAGCAATATGAGCAGCTCAAAAAAGATACTTTTATGGAAACCTATGAAGGTATAAATGCACCTTTCAAGGAAATATTCCATGAGCTTTCCGATGGTACTGGTGAGCTGGTTCTCGATAATTATGAAGATCCCTTTGCAGGTGGCATGACACTTAAAGCACAACCAAAGGAAAAGACCCTGCAGCGTCTGGAAGCCATGTCGGGTGGAGAAAAAAGTCTTACTGCCCTGTCATTTGTATTCGCCATTCAGCAGTACAGGCCTGCTCCTTTCTATGCATTCGATGAAATTGATATGTTCCTTGACGGAGCTAATGCAGGTAAGGTTGCACAGCGGGTTAAAACAGCAGTTGCAAATGCACAATTCATTGTTGTCTCTCTCAGAAAACCAATGATAGAGGCTGCTGAGCGTACCATTGGGGTTGCAATGCAGGAAAATAATATTACAAGTATTACGGGTGTGAAACTACGTTGAACGAAATAGCAGAAGATATGGAGCTGGTTCAAGCAGCCGAAATTGTTCCGATTGCTGGTGTTTCGTTACCATGCACTATTGATCCGGCATTCGTTGAGACCTTAAGGGAACTTGGTGTTGATGAATCTCTCCTTGACTTCTCGGAAGACGTACTTAGCGAACCTGTTGAGATTCTCATGAATCTTGCAAAGGACGGTGCCATAAATCCATGGGATATAGATCTTGTCACTGTTACTGACATGTTCCTTGAGCGTATCGAAGTGATGCAGATGATGGATCTTCGAATCTCCGGCAGGACACTTCTTTATGCGTCGATTCTGTTGCGTATGAAATCCACCGGAATCGTCCTGGAGGATGAGGATGAGGACTGCTTCGAGATGATGGATGATGAGCTGGATTTCTATGAGGTTGATGAATATCCGGTTCCAAAACTACCTATCCGTCGCAGAGCTACACGTCCGGTTACACTTCATGAGCTCATTGTTGAGCTGCGCAAAGCAGAGAAGGTTGAAACGCGCAGGAAAGACCGCAGTGTTTACCGAAAACTTGAAGAAAGGTCAGCTGTAACAACAGATGATGTCCTGGGTATTGCTCACGAAGAGGATATACTGGGACGTGTCAGGGATATGGCTGCAATGTTAAAGGAATCATTTACTGAGCATGAGTTTGTCCAGCTTTCTGATCTGATGACCGATGACCGGTCTGAGAATATCATGACCTATGTTTCACTTCTTTTCCTTGCAACTGAAAAGCAGGTTTGGTTGACACAGGAAGAACTCTTCGGTGAATTGTATGTTTATCCAGCCAGGGCAAATTATGAGGCTGTTTAAGAGGTGTGTTTACAGTTATGAGTGACCGGGAAGTTATGGAGGCAGCTCTTTTTGCTGCCGGAGGGGCACTTGATGCGGCAACCCTTGGAAAACTGATAGGCAAGCCAAAGAAACATGTTATCTCTATCGCAGTTGATCTTGTGAAAGAATATTCTTCCAGGGAAACTGGTATTGAGGTAATTGACCTTGGTGAACGCTACGTTATGCAGGTCAAACCAAAATATACTGATGTGGTGAGACCACTTGCTCCAAAAGAATTGAGTGCACCCATGCTGCGCACACTTTCCATGATAGCATATCATCAGCCACTTATCCAGTCAGATCTTGTGGACATGAGGGGTAATTCTGCTTATGACCACATAAGGGAGCTGAAGGACAGAGGCTTTGTTGAGGCTGTACCACACGGAAGAACAAAGATTCTCCGTACCACTTCTTTATTTGCTGATTATTTCGGTCTTGAATCCAACGACCCTGAACTTGTTAAAAAGAAGATTGTTGAACTTTCTCGCTTTCAAAGCGGACAGAGTGGTCTTAACAAGTGGCTTGGGAGAAGATTCATTGGTGTTACTCCTATGTATGAGTCCCTGATGGAAATGTGTGGTATAAGGGAGTACAAAGTTATCAACGCCTATGATCCTACGGAAGATGAGTTGGATGAGCTTGAAGATGTGTATAAATTAGTTATCTCCAAAGGTTACATTGAAAAAGTGAGTAAATATTATGACGGAGAAATAATTGAGGTTAGTTCAACCACGTTTGATGATATTATTGATTCTATCAAACTCCTTGAGAATGTGGCTGACCCTGAGAGGTCAAAGTCAAGTATTGAAGCAATAAATGAGCTCAAAGAACGTTATACTTCAAAGGCACTTGTTATAAGCAAGAAAGTCCAGCCTGCAACTGAGATGGTTGCGCGTATCGTCAGTGACTTGCGACTGGGAGTATCATCTACCGGAATTGTAATAGCTCCTGATTATGGCACATCAACAGATGGTGTTGAAGTTTCAGAAGGTGCCGAGATTCTTGTACCAACTCACAAAGCCATGGATGGCAGCTTGCTGGAAAGGGTTTGTAGCAAATATGACGCTGTTATAGATGGACTTAAAAAGTTTGAGAACAGTTGAAAATAAGCAGTTTGATCTAAAGATCTTTCCAAAATGTCATTTTTTATGGTTTCTTTAAATACTTATATAAACCAGAGGGTATAACTTTATATACTGAATTGCTGAATATAACCAACTCGCTTTAAATGCTTTAAATATGAGGATTATACTATGTCAGATTACAACATCAAAATTGAAAATGTGGTCGCATCTACCAAGCTTGCAGAAGAATTTGATCTTATAAAGATAGAAGCTGAATTCGAGGGTGCTGAATATAACAAACAGAAGTTCCCTGGTCTCGTTTACCGTGTAACTGACCCAAAAGCTGCATTTTTGGTATTTACTTCCGGTAAGGTAGTATGTACCGGTGCAAAGAATGTGGCTGATGTTCACACTGTCATAGGCAACATGGCAAAAAAGCTCAATGGAATTGGAATAAAAACCATAGAGAACCCTGAAATTACTGTTCAGAACATTGTAGCATCCGCAGATCTGAAGGCAGTGCTAAATCTGAATGCTATTGCTATCGGTCTTGGTCTTGAGAATATTGAATATGAGCCAGAACAGTTCCCGGGTCTTGTTTACCGCATAGACGATCCTAAGGTCGTAGTACTTATTTTCAGTTCCGGAAAACTTGTGGTTACCGGTGGAAAATCTCCTGAGAATTGTGAACAGGGTGTTGAAGTCGTAAGGCAGCAACTTGACAGCATGGGTCTGCTCTAAGACCACATCTTTTTATTTCTTTTAAAATGACAAACGAGAACGTCTGTATTTTATTGCCTGTCCTCAACGAAGAGGCTACCATCGGTCAGGTTATCAGAGATTTTCGCTTAGAAGGCTTTGACAATATACTTGTTATAGACGGCAACAGCAAAGATAGGACACGTGAGATTTCAGAAGCTGAAGGTGCCCGGGTCGTAGTTCAGACTGGCAAGGGTAAAGGTCAGGCACTAAAACAGGCTTTTGAACTTATAGATGAAGAATACATCGTTATGGCAGATGGCGATGGTACCAATCTTGCAAAAGATGTCCATGCGGTACTCGGCCCTGTTCTTGAAGGAAAAGCTGACCATGTCATGGGCAACAGATTAGTGGACTATGAGGAAGGGGCATTTACCAGGCTCAACCTATTCGGCAACAAAATAATCAACAAGATTTTTGGGCTGGCCTATGGGTTGTGGCTTGAAGATATTCTTACTGGATACAGGGCTTTTAATAAAAAGGCCATCAAATCATTTGAATTGAAAAAACTAGGATTTGAGATCGAATCTGAGATTACGATCGAGAGTGTTAAGAAAGACTTGAGGATATTAGAAGTTCCAACTACTTACCTTGCAAGGCACACCGAGGGAGCCACCAAGTTAAATCCCCTTAAAGATGGTTTCAGGATTGGCTCTACCATTTATAAAATGGCACGTCTTCACAATCCGATGTTCTATTTTGGCATAATTGGTGGGATTTTCATTGTATCTGGACTGATAGTTGGTACTTATGTTGTAATACAGTGGTTCCAGGGAGTTACCCGCATACCTATGAGCATTCTTACTACTCTTCTTATCATAGCAGGTTTCCAGATGTTCGTTTTTGGAATGTTGAGTGACCTTGTGGTAACCCTTCATAGGGAAAACATGCGTATGCTCAGGGCGCTGAGTGAAGATAAGAAGAAATAACTGTTGTTTAGTTTATGCTTTTCTTCTTTCTTCCTTCTCAACAATACATATTTTCCAGTAGATTTGCTTTCATATTTTAAATTCTGACCTGATTCATATACTCTTGGTTTTGCAGCAAAAAATAAATAAATACAAGTGTAAAACAAAACAATTGAGCTTGTTTTGAATTAAAGCAAATCTTCTCACAGCATGTGCTTATTCCGTGCAATGTATTTATTGTGTCTGTTTTTAGCCATTTGTTGCGGTCCGTATTTCCATATATTTAAATGTAATTAATCCTTTGATAAAGTTAACTTGACTTTATCGAAAGTTAATTTTTCGACAACTATTATATACGATTTAGTTCTACTAGGGTACATCAAACTCTGAGGTATAAATAATGACAATAGTAACAGATGCAAAAAGCGGTAAGATCACAGAAGAGATGAAGATCGTTGCAGCAAACGAAAACAAAGACCCTGAATTCATCAGGCGTGGAATTGCTGCAGGAAGAATCGTAATCCCTATGACCCCATACAGGGACATCAAACTCTGTGGTATCGGTGAAGGACTCAGGACAAAGGTCAATGCATCCATTGGTGCATCATCAGATATCGTTGATGTAGATATGGAAGTTACAAAGGCAAAGGCAGCAGAAGCAGCAGGTGCAGACACACTTATGGAGCTCGGTACCGGTGGGGATTTCCTTGGTATCAGGAAACAGGTCTGTGACGCAATATCCCTTTCAGTAGGTTCAGTACCTCTTTATCAGGCATTCATCACCGCAGCAAAGAGAGATGGTTCTATTGTCCACATGACAGAGGACGACCTTTGGCATGCAACCGAGGAACAGGCAAAGCTCGGAACAAACTTTATGGCTATCCACACAGGTGTCAACAACATTGTCCTTGACAGACTGAAGGCACACGGCAGATACGGTGGACTTTGTTCCCGTGGCGGTGCATTCATGAGTACCTGGATGCTCCACAATGAGAAGGAAAACCCACTTTATGAAGACTTCGATTATCTTTGTGAGATCCTCAAGGAACACGAAGTTACTCTTTCAACAGGTAATGGAATGCGCGCAGGTGCAATCGCCGATGCAACCGACAGAGCACAGGTCCAGGAGCTTATCATCAACTCCGAATGTGCACAGAAAGCACATGACAAATACGACCTTCAGGTAATCGTAGAAGGCCCCGGTCACGTACCACTCGATGAAGTTGAAATGAATGTCAAGCTCATGAAATCAATGAGCGGTGGAAAACCATTCTACATGCTCGGTCCTCTTGTATCTGACATCGGTGCAGGCCGTGACCATATCGTAACAGCTATCGGTGCATCAGCTTCTGCAGCAGCAGGCTGTGACTTCCTTTGCTATGTAACACCAGCAGAACATCTTGCACTTCCAAACCTCGAAGACGTTATTGAGGGTGTCAAGACATCAAGGATTGCAGCTCACGTAGGTGACATGGTTAAGAACAAGGAAAGCCGTGACTGGGATCTTGCAATGGGCAGGGCACGCAGAGATCTTGACTGGGAGAAGCAGTTCGGTCTTGCACTCGATCCGGAACTCGCAAGAAAGATAAGAACCGAGAGAGCTTCAGCAGATGAAGATGCATGTACAATGTGCGGTGACTTCTGCGCACTTAAGATAGTTAACCAGAGCTTCAACCTCTCTAAGTAATGCCTTTGGCATTACTTTTTCTTTTACTTTTTTTAGTTTCTCTATTTTTGAGTGGCAACCATTATTCCTAAGTGGTAACTTTAGTTTTTTTCTTTATTTCACAATAGAGTATTTCTGTGCTGTATTAAAAAAGAGAATTGTTTTGGCAAGACAATACTTTTATACTTTTATGTCGCAATATTTTACGGGGTATCATATGGTTTATAATGCACAAAGGATTCCTGGTGTACTGAGAAATGCTGGATAGCCACTTAATCAGGGGGATGTGGTAGCATGATCGAGACAAATGCCAAAAATGTGCACAATATAGCTCATGGGATTCTTCCAATCCGTAAATTCTTAGCACCTGAGATTATTTTCGGTGATGGTTCCCGAAATCTCATAAGCCAGTACGTTCTCAGTTTATCTGGCAGGAATGTATTTTTGGTCAGCGATCCTGGTATTTTTAGAGCTGGTTGGGCTGGGGAAGTAGCGGATAATCTGAAGTCAGCAGGCATAGATGTTGTGATCTATGACAAAGTTTCTCCAAATCCTCTGTCTGCGGAGGTTATGCGAGGGGCAGAGCTTTACATGGAGAAAGGTTGTGACCTTATCGTGGCTGTGGGTGGTGGTAGTTCTATGGATTGTGCAAGGCGATAGGTGCGGTTGCCTCTAATCGGTGCAGCGTTCTGGGGCTGGAAGGGGTAGACGAAGTAGCTCTGCCTGCTTCTCCTATAATATGCATTCCTACGACAGCCGGTTCTTCTGCCGATGTGTCTCAATTCGCTATAATCACTGATGAGCAGAAGAAACGCAAGTTCGCTATAATTAGCAAAACCATGTTGCCAGATCTTGCACTTATAGATCCTGAGACAACCATGACTATGAATCTAGAACTGACAGCTGCCACTGGATTGGATGCTCTTAGTCACGCTTTTGAGTCCTATGTTTCTAATGCCTCCTCTGCGATAACAGATATGTTTGCTTTAGAGGCTACTAAAATATTAGCGGAATATCTGCCAAAAGTGTATGATGATCCTGGAAATATCATGTTCAGGAATGAGGTCATGATGGGGAGTATGTATGCTGGCCTGGCATTTTCCAATGCTAGTCTGGGTTTAGTGCATGCTATGGCACATAGTCTGGGAGGTAACTTGGATTCTCCTCACGGTGAATGCAACGCCCAGCTTTTGGAACATGTAGTTGCTTTTAATTATTCTCACGCACCAGACAAATACAGGGCCCTTGAGGCTATTATTTCTGGTAAGAAACCATCAAATAAAAGTGGACCTGATGGCCTGATACTCGAACTAAGAAATATTAACGACCATCTGGGTATAAAGCCTGGATTATCAAATATGGGAGTGAAAGAGGAGGACATTAAGTGCCTCTGCGAGAATGCATTCCTTGATCCATGTCTGGCCACCAATCCTCGTTCCGCCACGATAAAGGACATAGAGGTACTTTACCATGGGGCTCTCTAAGGACGATAGTAGGCAGGATATTCTCCGAAAGAAAATCATCGGATTAGGTGATACCTCTCATCGGAAGAGTTATTATCCTCAGCTAAAGGAGCAGATTAGCGAGCTGAATCTGGCTATGCATGCATTGCAGGAGAGTGAGAACAAGTACCGCACCCTGGTAGAAAATGTCAACATCGGTATTATCAGAAGTGAACCATGGAAGCGCGGCCATATAATTCAGGCGAATCCGGTTTTTTGCGAGATGCTGGGTTTCAATGATGAAAATGAGCTCCTTACTATATATGCGACAGACATCTATCTTCATCCTGAGGACCGGCTTGAATTAATGAGGGAGCTGAGGCAGACAGGTAAGATAAAGGATCGCAAGGTGGTGTTCAAGGTCATGGACGGAACAACTATCTTATGTTCTCTAACTCTTTCGGCACAGTACGATTCCAAAGGCAACATGATTTTCATGGACGGTGTGGTTGAGGATATAACCGAGAAAGAGAAGAGGGCGGAAGCTCTCAAGCAGGCAAACAATAAACTCAATCTGCTTAGCTCCATCACCCGGCATGATATAATCAATCAGATAATGGTTCTGGAGGGATACCTGTACCTGATGATTGAACAAGTGAAGGATCCTGAAGAGTTAGGATTGCTACGGAGGATGAAGGAGAGTGTGAGGTCTATTGATAGGCATATTATGTTCACAAAAGATTACCAGGAGATTGGCATCCAGGCTCCTGGGTGGGTCAATCTCCGAAGTGTTCTGACCGAGGCTATAGTTCCACTGGATAAAACATTGGTAAATTTCCATATAGATGTAAGGGATTATTTGATTTTCACTGACCCACTGATAAGTAAAGTGTTCTATAATCTGGCTCACAATGTCATAAAGCACAGCAATGCCACCACCCTCACCATCACCACTGTTGAGGAAGAAGATCACTTATTGGTCGTATTTCAGGATAACGGTATTGGGATCGAAGAGAAGAGCAAATTGTTCAAGAAAGGCAGTTCTAGCTCAGGATACGGACTTTTCCTTTCTAAAGAGATTTTGTCTATAACTAGTATTGGAATCAGGGAGACTGGTATATCGGGTAACGGGGCGCGATTCGAGCTGTTTTTTTCTCGTGGACAGTACAAAAACCCGGTATGATGGAAAATTAATCGCAACCTGAATTTCTCGATGGTCTAAAAAAAGAGGTTGACTAGAATTTCCAGAGTATCTATTTATATCTAGGCTTACAAAATTAATCTTATGACAGTAATTACGCTTACAACTGACTTTGGATCTCTGTATCCTGCATCTATGAAAGGTGTTATACTCAGTATAATCCCTGATGTAACAATAGTTGATATTACTCACTCAATACCATCTGTTGATATCAGGGCGGGTGCATTTGCCCTGTATTCCGTTGTCCGGCATTTTCCCCATGGAACCATTCATGTTGCTGTTATCGACCCTGGTGTCGGTACTGAAAGAAAAGCTATAGTCGTACGTTCTGGTGGTCATTATTTAATAGGTCCGGATAATGGTGTTCTTATTCCCGCTGCATCTTTGCTTGGGGATATGGAGGTCTTTGAAATTAAGAATCAAGGGATTCTGGGGGATGTTTCTTCTACTTTCCACGGCAGGGATATTTTTGCCCCGGCGGCCGCACATATCTCCCGAGGAATGGACCTTCAGGACATTGGTCAGAGCACAGATGAATATGTTGATCTTGATTTCTCAGGCTATGTAATACAAAAGGATTTCATTGAGGCAAAAGTGATATATGTCGATAAATTTGGCAATATAGTTACTAATATTCCCGGGGAAGAGATTCATAAAAATGTACCGCATGGAAGTATCCTGTCGATTTCAGGACGACAGATGCCATTTTTGAGTACTTATGGTGAGGTGCCAAAAGGAAGAGTACTATCGCTTATAGGAAGTCACGGATTTTTCGAGATAGCAGTAAATCAGGGAAGTGCTTCAAAATTACTACATTTGAGCAATGGAAATGAAATAAAGATAGGGGTCCTGAATAACCCTTGATTTCTCTAAACTCCTATTGTCCAGTACTTAGTTTTATTTTCTCTTTACAAAATAGAGGCACATTATTGCACATACAAGAGGTATCAGTGTGTTCTGTCCTGATTGCTGACTCTGTGAAGTTTCTTCATTAACATCCTCAACTTCCACATCACCGACGTTCACCTTTGCATTGTTAACAGTCACTTCCAGGCTGTCTCCGGCTGAATTGGTGATCACAACGTTATTTATCTCTATAACTGCGATTCCGGAATTGTTTTTTGAAGCGAGCGTGATATTCAAAAAAGTTCCTGATTCAAGTGACATGTCATCTCCCATTATAACAGAATATATGCCGGTGACAGTTCCAAGTTCATTGTCAATATTCCCTTTTGAGAATATTGTATTCTTTCCACCTTGCTTGAAAAAATTTCCTTCAGTGATGGATGTTATATTAATAAGTGAAGGCTCATATGAAAGTTCAAGTTCTACTCCTGATACGTTGGTATCGGGTTCTATTATTATTGCAATTGTAAAACTTTCATTCTCTTCAACATTGATTTGTGCCGGTGAAAACCCTACATTTATTTCGGCACCTGCAAGTCCTGTGAAGGATATGACAATCAATGCGAATAAAGAAATAGTTGAAAATATGCTGCAGTTCTTATCACTCGTCATGTTACACCACCTTTTATATTATTCATGGCGTTATTATATTAAAAGAATTGTCGTAACTATTCAGCCTGATAAAAACGCTATCAATAACAATCTTGACAAAAAGTTGAAACGTAAATTTCATTAGGATCATTTATTTTGATTGTTGCTATTGATTGCTTTTTTGATTGTTAGATTGTTAGTGAGCAGACATCTCTATTTCGATGAAATCAGTACCAATAGGCAAATCGTGCCAGGCTGAATAGTTACGAATTGTCTATCAATTTAATTAATTCAAATATTACATCCATTCATAATGTTGTGCCACTTCCAGATTGAAATTATACATCAAGCTGTTTTCAACATATCCGAAAAACAGACATTTCTGGCAATTGCGTGCAGTGTCCTTTCTGAGTTTTTTTGTACTTTCCCATACATTTCCAATACCTTCACTTATATGGCCTATGGGACTTCGGTGGACTCTGCAATTTTCAATGCTTCCATCGGCTGTAACATCAAGTATTATCTCGTTCGCATGGCAAACAAATTCTGTCCGCAGATCCCTTACCATCTTTAGATATGTATAAGAATTGATAATTGGATACCCTTCCTTTTTCATCTCAATTATCCTGTCAACTGTCCTGCGATATTTATCTGTATCTCTTATCCCCATATCATTCCAGGTACCTTCGTCTATTCCTCCAAATTCATACATAGGTTCAAATGATATCTTCACATCCATGTCCTTTGCCATGGTTATCAGTTCTTCGATGTCATCTAGATTCTTTCCGCTTATGACACAATTCATCAGGAGAGGGTTTTTGATGATACTTTTTGCTTTTATGATTCCTGGCATAATCCTGTCAAGGCTTACTCCCCTTATTTCCTTATAACTCGAAGTCCCGTCCACAGATACTGATAGATAATCAAGGTTTTTCAGTTCATCGACTCTTTTTTCAAGCAAAAGTCCATTGGTAATGAGTGAAGTTACCATTCCCAGTTGTTTTGCATGAGCCAGTATTTCCGGCAGGTCCTCTCTTAACAGGGGCTCCACTGTCCATGCGTTATAAACAAGTATTCCAAAAGCCCTCGCATCTTCAAGAAGCTTGAATATATCCTCACGTTTCATTTCTTCCCCTTCAGTTTTCCAGTATTCGCAAAAAGAGCATTTCATGTTGCATCTGGAATTAATGGCGTGGGACAATACGAAAGGACGTTTTCTTATTTGCATTTGCCAGATGGCTTTTGCAGCAATAAGAGGTGAGTATTTGGTCATGATGTTATCATCCGTTTTACTTGTCTTATCACTTTCTCTTTTATATATCTTGGTTTTGTAAATTTATAGTTGTGTAATACTATTTTCCTGGATATTAGTTCATTAAGTATATATAGCTCTTATTACGTATCCATTAGTGTTACTAAATTCAATAATTTTCATAACACGAATTATAACATTATGAGGACTTAAAATGCATATACCTGATTCATTTATACCTATGGGGCAAGCACTTATCTATTGGGTGATCGCTTTGCCTTTCATATTCATGTCCCTGAAGTGGGCAAGAAAAGAACTTGATGACATGAAAGTACCAATCCTGGCAGCGCTTGCTGCAGGAATTTTTGCTATACAGGCACTCAATATTCCAATAGGCATGGGGACCAGTGGCCATATGGTTGGAGCTACTCTTGTTGCCATTATATTCGGAAGTCCCATGGCCGGTGTGCTTGTACTCACACTTGTACTGCTGGTTCAGGGTTTTGTCTTTGGTGATGGCGGAATAACAACAATGGGTGCAAATATCGTGAACATGGGAGTTGTTTCAGGGTTTGTGGGATACTACACATTCGTGGCTTTAAAGAATAAGGCAGGAATAAAAGGCGCATCCTTTATCGGTGCATGGTTCGGATTGTTCATGTCTTCAATTGTATGTGCGGTTCAACTATCTGTTGCAGGTACTTTTCCTCTGGTGGCAGGACTTGCAGCAATGGGAACTTTTCATCTGATAATAGGGCTTGTAGGTGAAGGTCTTATCACTGCTATAGTTATCACAGCCATTGAAAAATCAAGACCTGACCTGCTGGACTCATCTGTTACAGGTACTAATGGGGTGGGGGTATGAATATGAGTGTCAGCAAAGGTATTAATATGAAATTTCTTTATGCAGGAATTGCAATTGCTTTGCTTATATCCGTTCTTGCTCCCTTTTTAGCATCTCCTGATCCGGATGGTCTGGAAAGTGCTGCAGGAAATATCATTGATGAGGCAACATTCTCAGAGATGGAAGAATCTGCTCCTTTTGTAGAATCTCCAATGCCTGACTATGCAATCGAAGGTCAGGGTAAAATGGGAGAAGTGCTTGCTGTTGTGATAGGCACTCTTCTTGTGCTGGGAATCAGTTTTGCACTTGGAAAAGTTGCAAAGAAATAAATTCTCCTTCCCTTTTTTTCTTTCATCTATTTTTACTTCAGGCTACAAAAGCCAGTAGTAATGTCCCTACAGTTATTACAAAGAATAGAATATCTGTAGCTTTTATCTTGTTCTTATGCACATAGACTTTGTTTACACTGGAATATCCTCTGCAGAGCATGCTTATGTACGTTCTCTCTCCTTGTTCGTAGGAGCGGATGAACAATGAGCTTATGGTGTATGCCACCTGCTCAATGATCCACTTATGAGGTACATTCTTGTTCCATATGTGGAACAGGCGTGTTTTCTGCGCAACCCGTATACGTTTGAGTATTATCCAGAATACGAAAAGGTACCTGACCATCATTGAAAGTATGAGGGTGAACTCTGCCGGCATTCCAAGTCGTCTTGCAGAAGTTACCATGTCATTCATTTTCATAGTAGAAGACATGAGTACAATGGATGTTATGCATACAATGTATTTTGCAAGGAGCACCGCACCAAAAAATATCCCTTCATATGTCAGGGTAATTCCAAGTGGTAGATAAATTGGATATACTGTAAAAGTTTCAATGAATGGCTGCCTGACAAATGGCTGTATAATAACAATCGTAAGTCCAAAAGGCAATATGGAAAGGAATCTCATGATAGTATATGCAGGATTAAGTCTTGCGATTAGCATTAGTGAAATCAGGTAAAGCTCAAGAATCGCAAGTTTCATGAAATTTCCTTCGTCCATACGAGGGAGACTGACAGCAAAAACGATAATTGCAATGATTGAAAGTATCTTTATTCTTCCGTCAAGCCTGTGGACAGGACTGTCCTTGTATGCTTCCCTTTCAATATCAGTAAGTGTGATCTCCATGGGCAGACCTTTTTAGTTATTATTTTCTACCAATCGTATGATCTCATTCCTGGCATCCATGGGTGTTATCTTTATGTCTGCATCCAGACCAGATTCCTGCAGGAGCTCGAATACTTCTGCAATTCGTGGCATCCTTAAGTGCGCATTCTCGAGCACTTCATGTTTTTTGAATATCTCCCTGGCAGTACCACTGGCTTCTATTCTTCCGTGGTGCATGATGTATACGATATCTGCAAAAAGAGGAACTATATCGACGTCATGGGTTGAAAGGATAACAGTTATCCCGAATTTCTTATTCATGCCGTCTATTATTTTCATTATATTCTCAGCGCTTAAGGGGTCTAGTCCGGCGGTTGGCTCATCCAGTACAACCACTTCCGGTTGCATTGCCAGTACTCCTGCAATTGCAACCAGTTTTTTCTGCCCTCCGCTGAGGTGATGTGGTGAACGTTCTTCAAATCCGGAAAGGTTTACAAGTTCCAGTGCTTTCTTCACCCTTCTTTCAACTTCTTCTTCGTCAAGTCCCATGTTTATAGGGCCGAATGCCACGTCCTGCTCAATGGTAGGTGCAAGTATCTGATCATCGGGATTCTGAAATACGATTCCTACAGTCTGACGGACGCTTCTTATATTTTTCTTCGAAATAGGCTCTCCTTTCACAAGCACCTCACCGGCAGAGGGTTTAAGTATGCCATTAAGGTGTTTGAAAATTGTTGATTTGCCTGCTCCGTTTGCTCCAAGGATGGCTATCTTTTTTCCGGGATAAATATCAAGATCAATGTCATTAAGAGCTTTTGTCTTGCTGCTTGCGTAAAAATAGGATACTCCTTTTAGCTGGACGATAGGTTTTTCGGTCATTATAGTCACACGCTGAATTTACAACCGGCCAAAAAGCCTGTTTTTGACAGGGAGAGTTTTTATTCTACATAAGAATCCTGTTATAAATACTTGTTTAGTGTTACCAAACCCACATATTTTTTTATTTCATGAAATTTGCTGATTTTTTGGAATGCTAAATCATCTTGCTTCTTAGTGAAAAGAAGTAATATTTAAATGACACCAATCTATATCTACTAACAGGACAAACATAGTACTGATGTTCAGGAAAATACGCAGGTACATTACTATTTTCAGGGTATTTTCAAAATATAATCTATTCAGTCTTCTGTATAGTGAGGTCAATAAATATTATGTTTCTAACAGGAGAACTCCCTGCGGCGTGGATATCAAAAACAGGGAAAAAGCAGTAAAACTCAGGAAAGCCCTGGAAGAACTTGGACCGACATTCATAAAGCTCGGTCAGATATTGAGCAAAAGACCGGATATTGTTCCCGGTATCTATATCGAGGAACTTGGGAACCTTCAGGACAATGTCAATCCACTTGAATTCGATGTGATGAAAGTGGCATTTGAAGGGTTCAGGTGTAATATTGGGGAGACTGAACAATCTGAAGGTCTTGAAAAGTCCGATTTCGATGTACTTGAGATATTCGATGAATTCAACACCAAACCATTGGCATGTGCTTCAATTGCCCAGGTCTATGAAGCTGTGCTTGACGGAAAGAAAGTTGCTGTAAAGATAACACGACCTAATCTTATAAACACTATCAACCTTGACCTTGCTATACTCGATGACCTGAAATCTATTATTGTAAAAGCCATTGGTCTTGGAAACAACTTCGATATCGATGCGTTTCTTTATGAATTCAGGGACCTGCTGAATCGTGAGCTTGACCTTAGCAATGAAGCAAGGAACATCAAACGTTTTCAGGAGAATTTTGCAGATGTAAAAGAGGTGCATGTCCCGGGTGTCTATGATGATTATTCCAGTGAGACTGTTTTGGTCATGGATTACATGGAGGGTGTCACTATCAGGAAGCTTTCAGAGGTATCTGCTGATAAGAAAATGTGGTATGCAAAGATAATCAGTACAAGTTATTTGAAGCAGGTTTACCTTGATGGTTTCTATCATGCTGATCCGCATAGTTCCAATATAATTATTCAGGAAGATGGTATTGCCTACATAGACTTTGGGGCCGTAGGTAATATCGATGATGCACTGCGGCGCAATATGCTGAACCTTTTCTATGGTATTTATAAGAAAAGGGTTGATGTTGTTTTCGAGGCATTTTTGAAAATAACCGGTATCAATAAAGAAGATATCGATGTGCGTCGTTTTAAGATAGATCTTGATGATATCATATCAAAACAGAATTATTCAGTCGGTGAAAGGCAGAGTGATAATTACGCAACATTGGCATTGAACTATAATCTGTCTCTTCCAAGTGAATTTTCAACACTTGAAAGAGCTCTGATACTCATTGAGGCCAACTGCCTTGAACTTGATCCAAGGTTCAACTTGCTTGAAAATGCAAAACCAGTTATCACAAGGGTTTTGATGAAACGCTATTCACCCTTTGAGGCATTTGAATACCTGCAACTTGAAGGAGATAGGTATCTGGAGATAGTGAAGAACCTTCCTGAGGGTGTAAATGACGTTATTGAAACTATCAGGGGTTACCGGATAGAAAGGCTTGAAAAGAAGACTGATGAAATAAGGAAGTACAGAACTATAGATTCCATTACAAAGTACATTTTTCTGTTGGCTATCTTGCTTTCGTCCTCATATCTGGCTGTAAATGGTGAAGGTTATCTGCCAACGATGGGTATCATAGGTTTCATCAGTGCAATCTTCCTTTTTGGAGTAATGTTTCTGAAGAGGTCTTAGAATGGGTTTAATGGCAGTTTGTTCACCTGATTTTTGACTATTAACAGTCATTTTTGGAAAAAAGACGTATGTTGCAGTTAATAATATCTTAAATCGGGGGGTTTGGAGATAAATCATAAAAAAGGAAATAATTTCGGTTGGTTCTTTGGGGGCAGACATTATGATTTTTTTGCGACAATTCTTGGTTTTGGACATTATTATTATAAACAAGTAGCGTCTGCTCTTCCTTTGAAGAATGGAATGTCTGTACTTGATTTGGGATGTGGGACAGAATCAGTGGGAATTGCAATTTCAGAACTTATGGGTGGAGATATAGAGATGCATGGTCTGGACCTTTCCAGTGTTCAGTTAGGGTATGCAACTGATAAGGGGGAGGACGCAGGTATACCTTTGAATCTCTATAAGGGTTCTATGGATCTGCTGCCATTCACAAATGGGGTATTTGATATTGTTGTAACATCAGTGGCGTTTTGTGAAACTACATCTGAAGTGCGCAAGGGTGCTATCAAGGAAGTATCTCGTGTATTGAAGAACAATGCTTATTTTGCGATAGTGGATTGTGCAAAACCGCTGGTTGGGTTGGATACTGTAATGATGCTTCCTTTTTTCATGTTTAAGGAAAATGCGGATAGCTGGAATAATCATTACCCTGACATTTGCAGGGACAATAATCTGATTCTTGAAAAAGATGTATACTTAAAATCTTATGTCAAGTGCCAGCTTTTCAGAAAAGCTGATTAAAAAAAGAATGTTTGTCCGCCGAACTGGCGGACAGGAAATTTAGTTTATCCGAAGAGTGCTCCAAGACCGGCCATGCCGCTCTCTTCTGTCTTCTCTTCTTCTTCTTCTACTTCTTCCTCTACAGGAGCTGCTGCTGCTGCTGGAGCTGCTGCTGCTGCTGGAGCTGCTGCTACTGCTGCGGTTGCCATTGCTTCTTCGATGTCTACGCCATCAAGAGCTGCGACAAGTGCTTTTGCACGTGCATCATTAACTTCTACGCCTGCTGCCTGAAGTACGGCAGTAACTGCTTCTTCTGTTACGTCTTTACCTGCTTTGAACAGTAAAAGTGCTGCATATATGTATTCCATGTAATATCACCTTTTATTTTATCAAATGTAAATATTGTAGTTTGTAAATCCTGATCATCCGAAAAGTGCTCCAAGACCGGCCATGCCGTCCTCTTCTGCTGCCTCTTCTTCTTCTTCCTTCTCTTCAACAACTTCCTCTTCAGGTGCTGCTGTGACTATTGCTGCGGATGCGGCTGCACCAAGTGCTTCCTTCAGTTCATCGTCCATTGCCTCTTCATTATTAGCAGAAGCTGCTGATGCAACTGAAAGCATCTGTGATTGCGCTTTTCCAAGCAATGCGTCGATTACTCCTGGTTCCAGAACAACTGCATTGACACCGAGGTTGCGTGATTCTGTTGTTGCCTTTGCAATGAGTGTCTTTATATTGTCTGAGGTTGGGTACGCTGCAAACACTGACATGTTGAATGCCTGTTGTGTTGCCAATACGATATCTGAGAAGTATTTGTCTTCATCGATAGCCAGTACGTCCGGTGTAAAGGTTGCCCCGTTCTCAAGAACTGCCCTCAAGTCAAGGCCTACTTCCATTGGGTAGATCTCAAGTCTTGTAAGCATTGATGCAAGTTTCTGAGAAACTGCTTCTCCTTCTTTTGCAACGGTTTTTGTTTCCTTTATTACAACCGAACCCTTGTCGATCGCTGCAGGTATTCCTGCAGCCTGCATCTCTCCAAGAATTGGGCCTGGCGGGAATGATGTTGGTCCCTTTTCGACTATGATGTCTCTAGGTGCAATGGCACCTGCTTTGATAGGGGAAGGGCTTTTGCTCTTTTCAAGTGATTTGTATAACTTGAAAGGATTCTGTTCGGTAAATATGAGAGCGGTCTGTACATCTACGTACTGATCCATCTTCTTTACTTCACCGGAATCTTCGAGTGCTCTTCTTATCAGGGTGTTCCTTGAGACTTTCAAAACAGCATCGTTTTTAAGGTCCCTTCTCATCTTTTGAAGTTGCTTTGCAGGAATTCCTCCAATACCTACGACACCAAATATCGGGTATTGTTTGATGAGTTTCTTTATTTCCTCAACTTCATCTTTCTTCCACTGTGGGATGTGGCTTGTATGGTGGTCTTCTTCCATTATAGCACCCTCACTGATTTACCCATAGTGGATGTAACATAAATAGCTTTAATGTTATGCTTGCCTTTTTCGAGTGAATGTTCCACTCTTGAAAGGACTGTTTCAATGTTACCTGAGAGTTTCTGGACGTCCATGTCCCTGCGGCCAACAGATACGTGGAATGTGAGCTTATCCTTTGATCTTACTCTTATTGAGCTTCTTGCACTGTTGATAAGATCTGCCACGTTCTTTCCTGGTGGCAATGGAGTTGGCATCTTTCCTCTTGGACCTAAAATTGCACCAAGGTTTTTACCGATCTGTGCCATGTACTGGACTTCTGCAACGAAAAAATCACATTCGTTTGCAAGTGCTCTTGCACGTGATTTGTCTCCTCCGATCTCTGCGAGTTCTTCTTCAGAAAAGACATAGTTTGCGCCAGCTTCTTTAGCCTGGAGTCCAACCTCACCTTTCGCAAAGACTGCGATCTTAAGGTCTTTTCCAAGACCGTGTGGAAGTAATATTTCTTCATCAACACGGTTTTTAGGCTGACTCATGTCCAGATTCTTTAAGTTTATAGCCAGGTCAATACTTTCTGAGAATTTCCTCTCAGGTGACTCTGCTAATAACTTCTCTATAGCTTCTATTACGCTTTCGTCTGCCATTCTTTACCTCCCGTAGTGTCGAACATAATGTTCAGGCAGGACCGCTTCGGTCTACTACGGCTTGTTTAGAGTCTTAGATCTTAGAGATCTTTACTCTCTCTCTGATAGTGGGCACACCAATAATATGTATTTATTTTAAACTTATTGGTTAAAGCATGGAATTTACCATGCTTCCTGTGCCAGCACATCGTCATATTTTCCATCGTCGATAGCTTTCTGGCATTCCTTTGGGGGCATGCCTTCAGCTGTAATACCCATTGGGACGCAGGATCCAAGCACTTCTTTCACAGCAGCTTTTAAGTCGTATGAAAGGATGTCATCTTTCTTCATACGAGCAACTTTTGCTGCCTGGGGAATCGTAAGATCTCCTACGATTACTGTGTTTGGTTCTCCTGATCCTTTTTGGATTCCGACTTCTTGGAGTATAAGTGCTGACGTTGGCGGAGTTCCGACTTCTATCTCAAAACTCTTATCGTCTGCAACTATTACTTTTACAGGGACTTGCATCCCATTGTAATCTTTTGTCTTCTCGTTGATCTTGTCGATCACGTCTTTTATGTTAATTCCAAGAGGACCCAAGGCTGGACCAAGTGGAGGTCCTGGGTTTGCTTTCCCTCCTGGGACCAATGCTTCAACAACATTTGCCATTTGAATATCACCATTGAATTGAATAAATATTAATTAATATCAGGAATTTCTTTCTTCATCTTTCCTGAGGACTCTTACAGTATCGCCGCGAATAGTTATAGGTATCGGTACAACTGCATCGAATAACTCTACAGTTATTTCCTCATGACCTTCGTCAACTCTCTTTACGCGAGCCTTTTCACCCTTGAATGGGCCTGACGTGATCTCGATTATCGCGCCTTCTGATATTCCGGTCACCGTTGGTTTTGGTGTAAGGAAATGTGATATTTCTTCTATAGTGGATTGTCCTTTTACTAATGCCCTGGCATGAGGTACAGTTTGTATAGCCTGTTCAACATCTCCGGGGTTAGTTCCCTCTATAAGCACATATCCTTTCAGTTCATCAGGAGCAAGGATTGCTCTGATGTCCAGGTGTTCTTTCCTTACAACCTGTGTTATCATATTTGCGACCGAACGTTCCTGGTTCGCAGTTGTCTTTACTACGAATATCACAGACTCAGTGGTCATGATTACACCCATTGCGGCATCTCTACCAATAACACATATATAAGGAACCCGACAACGCCAATTGCAAGAATTCCAAGTCCAGCAACCTTAGCTATGGTTAGAAATTCCTCTCTAGATGGTTTCTTTGTAAGTTTGAGGACCCTTAAATATGTTTTCAAGGATTGGTTTATGCTAGTGCTATTGATTTTACTTAGATCAAATAAATCTTCTGCCAAAGTTCTTCACAACCGGTTATGATCGATAATATACCTGTGTATATTTTATGTTAACTATATCATAGCTTATTGTCTGCTATATATAGCGCTATTCACACTACGTCTTTAATAAAATACCTTTCGATTGGATTACACTAATATGTAACCCAACCAAGAGGTATTTGTTAAAAAAAAGGGGTTCTATTTAACGAAATCGATTCCGTATTTTCTCGTTACTGTTTTAGCTCCCCCGTGTCCATATATCTGGGGCGATTTGACTCCTGTCACAACAATCATGGTGCGCACGGTATGCTCGAGTTCGTCATTGACCTGTGCTCCCCATATGAGCCTTGCTTCCGGATCAATTCTGCTGTATACTTCCTGTACAACACTCTCTGCTTCGGCAATTGTCATATCAGGTCCTCCAATTACATTGACAAGTGCAGATGTTGCTCCTGAGATATCTACATCCAGAAGTGGACTGCGAAGTGCTTTCTGTACGGATTCCACAGCCTTTAGTTCACCCTCTGCTTCTCCAAGGCCTATCATAGCAACACCACCATTCTGCATGACAGTTCTTACATCTGCAAAGTCAAGGTTTACAAGTCCTGGTTTTGTGATGAGCTCAGTTATTCCTTTAACTGCTCGCATCAGAACTTCATCTGATACTTTAAAAGCTGCTGCCAATGGAAGTCTTGGGACTACTTCGAGAAGCTTGTCGTTTGGTACTACTATAACGGTATCTGCTACCTCTCTTAATCTTTCAAGACCTGCTTCTGCATTTGTTCTTCTTACCTGTCCTTCAACACTGAAAGGCAAAGTCACTACTGCAATGGTAAGTGCTCCTGCATCTCTTGCAGCTTCGGCTACAATTGGGGCTGAACCAGTTCCGGTTCCTCCGCCAAGACCACATGTGATGAAAACCATATCGCTACCGCTGACTACTGCAGCAATCTCATCCACACTTTCAAGAGCTGCATCTTCTCCGATTTGAGGAAGACTGCCTGCTCCAAGACCTCTTGTCTTTTTCTTGCCAATGAGGATCTTCTGGTCTGTTTTTATGGTCAGGAGGTGTTGTGCATCTGTATTTACAGCAATGAATTCTGCACCTTTAATTCCTTCCTCTACCATTCTTTGTGCACTATTTGAACCGCCACCGCCACAACCAATTACTTTGATATTGGTGTGTAATTGGCGTAACATCTCCTCTAACTCTGCATCTATGTCTTTTTGCACTGGGTTAGTGTCTGAACTGCGAACACGTGCTTCCTGTTCAGATCTTGCCAGTGCCTCTTCTACTATGGATCTCATTCTTTTTCTCCCTCAAATGAAAATCGTATATTGGATTACAGGTATGATCATTTATGTTTAATTGGACAGTAGGATCTTCTTAGTTTTCCTTATGTGTACCATTTCTGGCTCGATCGTCCTTCCTTCCACAACAACAGACTTCCCATTTGCCAGTTCTCCCAACATTGGTCCTGGGGAGATGCCAAATTCTTTTGCTGCTTTTGGATCGAATTTATTACTTATAATGTATAGTATATTCTCATCAAGAATATATTTAATTTCATAATGCTCTTTTAGTATTTTAATGCATTCATTTGTGACGTTCTGCATAGCAGTTTCAGTGTCTTCACCCATTCCCAGTATGTAATTTGATATCGTCCCGTTCTTCATCTCAATATAGATGGGGGCATACTGATTAAACGCACATATTGTTTTATCCCTGTCAGCTTTGATAGTTTCCTTGAGAAGTTCTTCATTGATCATACATGTGGATAGTTCTATATCCTCCTCATTTTCGATGGATGCATATATGCTTTCAAATGCTTCTATGGGGGAATCAGTGATTTTCAATTTTCCTTCTGGGCATAGTTCATCACACATCTTTTTGATCTTGGTGAAAAGCTTCCATGGGATTCCTTTTATTTCTCTTATTTCACTTTCTCTTAAGTGGACGTATCCAAGTTCTTCTACGATTTTGTAAAGTCGTTCTCTTTCCTTGGAACTCATGGATTTCCTGTCAAAATAAACGAAATTTGCTTTTGATTTTTCATAGGCCTGCAAAACCATACTTTTGTCTACATGGGGTAGTTGGTAATCTGGAAAATTATGCCCAAATGTTACTTCTGTTTCCAATATGAGCTCTGTTTGTCTTGAAGCATAGTGTCCTCCTCCAAAACCAATGGCAACAGGTACTTCTTCTGATCGTGCTTTCATTATGGCTTTTGCAATGATATCTCCTGCAACCGGGTCTGGCCATTGTTCTTCTCCACTACCAATCTCTACGTATACCATTGGCGTTTTCATGTCAGTTGGGCCATGATGGGTTGACTCCATGTTGATAGAATAATGTGTGTTTTTTGCCATTCGTTCCATGTTCTTTAGCACGGATCGCATAATTTGAGTTGCAGGAATTGACAGTTCCCGTGGTCTTCCTCCAAAAGATGCGTCGTTTGAGTTTCCTGTGAAATGTGCTGTAAGTACTGACCTTCCATCATTGCTCTTATGCTTTGAGGCTACTATTATTAAGTCGGTTTCAAACCCAAAACATTTCATTTTTTCATCTATTCTATCCTGATAGATATGATGTTCTTTTATCTCGATAATTCTATATTTTGGATTTTCATATACTGATTCAAGATTTTCCCACTTATCTGGGAGTTCATCGACTTGTTTCCATTGTTCGTTCTGGAGCAAATGTTCCTTTATATTCTGGCTGGCCCTGTCTACAACTGAGCAAAGTATATTGATCTTTTTACCTGTCATGCTTTCATCATCTGATTTTCTGGCGTACTTTTCTTTTTTCCATTCCACTATATATCTACTACCTTTTCCTGTCTTTGTATTCTTGTTTCTTTCAGTAGTTTTAATGCCTATTATGTTGTCATCTGGTATTTAGAAATGAGATTATTAGGTATTAGGTCAATAATTAGAGGTGTGATATTTTGGATGGTATAATAATTGATGGCGTTTTAATCAAATGGTTGGGTAACTCTGGTTTTATGATAAAAGGGAATGGCATGGTTATCTACATAGATCCAACTAATATATCCGCGAGAGTTCCTGAAGAAGACATGGCAGACTTACTTCTTATTACGCATGAACACTTCGGGCATTGTGATCCGGAATCTATTCGTAACGTCCGTAGATTCGACTGCACTACTTTAATTCCTGAGAAAATAAGTTTACAGTTCAGAGGAGATGCAAGAAGGGTCATTGAAGGTGATTCCCTTAGCGGAGAATTAAATATTAAAGGAGTGGACATCGAGGTTGTCTCTGCATATGACTCATGTGATAGCAGCAGTTCTTCCGGGGATGGTGTGGGCTACTTCTTTGTATTCGCAGGTTTGAAGATTTATCATGCAGGACATACGTGCGCGGTTCCAGAAATGGAAATAACTAATTCTGATATTGCTTTTTTGCCAATTGGTGGCCATGAGGTTATGGATGAAGTTAAGGCGGCTAATGCAGTATTACTGCTTTCTCCAAAGACTGTGGTGCCAATGATTTATGATTCGGATGATTTTGATGGCGCAAGCCCTGATGTATTCATAGATATGGTCAAAAAAAAGTCTCCTTCTACAAAAGTAGTGATTCTTTGATTTTCATGTAGGTGTCGTAAAATGGCAAGATCAAGAAAGAAAAACAAGGCTATATCCAAAATCATTGCACAAGAGCGTATTCAGTATCTCTTTGAACTCGCTAAAAATGAGCTTTGCTTAAACCCTGATAAGAGCGAACGGTACGTTTCGTTAGCAAGAAAAATAGGCATGCGTCATCGTGTAAGCATACCTGCAGAACTTAAACGCAATTTCTGCAAGCAATGTGGTTCCTTGCTTGTTACAGGTCAAAACTCAAGACGCCGCCTTAAAGATGGCAATATTATTATCACCTGCCTTAAATGCGGCGGAGTAACAAGATATCCCTTTAAATGTATAAAATCAAAATGATTATCCGTTGATCAGGGTCATAACTTTCATTGCCAGATATGCCACGGTGAATATTATAATTCCCATGGTCATATACATGAATATATTCCTGAAAACAACGTCTTTTTCAGAACCTGCCTTTATGCCAAAACCACCGCAGCAGCCTCCAGCTCCGCAGGATGTGCATGCACTCTCACTTTGCTTGTCGGATTCCTGACTATTTAATACCGGGATAATAGTTTTTTCAGACATTATTATGCTCTTTGTCCTTTATATTATTAGTTTCTCTACCACTGTGGGTATATTTGTAATTGCTAAAAAAAAGTACGACGAGAGGGGGATTCGAACCCCCGAGACGCAAGGCATCACAGGATTAGCAATCCTGCGCCATACCGGGCTTGGCTATCTCGTCACAGTCAGTGTTCGTTCCTAAACGCAATTCTGGTATTTAACGTTTTCTGGATTCAAGTGGCAGGCACGCCCAAAGTCGCTATTTTTTCCACTTTCAGGTGATCTGCAATCTCTTCTCCACCCCGCAACCCTCCAAGCGATAATTGTCTGCGGTTGGTCTGCTCCCTTCCGGGCCTGGACTGGTTCTCACGGTTAAGGTATACGAACAAGTTCTCCAACAAGCACATATACCAACGTCATCCAAGCAGGACGGGGTTTCTCAGTTGAAATTACAGGTTTGAAAATGGTCCAAACATCTTCTTCAGGCTTCGTCTCCCGCATATCGGCGATTTCGGGTTACAGGTAACGCCGGCCTACCCAGACTAGCCTGCCACCCTTACATATGCATTACAGGTAATAAAAGTATCCTTTGTACTGGTATGTGGTAAAAAATGTTTATGTTTGCGAGAATGATAAATTATGTAAAAGTAATTATATCATGTAACTCAATAATGTATTGGAGGATGAATATGGAAGAATTAATAGGATTTGTAACTGGTAACAAAAATCGTCAGAAATTACTTGCTTTGCTGGGTTCCAAGCATCAGCTGGATGCTGAAAAATTGGCAAAGAATATGCATATTGCTCGTCCTTCCGTCGATAAGATCGTAGAAGAGCTCATTGATAAAGAATTAATCGAACAGGAATGCGATGTATATAAGCTTACTGAACTGGGGGAAACTTTGGAGCGCAAAGTCCATAATATCTAATTATTTTTTTCATTTTTAGATTAAAGTGTCAGTTCTGAGTTTTATCCCGTTTTCTGTAATTGCATATTCTTTTATTGAGCGTTTGTGTTTTGTCCCTCTTGATTTGGTAACACACATATATCTTCGATCTCTTGCTCGGGAATTATGCAAAACGAGCACTGAATCCATGATGGATGCTGCATCTATTTTCTCATTACCTGGGCATTCCGAAGGTGCGGTATCTGTTGTAAATAAGGATGTAATGTTCCGGCTTTTCAGGTAATTTGTCATTGAATAAAGGTAGCCTCTAAGTTCTAAATTATCAGGCATTGATAACTCAAGGTGATTGGTTCCGTCAAAGAATACTCTGTTAATATTATTCGTTTCAATATTTTCTTTTATGTTTGCAGCATGTTCCCCAGGGTATATCTCACTTGGATTGTTGCAGATAAAAAATAAAAGTCCGTCATCAATATATCTTTCCAGATCCCATCCCATTCTTTTAGCATCAAGTATCATCTGGTGCGGTGTATCTTCGAATGTGACTACTATTCCCGCTTCATTATTTTTAAGTCCCTGCATTATGAATTGCAATCCGAATATTTTTTTTCCGGTTCCCGGGGTTCCAGCTACAAGAAGGCTGTTGTATTTTAAAAGTCCTCCATCGAACATACCATCCAGTCCGGGTATCCCTGTTCCAACTCTGGTATCGTCCAACGTTATCTTTTTTTCCGGTTTCAGGTGTGGGTACACGGCAAAGCCAGTTGAATTGATGTTATACAGATACTTACGGGAGGTAATCTCTGAGCGTATTCCCGGATCGAGCCCTCTCATTTTAATAAACTCCATTCGATGGTCTGCTTTGGAGTTACTGTCTTCTCTTGTGAGGTAAATAATACCATCTGAGAGGTGGCTGACTACGGAATTATGTAACTCTGTCTTTAAAAGTTCTCCAACAAGGAATGTAAGCATATTCCTTTCCTGAAGCATGGAGTCAAGTGTATAGAAAAATCTTCTTTTTTCCTGTTCGATAAATCCAAAACCAAGTGGTGTAACAGGGTCAATTACCAGTCTGTCAGGTTTAACTGATTCTATTATGTTTCCAATCTCGATCAAAGTTGTTAAAGGGTCCTTCTCTGCAAGTTGCCTGTTCATTGGATGTACTTCAAAAGAGTTGTCAAAGAAATCAAGCGTTGAATTGTACATCTTCAGTTTTTCAGTACTTTCTGTCGTAATAGGTATGTAGAGTGCTTTCTCCCCTTTTTTGGAAGCATTTGAAAGCATCTGCAGTGACATAATCGTCTTGCCCACTCCTGCTGTTCCTGCGACCAGGATTGTAGAGGGGGACATCATTCCACCCAAAATTTCGTCAAGCCCTTTGATACCACACGATATGCTTTTTAACCCGTCCATTCTATCTTCTTTCTGAGTTTGGTTCGATTATTTTTCTATTCGTTAATTTAATATATACTTTTATATAATTACTTGTTGGTGAATAATGTGAACTACAGATGTCCGCTTTGTGAAGGAAAAATGAATCGTTGGAGATATCCTGTACTTAAAAGACATGATCATTTTGGCCGCACACTTGCAATCTATAAATGTGTGGAATGCGGCCATGAAGAAACGTATCCGGATATTTAGAACATTGAATATACTTCTTCGTGAGGATGGATTACAAATCCGTTAGGGGTTATGTCATAGGGGTGGATCTTCTTACTGTGGTCCGACCCTCTCATTTTGTATATCTCCATACTTCTCATTCTTACGTTCTCATGTCTTTTGTAATAGAGTACGATAGTACCGTCTGTAACAAAATTCTCAACTCCGAACCTGGATGGTTTTGATTCATCTATAAGTTCACATGTCATCATCGATGTCAGGCCTATGACTTCAAGTGTTGTGCTGAGCTTGAGGAGTTCTATCCTTATTTTTGCCGGGTCCTGAAGGTAGAAACTAACAGATGTCGTTGAATCAATAAGTGCACGTTTGGCATTTATTTCCTCCTGAGTGGCTATGATCTGGTCCATCATGGACCTTATTTCAAAGGGCCGCACATCCACGTACTTTTCTTGTGATGGTATGCCTATCTTGGTGGAACAGGCGTCGATGATGACAAGTTTATTCTCATCTTCGAGTGCTTGCAGATCCCATCCTAATTTGAGAACGTTCTCTCTTATTTGTTCCGGCCTTTCTTCAGTTGCAACGATTATCCCATTTTCGCCGTATTTAGTAATTCCATTGTAAATGAATTGTATCGAAAAATTAGTTTTACCGGCGCCTGATGTGCCGGATATGAGGTATGTCCTGTCTCTGATAAGACCTCCTCCGCACAACTCATCAAATCCTGGTATGCCCGTTTTGACACGATTTGCCTCATCTTCCATTGATATTTCTTCAGAAACTGCGCCATCGTACATCTTATTATTTCGCTCCTTGTGATAATTGCGTGATAAAGTGAATTGAAAAGGTTATACATATATTAGTTTTATTTTATGTTTATTTTATGTTATCATATATATAAATATGTTGAATTATGATTATTGTAGTGGCCGTGAATATAGCTTTCTTTCTTAAAAAACTATATGGCAATCTGTGAACATTATCGGTGTGTTCCTTTGTATTTTCCCTGCAGTTTATCTGCTAACTTCGACATTTACCGTCAATTGCATCGATGTTTGCCAATGCAATGCGATAATTGTTTCATATTGGACCACAAAAGATTTAATACGGCAATCGTTTAATAGAACACTTGTAATCCAATATGACGGGATTAGGAGGGTGATGAAGTCTCCTTCGGCAATGAACGAATCTTTGTGTTTGTTTTTTTGTCTGAAGTTAATATGGCGATAATACGCTTTATTTCTGATTCTCACTCTTATATCATAGAATAAATACGGAGGAAAATAATGAAAAGATTTACAACTATCGCATTAGTTGCTCTTATTGCTCTTGCAGCATTAATCGTGCCTGCAAGCGCTGTAGACGCAACAATAGAAGTGCGCAGTGAAGTTTTCAGTGGTGACAACTTCAGTGACATTTTCGACACAGTAGGCGGAAACATTGAAATTAATTCAACAAACTTTGCAGGTTTCTGGTATGACATTGATGATAACCTTGCAAGTGAAACTCTTACAATCTTAAACAACTCTGCGCTGGTATCAGGCGAGACTATTGATGAGGAAGGTCTATGGTACAATGCAACTATTGTACAGGCAGACTATACAGCAGAATTCGCTAACGAGACTCCAGATGATGACAACAGCACATTCCCACTTATCGGACTCTTCGCTGAGTCATATGTTGCAACAGCTGATGATGATGCAGGCGAGCTTGTAAAGCTTCTGCTCGACACAGATGACAAGTACACACTCAGGACCGGTTCCGCACTCGAACTCGCAGAAGGCTATGAGCTCACTGCAAAGCAGATTGATGTAGAAGGTGACAAGGTCTGGATGGAACTCTCCAAGGACGGAGAATTCGTTGAGGATGAAGTAATTTCAATGCCAACAAATGGTGATGCAGCAACTTGGGACTACGATGCAGATGTCGGAGACCAGGATGATGTAATCGTCTTCAGAGTACTCATTACTGATGTATTCCAGGGTCAGGTAGACAGCCTCGCAGTTGTTGAAGGTATCTGGCTCCTTGACTACGAGAACATTCTCGAGATAGACTCTGCTGATGAATTCGGAGAATTTGAAGTCAATGCTGTATCCAGCACCATTTCAATGTTCAACTCCGGTACACTTACACTTTCAGATGACAAGGACATTGATCTTGCAGAAGGCCTAATGATCACCACTGCAGACTCTGATCTTAGATTTGCTCTTGTGAAGGAATACACCGAGCCTGGAACATACGAGGTTAGAGGATCTGTTGCAGTAGCTACTGATTCATGGACCGCAAATGATTTTGCAGGTTTCTGGTATGACCTTGATGACGATGAATCTTCAGAAACACTTTCAATCACTGTTGATGGCGAAACCGTTGACGAAGAAGACCTCTGGTATAACACAACCATTGTACAGACTTCATACACAGCAGACTTCGCTAACGAGACTCCAGATGATGACAACAGCACATTCCCAATTATTGGACTCTTTGCACAGGAATATGTTGCAACAGCTGATGATGATGCAGGTGAGCTTGTAAAGCTTCTGCTCGACACAGATGACAAGTACACACTCAGGACCGGGTCCGCACTCGAACTTGCAGAAGGCTATGAGCTCACTGCAAAGCAGATCGATGTAGAAGGTGACAAGGTCTGGATGGAACTCTCCAAGGACGGGGAATTCATTGAGGATGAAGTTGTTGATGTCAGCAGCGGTAACCCAGTTACCTGGGACTACGATGCAGATGTCGGAGACAAGGATGACGTAATTGTCTTCAGAGTACTCATTACTGATGTATTCCAGGGTCAGGTAGACAGCCTCGCAGTTGTTGAAGGTATCTGGCTCCTTGACTACGAGAACATTCTCGAGATAGACTCTGCTGATGAATTCGGGGAACTTGAAGTCGACGCTGTAGCCAGCACCATTTCAATGTTCAACTCTGGCACACTCACTTTGTCACAAGACAAGGAAATCGAACTCGCAGAAGGCTTCATGCTCAAGACCGCAGACTCAACTGATCTCAGATACTACCCATTCGTCGAGAGAACAATCGGTGAAGGAATGGAAGTAGTTGAAGGCGATGGTGACGAAGGCGTAGATGAAGAAATGCCTGGTGATGAAGTAGTCGAAGGCGAGGGTGACGAAGTCGTAGAAGAAACCCCAGCTGAAGATGAAACACCTGTAGAAGATGATACTGAAGTAGAAGAAGAAGACACTGAAGAACCTGCAGAATCCCCTGGATTCGAAGCAGTATTCGCAGTAGCTGGTCTTCTCGCAGTAGCATACCTCGTTAGAAGAAACTAAATATCTAAACTAAAGAAGGGTTAATCCCTTCTTTTAACCTTTTTTTTATGATTGATTTTTTTAAAGAGGTGTAACCATGCTTAAAAAAGTCTTTTTGGTTCTAATAATTAGTATTTTAATGTTATCAATCTCCGGTTGCACGGACAAGGTTGTTGAAGAAAGTCTTGTAGACACAGGTGTTGTCACAAATACTATCTCAGACGATGCCAGTAGTCAGAGTCTTATGCCTATTGATGATCTATCCGAAAACTACGAGTTTCTTGGTTCCCGTGACCTATCTGCTGAAAAAGTAGGGAGTGAATACATTTCAGTAGAAGGTATCGAAGGTGGTTCAGAAGGTCTTTATATATATCTGAATTCCACAGATCTTTATATCGATGTTATAGAAATGAACAGCTCATCTTCGGCTGAAGAGTTTATAGTCCAGTATAAGGCAGGGTTCAGAGAATTATCTTCAGGATCACGCTTTACAGAAGAATCCATTAGTGATCATTCTACTGTAAGAATACTTGAATATGTTACAATTGATAAGGCCAATATTCCCAGATACACTTACATCTGGAGCAACGATAAGTTTGTCTTTGTTGTAGGTGGTGCAACAGATGATTATGTTGTTTTGAGTGAGTTGGCTGAAGCAACGGGATATTAACCCGTGCCATTTTTTTTTGATTTTTCTGTTAACTGTTGGCTTTTTCAATCGATATGCTTTAATATAACTTTGTCCTTTTACATGCTGCACTGCCCGGGTAGCCTAGTTGGTTGGGGCGCCAGACTCATAGGGAATAAAATTCCGTGCGTCCAAAATCTCCTGAGATATCTGGAGGTCGCGTGTTCGAGTCACGCTCCGGGCATTCATTTTTTTTATCTTTTTACATTTCAACGCAAAGCATATATGCTGCAAACCTGTAAGGTAATTCATGAACTTCCAGATACTGGATGCTGATTATGTGGGGCATGAAAGTGGCCCAGTGATACGTCTTTTCGGAAGAGCTGAAGACGGTAAAAGCGTCTGCTGTTTTGTACCCGGATTTGAACCGTACTTCTATATCAGTGCTGAAGGGGAGCTCGATGAACTCTCCACTATGCTCAAGGAACGGTTCGATGTGATAAGAAAAGTAGACATCATTCCTAAGTTTGAACCCATTGGATTCCAGGTCTCTAAAAAACCCATGCTAAGGGTAACTACAATGGAACCGCGTAATGTTCCTGAAATACGTGATGATGTGCTTACACTTCCAGGTGTAAAAGAGGTATATGAGACCGATATACTTTTCAGAAATCGCTTTCTAATAGACCGGGACTTGCATGGGATGGGATGGGTTACAGCAGACTCAGTTTCTGAGAGTCCCTTTTCCCGCGATAAAATTTATTGTGATTCAGTTTTCACTGCTTCTTCACTTGAGGAGATAGAAAAACTATCAATTGCTCCTCTTAAATATCTGTCATTTGATATTGAGTGTCTTCCTATAGGGGGCTCCATGCCTGTTCCGGAAACATCTCCTGTGATAATGGTGAGCATGTCATTCAGCCCTGCATTCGAGGGTAATGATACTATTGTCCTTGTTGCAAAAAAGGTTGAAGGAGTAAGTGCTGATGTTGAATGTTTCGATTCGGAAACTTTAATGTTGAATCGCTTTTTTGAGATATTTCAGGAATACGATGCAGATGTCGTATCTGGCTATAATATTAATGGATTTGACATTCCTTACATTGCAGATAGGGTGACTATGCTTGCAGGTTCTGGGAAAAATGTAAGATCATCAGTGGGTCGTGACGGAAGGATTCTTAGCTATCGTAAGATAGGCAATCGGACCATGGTCTCTATTCCCGGAAGAGTTGTGGTGGATACGCTTCCATTAATAAGAAGCCAGTACAGCCTTAAACGCTACACTCTAAGGAACGTCGCAAAGGAACTTCTTGATAAGGAAAAACTCGATGTGGCACCATCTGATATGGAAGAATACTGGAATGACTCCGGGGAAAAAGTGCTTAAATTCATAGATTATTCACGCAGGGATTCTGAGCTTGCCATGGAGCTGCTACTGAAGCTGCAACTTCTTGATAAGCACATTGCTATAGCTCAGGTAAGTGGTTCTTTAATTCAGGAAGTAGTGGATGGCGGACAGACATCTATGGTAGATAACTTGCTTTTAAGGGAATATGGTAAGCAGGGTAGGGTAATTCCTCCAAAACCCAATGATGACCTTGTTTTCCTGAGAAATCGTAGCAGTGAAGGTCTCAAAGGTGGGGCAGTCCTTGAGCCAAAACGTGGTCTTCTTGAAAACGTTGTAATTCTTGATTACAAATCACTTTATCCAACTATTATGATGGCTCATAATCTCTGTTATACCACAGTTGTAGAGCAGGACCGGCCGGATGGGGGAACTGTAAAACCTCCTTCGGGTGGGGAGTTTGTGTCTGCCGAAGTCTCAAAAGGCATAATGCCTTCTATTCTTGAAAGGTTACTGCAGCAAAGAGTAGAGACCAAGGTAAAGATGAAAAATGCATCAAATGATTCGGAATATCGTGTTCTTGATGCCACTCAGCTTGCTTTGAAGATATTACTCAACAGTTTTTATGGTTATTCAGGTTATACGAGGGCAAGGTTATACAGCCTTGCTCTTGCAAATGCTGTAACAAGCTTTGGAAGGAATAACATTCTCGATACTCGTGCCCTTATCAATGGCACTATCAGTAAGGTTATACTGAGGGATGGTTCTGCGTATTTCACTGAAGAGCTTTCTTCTATCAGCAACGATGATAATATTGTATCCCTATCAGTGGTTTATGGTGATACTGACAGTGTATTTGTTCAGTGCAGCTCTAAAACGGAAGTCTCTCTTGATGATGCCGGGCTTGTAGGTAGCAGGATTGCAGCAACCGTTTCTGCTTCACTTCCAGATCCGATGGAGCTCGAGTTTGAATCTATTGCAAAACGTGCATTGTTCATCGCTAAGAAACGGTATGCTATATGGGTGTTTGAACGATCGGGTGATGAATGGAAAGATGGCATAAAGGTCAAGGGAATGGAAACTGTTCGCAGGGACTGGTGCGGTCTTACTTCTAAGACCCTGAACAAAATCCTTGGAATGGTTCTTAAGGAAGGCAATATAGATGGTGCTGTCCATCATGTGCGCAGTGTTGTTGATGGTGTGAGAAATATCGATGTAAAGAATGATTCTGATATTATCGATGATCTAACTATGACTCGTATGTTCTCTAAAAAAGCTACGAGTTATAAGAACAAACAGCCTCATTTGACAGTTGCAGAAAAAATAGAGCGCAGGACAGGTTCTCCTCCTCCTGTGGGGGAGCGCATACCATTTGTAATAGTGGCAGGAAAAGACATGTTTGTAAACCGCGCTGAAGACCCTGAATACGTCAGGGAGAACAATATTCCCATTGATGTGGACTATTACATAAAGAAGCAATTGCTGCCACCAGTGGAGCGGATACTTGGTGTATTCGGGGTTGATATTGCAAATCTGGACTATGACTCCAAACAAAAGGGCCTGTTCGACTTTTCAGATAAGCCACAGGATTCTCCCATCAAACGCATTAACAAAAAAGAGGTGGAGGTTCAATCTCCACAGCCATCAGAAGAAAAGAAATCCCAAAGCTCCCTGTTTGATTTTTAATTGAGGTCCACTCTTTTCCCGGATACGCTATACACCACGCTCTCACAAATATTGCATGCGTGGTCACCTATCCTTTCAAGGTAGCGAAGGACGAACAAAAGATGTGATGCATTGGTTATTATGGTGTCATCCTTTATCATCATCTCAATAAGTTCTTTTTCTGTAGCATAGAATGTTCTGTCGATTTTATCATCTCTTTTTGCAGTGGACGTTGCTAACTCAACATCATTACTTGCGAATGCTATCATTGCCTGCTCAAGCATATTTTCGGCGGTCTCTGCCATTTTAGGTATGTTAATGAGTGGTTTGATGTGTTCGCCTTCAATTCTTTCTGCGACTTCAGCAACATTGACTGCAAGGTCACTCATTCTCTCAAGGTCAATTGTAATCTTAAGGCAGGCGGTGACAAATCTCATATCGCCTGCTGTGGGACTTTGGAGTGCTATGATATGAGAAATGCATTTCTCTATTTTCATTTCGTAATCGTCAATTGCCTGATCTCCATCTATAACACTTTTTGCAAGCTCCATGTCAAGCTCTTTCAGAGCTTTCATAGAGTTATTTATGGCATCCTGGGATAGTTTTCCCATCTGTGTTACATTATTTTTCAGAATACCAAGCATTTCATGGTACTTTGTACGTGTCATTTCTTCACCCAAATCTTCCCGTTATATAATCTTCCGTTGATTTTTCCTGTGGACTTTCAAATATTTGCTCTGTCTTGTCAAACTCCACAAGATCTCCTGTAAGGAAAAAACCAGTGTAGTCTGATATCCTGGCGGCTTGCTGCATATTATGCGTGACAATGACAATGGTGTAGTCTTTTTTAAGTTCGAGAATCAGCTCTTCAATTTTGCCTGTGGATATTGGGTCCAGTGCACTACAAGGTTCATCAAATAGTATAACTTCCGGTTTGACTGCAAGGGTCCTTGCTATGCACAATCTTTGTTGTTGTCCACCACTAAGGTCAAGGGCAGATTTGTCAAGCCTGTCTGATACTTCTTCCCACAGAGCCCCTGATTTGAGTGCTTCCTCTACAATGCCACCTATATTTTTTTTGCTTACGCCGTGAATGCGTGGTCCATAGGAAATGTTATCTTGTATTGACATGGGGAATGGATTTGGTTTCTGGAATACCATCCCCACTCTTTTCCTGAGATCAACCACATCCACCTCATTTGAATATATGTTTTGATTGTCAATATGTACTTTTCCTTCAATACGGCAGCCCTTAATAAGGTCGTTCATCCTGTTAAGGCATCTCAAAAACGTTGATTTACCGCAACCCGATGGGCCTATAAGTGCCGTGACACTGTTTTTTGGTATGTCTATAGCTATGTCGTGGAGAGCATGGTTGTCTCCGTACCAGAGGTTAAGGTCATTGACCTCTATTTCTGTACCGTTATCGTAAGTTTCTGGCATGTATTATCCTCTTAAATATATGTGTGATTTTAGGATGTGGCAAAATTCATCTCTGTAATTTTTTCCTGTAGTGTGATCTCAGGCTTACTGCAACAACGTTCACACAAAGTACAATTATAAGCAGTATAAGTGCTGTACCATATTGGATTGGTCTTGTCTGAGCAATGCTGGTGCCTGATGTGGCAAGCACGTATAGGTGGTATGGCAGTGCCATGAATTGTGAATATATGGAATCCGGGAGTCTTGGGAGGAAATAAGCTGCTCCTGTGAGTAATATTGGTGCGGTCTCGCCTGCAACTCTTCCAATGCTAAGTATCGCACCGGTTATCATTCCGGGAATTGCTGCAGGAAGGACGACTCTTCTAATGGTTTCCCACTTAGTGACTCCAAGGGCAAGTGAAGCTTCTCTATATTCTTTGGGAACTGTCAGAAGGCCCTCCTGACTTGCTCTTATTATTACGGGCAGGATTAACAGTGCAAGTGTTAAAGAAGCAGAAAGTATGGAAGCTCCAAAACCCAGATACTTCACAAACATTGCCAGACCAAACAGTCCAAAGACCACAGACGGTGTTCCTGCAAGATTGCTGATTGCCATTTCAATTGCCCATGTGGTTTTTCCAGGCTGTGCGTACTCTGTAAGGTAAATGGCAGCTAGCATTCCCAGTGGCAGGGCAACTGCCATTGAACCTACTATCAGATACATTGTTCCTGCTATGGCAGGGTAAATGCCACCTTCTGTCATTCTACTTTTGGGCATGCTGGTTATAAATTCAAAGCTGAGGGCGCTGTATCCGTTGGATATGATGTAATATAGGATTACCAGGACAAATGCAACAACCATTCCGGTTGCGATTTTCAATAGCGTAAAGGCTATTTTTTCATTGATTTTTGGATTGGAGAACATGGTTATCACAGGTCGAACCTATATCTCCTTTTTATGTAGTTGGCTATGATGTTGATTATAAATGTAGTTATGAAAAGTACAGAACCGATTGCAAAAAGAGCATGAAAGTGATCACTTCCCTGGGGAACTTCTCCCATTTCCAGTGCAATTGTAGCAGTCATGGTCCTTACAGGTGCAAATAATCCAGAGGGGAATCCGGGGATCACAGCTGAATTTCCTGTAACCATCATAACTGTCATGGTTTCGCCGATGGCTCTTCCAATTCCCAGCATAACAGCTGCCGATATGCCTGAAAGTGCTGCAGGTACTGTTACTTTGTATATTGTCTGCCATTTTGTGGACCCAAGTGCCAGTGATCCTTCTTTTATGGCTCGTGGGACTGAACTGATGGCATCCTCTGATATGGATATTATTGTGGGAAGTGCCATTATTCCAAGCATTATTGAACCCGTAAGTGCTGTTTGTCCAGTTGGTATTTGTAGTGTCTTCTGGACAAAAGGGACGAGTATCACAAGACCAAAGAATCCGTAAACAACGGATGGAATGCCTGCAAGTATTTCTGTAACTGGCTTTAGAACACCCGCGATTTTTGGGTTAGCAAGTTCTGATATGTAAATTGCTGTTGCTATTCCCAGTGGTACTGAAAATAATATTGCTCCTACAGTTACTATCAATGATCCCAAAAACAGTGGTAAAAGTCCGAAATGTTCGGGATCTGATGTAGGGTACCACTTTGTATCGGTAAAAAAACTACTGATCGGGTATTCTTTAAATAGGAGCAATCCATCGCGGAATAAAAAAATACAAAGGAGGAAAAGGGCTACTACTGCCACTGCGCCAGATGCAAAGAGTAGTGACTCAATGCCCTTTTCCTTAAAATATCTGTTTAACATCTATTCCTCTGATATTGGGTGGTTTTAATTTACCGGGAAGTATCCGACATCTGATACTATGTCCTGTCCTGTAGGACTCAATACGTAGTCAATGAATTCTTTAGCAAGTCCTGCAGGATCACCGTTTGTATAGTAGTAAAGTGGTCTTGCAAGTGGATAATCTCCGCTAATAATGTTTTCAGGGGTGGCTTCTACAAAGCCTTCTCCGCCATCAAGTGCAAGTGCTGCGATGTTTTCACCAAGGTATGCGTAACCGATGTATCCGATAGCGCCTGTGTTCTGAGCGACTTCCTGTACGATTGCACCGGTAGCTGGCTGTACAAGTGCATCCTGGCGGTATTCTTCATCGAGAAGTACTTCTTCCTGGAAGTATCCGTAGGTTCCTGAACTGCTGTCACGGGTAATTACTGTGATTATAAGGTCTTCTCCACCGACGTCTGCCCAGTTACTAATACTTCCGTCGTAAATGCTCTTGAGCTGATCGAATGTAAGTTCTGTTACCGGGTTCTCAGGGTTTACTACAACTGCAATCCCATCCCATGCAACAACATGTTCTACAGGTTCAATGCCATTTGCCTGTGCATTTTCCATTTCGGAGTCCTTGATATTTCTTGAAGCCATTGCAACCTCTATCTCTCCATCGATAAGTGCAGCAATTCCTACTCCTGAGCCACCACCAATGATTGTGATGCTTGTGTCAGGGTTTGCATACATAAACTCCTCAGATTCTGCCTGGGAAAGTGGGAGTACCGTGTCTGAACCCTTTATTATGATTGCTTCTGAGTCTGTGGTCCCTTCCTTATCTACACAACCGATGCCTATGAAGACAGTTGCAATAATTAACAGTACAGCAGAACATATTGTTATGTTCTTCAATAATTTTCCTGATATCATATCTGATTCACCATTTTTAGAGGTTTATTAATTGTCAGTGAATCATAACAAAATCGATACATAAGGGTTATGTCTGTACAATATATATTCGTACGGAATATGCCATTGTGTATTGTTTCTATGTATTCATATCGTTTCTATATATATTGTGTATTATGTGTTTCATTTACTCTTGTCATAAAAGGCATATACTTATACTGAAATATAGGACACTATGCCTGATATTCTGATAAAGAACACAAAAGTTTTCTTTAATAATTATCTTCAGCCGGCCGAAGTCCTGATAGAGGATGGCAAGATCATTCAAATATCTAAAAAAATAGATGCCCAGAGATTGAACCAAACAATTGATGCAAAAGGTTCATTGACATTACCTGCGGGGATAGATGTCCATGTTCATTTCAGGGATCCTGGACTGACTGAAAAAGAAGACTGGTACACTGGTTCGTGTTCGGCAGCAGCAGGTGGAATCACAACGGTTATCGATCATCCAAACACTATTCCTCCGACCATCGACAGAAAATCTTTCAAGGAAAAACTGAAGATTGCAAATCGAAATTCTGTTGTGGATTTCGGGATTTATGGGGGAGTTACGGGCAACATTGAAAAACTTCCTGAGCTTTGGAAGCTTGGGGCAAGTGCCTTTGGGGAGATATTTATGGCCGAATCCACAGGTGCTTTGAATATAGATGAGAAATGTCTTGATGAAGCACTGGCTGTACTTAAGCAGCTTGATGCACTTGCGTGTATTCATGCTGAGGATGATAAGATAAGGCTTGAATGTGAGGCTTTCCTGAAAAATGACATGTCGCCCGCTTCTCACTCAAGGGCGCGCCCTAATCACTGCGAGGCATTTGCTGTTGAAAAAGCTATACAGTTGATTAAGAAAAATGATGCTAAGGCACATTTTTGTCATATAAGTGCTCTTGAATCAATTGGACTTTTGCGCAAGGAGCGATATTTGGCTACTAAAAGTGGTATATCTCCAACTATTACAAGTGAAGCTGCGCCACATCACTTGTTCCTTTCAACTAAGGATTGGGAAAGACTAGGTTCTTTTGGCAGGATGAATCCTCCTCTCAGGGATCGCAGGAGCGTCAAGATGCTTCTAAACTCACTTAATGATGGCAATATAGATATAGTGGCCTCTGACCACGCGCCGCACACAGAAGCTGAAAAGGATGTGGATATCAAGAGTGCTCCTTCTGGTGTTCCGGGTGTTGAAACATTAATACCTCTGATGCTTGTTGCGGTTAAAAGGAACCTTATTCCTCTTGGGCGCATGATAGATGTGACCAGCAGGAACCCTGCAAGGATATTCGGCCTTGATCGGTATTCTAAGGGCGTTTTTGCCGAAGGTAGTGATGCTGATATTATAATAGTTGACCCGGGGAATGTCACTGAAATAAAGGGTGATGATCTTCATAGTAAAGCTGGATGGACGCCCTATGAAGGCATGGATGGTATTTTCCCGGAATTCACGATAGCACGGGGCGAAGTGGTATGGGATGGGGAGTTAATGGCATCAAGAGGGCGCGGAAATTTCCTTCCAGGTGAAGGTTTTGTTTCAGATTGACGTGTTCATAATATTTTATGTATGTCCACATTACCATAACACTTTAAATATATAATGGCGTATTATGTGCATATGGTGGTGTGATGAAAACCAAATTCCCAATTCATACTACATTGAGCGCCGATGCAATAAAAGTTCTCGAAAGATATGAGAAAGAACTTGGCGCAAAAAATGTAGTGCTGGAAAAAGCACTTCTTAATCTTGATTCTACACGTTTCAAAGCAAAGCTTGATACTCAGAATATCGATCGTTTGATCAAAAGAGTGACTACTGGTGTTCCTGGAATGGATGATTTTCTAGAGGGAGGCTTTCCGAAAGGATTTTCTGTAGTTGTGACTGGTCCTCCGGGTACTGGTAAGACTACTCTATCCATGCAGTATTTAATGGAAGGCGCCAAAAACGGTGAAAGGTGTATTTTCTTTTCATTCGAAGAAAGGGCACAACAGCTTGTCCAACATTTTGCACGATTTGGGTGGGATGTTGGCAAGTATATTGATGATGGTTATCTTGAGATATTCGGGATATCTATGCTTACTTCTGAAGAAATGATGGAAATACTGGATTCGCATAAACCTGATCGTGTAGTCTTTGATTCTATGAATGTCCTTACTGCGCCCAGTGATTTTAGAACTTCTACTTCATGGCGTGGTCTTCACAGATTGCTGAAAAAGAATATGACAACTGCGATTCTTGTGACTGAAAAGTCTCATGGGATTGAAACAAAACAATATGACGATTTTGATTTCCTGGGTGATGGCGTTATCTTTCTCGATTTCATTCAAACAAATGATATTGACACGACTCCTATGCCTGTAATGGCAGTTCAGAAAATGAGGGCCACTCGTGTGGATCATACTCCTCAGCCATTCCGCTTTACAAACAATGGCATAGCTAAATACAGAGCTCTTAATATTCCTTCAAAAGTCTTACAGGATAGGATTGAAAAGCGTCGGGCAGAGAGGCTGGGCATGTCAATGGATGAAATATGATATCAAACTGGCAATTATTGTTGTGATGTATATGGGTTTGAAAGCCCCGACTCCTCCAATACTTATAAAAGCACTACCTGTTTTTTCCTTATTGAATGTCACAACTGATATCACATTGCCAATAATTATGCCTCCTACTCCTGCAATGAAGGTTATTGATGCTGCATTTTCCGGTGCAACGATTAGTGCAAATGGGAGTGCTATTATCCCGATGTAGTCGGGTATTATTGTTCCAACTCCGCCCATTAGTTCTGATAGCAGGATAACTGAAACCACTACAATTAGCATAATTTCAAGAGCTGTGTTGTTAGGTTGCGTTAGCAATAGGTAAATTGATGCAAGGGCTGGTACAATTGCTCCTCCCACATTTATGGTTAGTTTTGTATCAAAAACTCTCTGTTTTCCAATGCTTAGTTCTTTTACTACTGGGACAGAGTAGATATCTTCAAGAATAGGTGCGTATTTGAAAAGCTGCTCTGGTTTTTTAGAGCGTATTGTTGTTATTGGTATCTCTATTACAGATCCAATGATCATTGTGGAAATAAGTATAATAAGTGGTGCAGGGCCGATAGTTCCGAGGGATAGCTGCCCTTTGTAGCAAAGTGCTGCTGTAGGGAGTAATATTAGCATGAACGCTGCATAGGTTCTTATTTCGGAACTATTGGTATATCCTCTCATCTGTCCACCTCTAATAAATTACGACCCAGAAGTATTAATATTTTTGGTGAGATATACTACTGTGGCATATCTCTTAGTAATAGTCAAGCTGGGACTGAATCAAATCCTGTCTCTTTTTCTCGAGGTAGCTGTATACGCTTCCATGGTTTGCTCCTTCTATGAGCATTTCAATGGATGTTCTTGCAATTTGGTTCTGTTCAGGTGTTCCGATCACACTTACGGTCTTTCCATAGACTGACATCTTTATGCCTATCAGTCTCTCAGTTATTTCCCTTGTCTTTCCGCCTTTTCCTATTATCCTTCCTTTAAGGCGAAGCAGGTCCTTTTGTGTATGTGCCTGTTTTGAAATGTCAATTACTTCGAGCATTAACATGTCATCATCGAACATTGTAAATGTCTTGTCCGGATTGAAGCCTCTGGCAATGGCGTTAACTACATCTGCAGCTTTCATTGCGCCAACTGGGTCATCTCCAGGGATGATCTCTACAGCTCCGCTTTCACTGTCTATTTCCAGTTTAGCTGTTGATTTGCTTTCTATTATCTGTTTGACGCGGCCTTTTGGCCCAATTATGGCGCCAACTCTCTCTTTAGGAACTTTAATATGTGTCATCTAAATCTACCTTTGATAATTATAAATCCATAATTCGTATCTTTATTCTTTGTTCCTGATTGATGAATATAATTGCTGTGAATCTTCATCAATGCCGTATTTTTTGAAGTAACGTATGATGTTCTCTATATCTCTTAGCAGGAATTCCCTTGAACGGGGGTGTTCACTAGTTACCGATTGTCCCATGTCTATGAATACAGGTTCGCCTGTTTCAGGAATTATTAAAATGTTATATTCGCTTAGATCTCCATGTACAAGATTTGCTTCGTTGTATAGAAGGTCTATGTAATTTACAATTGTATCATATACTGTTCTTGCCATTTCTTTTTCAAGACGGACATCTTTTAGCTGAGGGTATGGCTTTTCATCTTCTCCCATAAATTCCATTACCAGTATATTACGTTCAGCCACAATGGGTTCGGGGACTCGAATACCTGCTTCCTTTGCACGTATAAGGTTTCTTTGCTCTTTTTTTGTCCATGCAAAAATAATATCACGTTTGGAATGTCTCACGTTCCTGAAACGTGGGTCTCCTAAAATGTAGTCTTCCATTGAGTTGAACGTGCTTGATGATATTCTATATATCTTAATTGCGATGTCTTTGTCTTCTCCCTCTGCAAGGAAGACATTTGCCTCTTTTCCGGTGCTTATGGGACCTCCCATGGCTCGGAGTATTCCTTTATTGGATAGTGTGTAAAGAGTTTTCAGGGTGGGATCGTCAAATACATTGTCTGTTACTTTGAGCGTATCTGTGTCCTTGCGCTTTATGCGTAGTTTATCGACTTCTGTGTCTATACGCTTCACTTTCTTGGTTACTTCTTTTTTCATGTTTCCTGTCTATCCTTCCAGGTATTCTTTAAGATCCCTAGATTTTACCTGTGAGTGGATATAATATAACATCGTTCTTCTCATTCTAGGATGTCCTGATGGCCAGTTAATCATCTGTCGTATCTGCATTACTGTTCTTCTTTTTCTATTGCAGGCAGACACCTTGTTCTTCATATATGATTTAGAGTACTGCTATGTCACTTATATTGTTAAAGTTTGCGTATCTCTGCTTGTGTTTTGGTTTATATTTTCAAATCAGGGAGTTAGTTGTTTAAATAAAAACGAAATGTAACTATTCAGCCTGATAAAAACGCTATCAATAACAATCTTGACAAAAAGTTGAAACGTAAATTTCATTAGGATCATTTATTTTGATTGTTGCTATTGATTGCTTTTTTGATTGTTAGATTGTTAGTGAGCAGACATCTCTATTTCGATGAAATCAGTACCAATAGGCAAATCGTGCCAGGCTGAATAGTTACAACGAAATTAATTAAATACGTTATGTTTATATCATATGGTGTGCATCTATGAAATCCCTCCGATGCGGGTGGATGCTTGCCTAGGTAAGTTGTCTATTCAGTTGGTGTGAATTTGTATCTACCGCAAATCCCATATAAGATTAAAATATAATGTTATAATCCGAGTGGGTAGTGGATGGGTGACTTATTCGTCAAAGGTTCCTTCTTTGCTTTCGAATCTCTTGATTCGGAAGATATATATAGGATGGTGTCCTTTGAAGGAGTCCGCGTGAATGCGCAAAAACACTTACAATCACCGCCTTTCATTAAGTGGAGGCAAGAGTTATTTCTTGCCTGACGTTGGATTTGGCAGTTCGGTTAATTCTGACCGGTAGTGTCTAATATACTACCTAAATAAGGAATTAACCAACTAATGTGCAAAGTAAAGAAATTCTCTAGTGAGAGTTCTTTCCTAAAAATTCCTTAAATGACTTCCAAAATGCATTAAACTTTTGTGTGAGATCAACAATTCTGGTTGATCCTGCCAGAGGTCACTGCTATCAGTGTGCGACTAAGCCATGCGAGTCAAATGTTCTTCGTGAACATGGCGTACTGCTCAGTAACACGTGGATAATCTGCCCTAAGGTCAGGCATAACTCCGGGAAACTGGTGATAATACCTGATAAGCCATAGAATCTGGAATGATCTGTGGCTCAAAGCTCCGGCGCCTTAGGATGAATCTGCGGCCTATCAGGTTGTAGTGGGTGTAGTGTACCTACTAGCCGACGACGGGTACGGGTTGTGAGAGCAAGAGCCCGGAGATGGATTCTGAGACATGAATCCAGGCCCTACGGGGCGCAGCAGGCGCGAAAACTTTACAATGCGGGAAACCGCGATAAGGGGACACTGAGTGCCAGCATCTTATGTTGGCTGTCCACATGTGTAAATAGCATGTGTTAGCAAGGGCCGGGCAAGACCGGTGCCAGCCGCCGCGGTAACACCGGCGGCCCGAGTGGTGACCACTATTATTGGGTCTAAAGGGTCCGTAGCCGGTTTGATCAGTCTTCCGGGAAATCTGACAGCTCAACTGTTAGGCTTCCGGGGGATACTGTCAGACTTGGGACCGGGAGAGGTAAGAGGTACTACAGGGGTAGGAGTGAAATCTTGTAATCCTTGTGGGACCACCAGTGGCGAAGGCGTCTTACCAGAACGGGTCCGACGGTGAGGGACGAAAGCTGGGGGCACGAACCGGATTAGATACCCGGGTAGTCCCAGCCGTAAACGATGCTCGCTAGGTGTCTGGGACGGTGCGACCGTTTCAGGTGCCGCAGGGAAGCCGTGAAGCGAGCCACCTGGGAAGTACGGCCGCAAGGCTGAAACTTAAAGGAATTGGCGGGGGAGCACTACAACGGGTGGAGCCTGCGGTTTAATTGGACTCAACGCCGGAAAACTCACCTGGGGCGACAGCAATATGTAGGTCAGGCTGAAGGTCTTACCTGAATCGCTGAGAGGAGGTGCATGGCCGTCGTCAGTTCGTACTGTGAAGCATCCTGTTAAGTCAGGCAACGAGCGAGACCCGTGCCCACTGTTGCCAGCATATCCTTCGGGATGATGGGTACTCTGTGGGGACCGCTGGTGCTAAACCAGAGGAAGGTGCGGGCTACGGTAGGTCAGTATGCCCCGAATCTCCAGGGCTACACGCGGGCTACAATGACCGGGACAATGGGTTCCTACCCCGAAAGGGGTTGGTAATCTCATAAACCCGGCCTTAGTTCGAATTGAGGGCTGTAACTCGCCCTCATGAAGCTGGAATCCGTAGTAATCGCGTTTCAATATAGCGCGGTGAATACGTCCCTGCTCCTTGCACACACCGCCCGTCAAACCACCCGAGTGAGGTATGGGTGAGGGCACGGACCTTGTGCCGTGTTCGAACCTAAATTTCGCAAGGGGGGTTAAGTCGTAACAAGGTAGCCGTAGGGGAATCTGCGGCTGGATCACCTCCTAAGCAGATCGGCATAAAGCCGATCACCACAACCGGTCAGAAATCGAAAAACTGCCAAATCCGAAAAAAGTTACATGGATTCATTAAGAATGGAATCCACGAGGGGCTTGTAGATCAGTTGGAAGATCGCCGCCTTTGCAAGGCGGAGGCCTTGGGTTCGAATCCCAACAAGTCCATTATTAGTGCACCTGGAGAGTAATTTCTTCGGGGAAGGATGAAGTGGCTGAAGCAACGACAGCTGCAATGAGATCGTGTATATGCATGCATATATCAGACGCTCACTGGACAAAGTGAGATGGACTCTGGTAATTATGCCTTCAGGTGGATGGCTCGGCTCAAGAGCTGATGAGGGACGTGCCAAGCTGCGATAAGCCCAGGGTAGGTGCATGGAGCCTATGAACCTGGGATTTCCTAATGGGTCTTCCTAACACATTTTGTGTGTTGATCAATACTGATCGGGAACGCCCCGAATTGAAGCATCTTAGTAGGGGCAGGAAAAGAAATCGAAGAGATGCCGTTAGTAATGGCGAATGAACACGGTACAGTTCAAACTGAATCCCACTGGTAACATGTGGGAGATGTGGTGTTGTAGGCTTTTTCTAAAGATCCCACTTAATCGAAATCGAATTTTTCTGGAACGTTAAACCATAGAGTGTGATAGTCACTTAGATAACGATTAAAGGATCCGGATTATAGCCTGAGTAGCGTGAGTTGGAATTCTCGCGTGAATTTGGGAGGCACCAACTTCCAAAACTAAATACTTCTTGAGACCGATAGTGAACTAGTAGGGTGACCGAAAACTGAAAAGTACCCCAAGAAGGGAGGTTAAAAGTGCCTGAAACCTGAAGGTGATGGAGCGATATAGCGTTAAAGGATCTTTAATGCGAAGGAAACAGCCGCGAGGCTGCAGTACGGGCATTATTGCCAATGTTATATCTTACGTTTTGAAGAACGGGCCAGGGAGTGTATTCAAATGGCGATGGCTAACTTTTTACATAGGAAGCCGAAGCGAAAGCAACATGCTCGCAACCGCAAGGTGAGGAGCGGCGTATACAAGTGCGTGGAGTCATTAGGGTACGACCCGAAGCCGGGTGATCTAGGCGTGGGCAGGTTGAAGCGTGGCGAAAGCTACGTGGAGGACCGCAAGCGGTATTGATCTGCAAATCATTCGTGTGACCTGCGTCTCGGAGTGAAAGGCTAATCTAACCCGGCATCAGCTGGTTCCTTCCGAAACATGTCGTAGCATGACCTAACTGGAGATAGTCGGTGAAGTAGAGCACTGATTGATGGTCCCGGGGGAGAAATCCCTCAGCCGTTTGTCAAACTCCAAACTCACCGTCGTCTAAGAAAGTTGGAGTCCGGACTACTGGGGTAAGCCTGTAGTCCGTAAGGGAGAAAACCCAGCCCGTGGTTAAGGTCCCCAAGTGTCGACTAAGTGTTAATACTAAAGGGCGTCCTAAGCCCTAGACAGCTGGAAGGTTAGCTTAGAAGCAGCTATCCTTTAAAGAGTGCGTAACAGCCCACCAGTCGAGGTTTGGGGCCCCGAAAATGGACGGGGCTCAAGTCGACCACCGATACCACGGAGTACCGCAAGGTAATCTCGTAGGAAGGCGTTGCGTTCGGGCAGAAGCAGGGCTGTGAAGTCCTGTGGACCGTGCGGAAACGAAAATCCTGGTAATAGTAACAGCATAGATAGGTGAGAATCCTATCCGCCGAAGGGGCTAGGTTTCCTCGGCAATGATCGTCAGCCGAGGGTTAGTCGGTCCTAAGACGTACCGTAATTCGAGTACGCCGAAAGGGAAACAGGTTAATATTCCTGTACCTCTTGACAATAAACTGACGTTTTTGGGCAGGTTGAGCGGCGCCGTCGCGCCGTCTAAGCACCTAATCCCGTGGAGAGCCGTAATGGCGAGAAGCGGGCGAATGTGTTATGGCGAAAGTCAGCTGCACCCGGGAACCCGTGAAAAGGAAGTCAAGGGTCCGTACCGAGAACTGACACAGGTGCCCCTAGCTGAAAAGGCTAAGGCGTGTCGGATACAATTTGGCTAAGGGAATTCGGCAAATTAGCTCCGTAACTTCGGGAGAAGGAGTGCCTGCTGTGAAGACAGCAGGTCGCAGTGACAAGAGAGCTCTAACTGTCTAATATCAACATAGGAGATCGCAAACCCGTAAGGGCTAGTACGATCTCTGAATCCTGCTCAGTGCAGGTACCTGAAACTCCGGTTCAACGGATCGAAGGGCCTGTAAACAGCGGGGGTAACTATGACCCTCTTAAGGTAGCGTAGTACCTTGTCGCTTAATTGGCGACTTGCATGAATGGATCAATGAGAGCTCTACTGTCCCTAGCCAGAGTCCGGTGAAGCTTACTTTCTAGTGCACAGTCTAGAGACCTCTAGGGGGAAGTGAAGACCCCGTGGAGCTTTACTGCAGCCTGTCGTTGGGTTGTGATTTTGGATGTACAGTGTAGGTAGGAGACGTCGAAACCGGTGCGCCAGCATTGGTGGAGTCGCCATTGGGACACTACCCTTCTGAAATTACGACCCTAACTCCGAGAGGAGGACCCCGATAGGTGGGCAGTTTGCCTGGGGCGGGACGCCCTTGAAAAGATATCAAGGGCGCACAAAGGTTGACTCAAGTGGGTCGGAAACCCACTGAAGAGTGCAAGAGCATAAGTCAGCCTGACGTTATTCAGCACAGTAGTGGATGACGAGACGAAAGTCGGTTCTAGCGAACTTTTGTACTCGCTTGGTGCGAGTCAAAAATGACAGAAAAGTTACCCCGGGGATAATTGAGTTGTTGCCGGCAAGAGCACATATCGACCCGGCAGCTTGCTACTTCGATGTCGGTTCTTTCCATCCTGGCCGTGCAGCAGCGGCCAAGGGTGAGGTTGTTCGCCTATTAAAGGAGATCGTGAGCTGGGTTTAGACCGTCGTGAGACAGGTCGGTTACTATCTACTAGAGGTGTCTGTAGTCTGAGGGTAAGCTACTTTTAGTACGAGAGGAACAGAGTAGCGGCGCCACTGGTGTATCAGTTGTCCGACAGGGCATTGCTGAGCAGCTACGCGCTAAGGAATAAGAGCTGAATGCATCTAAGCTCGAAATCTGACTTGAAAAGAGACTACGTTAAGGATTCCGGTACAAGACCGGTTTGATAGGGTCGGGATGTAAGCACCAAGGCAACGAGGTGTTCAGTCCGCGGCTACTAATCATCCGTGCCTGTCCGTCTTGCTTTGTCCAGGCGAAATCTGATATGTGCATGTTTAATATACATGACCTTATGGTAAAGTATAAATGCAATGGATTCATTCATGAATCGCTCATTGCCAAGGTGGCGGAGCGGCTACGCAATCGCCTGCAGAGCGATTCCATTCCGGTTCGAATCCGGACCTTGGCTTTACCGTTTAAAATTCATCATGAGAGAGATTGGCGGCCATAGCGGCGGGGCAATTCCTGTACCCATCCCGAACACAGAAGATAAGCCCGCCAGCGTTCCTTACTGTACTGAAGTATGAGAGTCTTCGGGAACTCTGGATCGCTGCCAACTCACTCAACACTAACTACTACTTTCTTTTTTCTAAATTGATTTTAACATTAACTAATCTATTTGTTATTCTGATATTATTGATTCTTACAATCTTTTATTGTTATTTTGATTGTGCATGCATATGGTGATGGGAATCATTGACCCTGATTTAGTCTGGAAACAAATTTCATATATCTCCATTATCTCCATTGGTCAATCTAAAAAAAGCAATTTTAAATTCTGATTTTAAGTTCCTGAAAGGAAGCTTAAATATATCTTAACTATCATCTAAAAGCTCATGTCATCAAAATTCGATATTATCCATAAGGATGCAGCAGGGCGTATCGGTAAGCTCACAACCCCCCACGGAGTGGTTGAAACCCCTACTGTAATGCCAGTTATTAATCCTAATATCCAGACAATAAAAGCCTCTGAGATGAGAGAGTTTGGTGCTGAGATACTTATCACGAATTCATACATCATCTACCGTAAGGACGAATTAAGGGAAAAGGCACTCAAAGACGGTCTTCATGCACTTCTTGATTTTGATGGTCCTCTTATGACTGACTCCGGCTCATTCCAGTTATCAGTCTATGGTGAGGTTGAGGTCACAAACGAGATGATTATTGATTTTCAGCAAAAGATAGGAACTGACATTTGCGTTCCTCTGGATATTCCCACACACCCTGATGTGCCCTATGAAAAGGCAAAGGAAGATATGGATATCACAATACAGCGCCTTAAGGAAGCAAAGGAACTTGTAAAAGGTGATATGCTTTTGGCAGGTCCGGTGCAGGGCGCTATTTACAAGGATCTCCGTGAGGAGTGTGCCCGGGAGCTTTCAGAAGTAGGCTTTGATGTCTATCCATTCGGAGCTGTGGTTCCGTTGATGGAATCTTACCGTTATTCTGACCTTGTTGATGTAATTGCTTCAGCTAAGAAAGGACTTGACCCAACAGCACCTGTCCATCTGTTCGGTGCAGGACATCCAATGATGTTCGGACTTGCTGTTGCCCTTGGTTGTGATTTGTTTGATTCGGCTGCTTATGCTCTTTATGCAAAAGACAGGCGTTACATCACTTCCAGAGGAACATATCATGTAGACCAGCTTATGTATCTGCCGTGCTCATGTCCTGTATGTATAGCTCACAGTGCAGAAGAGCTGAAAAAAGCCCACAACTGTACTGAGCTTCTTGCAAGACACAATCTTTACGTAACTTTTGAAGAGGTACGTGAGGTCAAGCAAGCTATATGGGAAGGCAATCTCCTTGAACTTGTGGAACAAAGGTGCAGGTCGCATCCAAGAATGTTGGAAGCATTGAAGCAGATGTACACTTATTCTCCGTGGCTGGAACAGTGTGACCCGTCATCAAAATCCACACTATTCTACTGTGGTCCGGAGTCTGCCAGGCGTCCTGAAGTTCTGCGTTTCAACAAACAGCTTGAAAGACTTACCATAGAAGGTTCTGTGCTCATAAGGGCATACCCGACAAAGAAGGACAGTGACTATGACAATGTCATGATATTCAAACCACCATTCGGCTCTTATCCACAGGAGCTTGCAGAGGTCTATCCGTTCAACGCAGAGGTTGTAAGGACCCCTGACTATGAATCACTTGAAACTGCCTATCAGAACACCATCAAGCTTGTGGAACTGAACCCTAAGGCAACCTTCACGTTCCTGATGAATGACAGGTTCGATCATCCTCTGGTGGAGAAACTTGCAGAATTTGATAATTTTACAATTGTTCCTCCGAAGAATGAGTGATCTGTATTTTTGAGAATACATCTGAATATCTTTAATTTATGCTGTGGATATTCAGATAGTTTCTATTTTTTCATCTTAAGCACAATCCTATTTTTTAATCCACACTACCCTAATACTAATATACAATACCGAAGATTAGAACCTATAATCTATTGGTGATGATATACTTGGTTTCGACTTCAGGCTCTAAAACACGAAATCCTTATCTTGAAATGTTAAGGCCGGAAATAGCGGATATGGATTTTGCTCTTCCTGCTGCAAGTGCTTTACTTGCTTCTTATCTTGCAACAGGTGCGTTTCCGGAACTAGTGCTCTTTATTATAGCTGTTATCGGAGGTTATGTGGCGATCACAAGTTCCTATGTATATAATGACTGCTGTGATGTCGATATAGACACGATTAACCTTCCAAATCGTCCTCTTGTATCCAATAAACTCAGCCGTAAGCAAGCTATGAAGTATGCAGGTGTGCTGTTCTTAATTGCAAGCATAGCAGCCCTCTACCTGAATCCTGAATCATTTGTGGTTCTGGTGATAGCAGTCGTAACTATAAGTGTATACTCAAAACTTGCAAAAAGAATGACATTTCTCAGTTTTGTGCCTGTGGGAATAGCTTACGGGCTTGTGCCTATAGGTATCTGGCTGGCATTCGATCCGGCCGGAATTCTAAAGGGTCCTGATTATGGCTCCATACTTCCCCTCCCTGCTATATTCCTTGGTTTGATGATGTGTTTCACTGACTGGGGTTTCACTCTTTCCGGTGTTGCCAGGGATGTAGAAGGTGACAGGGCCAGAGGAGCACCGACATTTCCAGTTACTTTTGGGGTTCCGGCAACCTCAAAGTTCGTAACTCTCATGTGGGTTGTAGGTGTAATAGCTTCTATTGCAATCGGACTTACAGCAAAGATCGGACCCATATATTTTGCAGGCGCAATGCTTGCAGGTGGGTGGATGCTCACACAGTCTTTTGATTTTATTAAGAACCCGACACAAGAACGTGGAGGCAGGCTATTTCTCCAGGGCTCCAGATACAGGGGCATCATGTTTGGTTCTCTTATACTAGATGTAATACTTTGCATACTTGTTCCGGCATATTCCGGCATATTATGGTAATAATTAGTTGTTCCCGAGGTTCAAAATGGATGCAGATATCATTGTAATAGGAGCTTCCCCTGCTGGTGTCATGGCAGCAAGGAATGCATCAGCTAAAGGTTGTAAAGTAATCCTGCTTGATAAAAAAGAAGCTGCAGGTGTCCCCACACATCCGGCAAACACATTTTTCAAAGGAATGTTTGACCGCACAGGTGAGGAAGTAGACCAGAGTTATGTCATCAAAAACCTCAAAGGTGCCTATATAGTAGCACCTTCTGGCAGAAATGTCATCTTTGAAGGTGATGCTTACTTCCTTGACCGCAAGAAGTTCGATGAATTCTATATTCATCAGGCTGCAGAGGCAGGTACAGATGTTCGCTTCGGCATTGAGGTCCTTAATGTTCTAAGGGCTGCTGGGGGATTTGTAGTAAGTACATCAAAGGGCAAGATCAAGTGCAAACTCGTAATTGTTTCAGATGGTATTAATTCCAGAATAAGTGCCCTTCTTGGAATGAAACCTATCAAATATCCACAGGACATTGCCTGGTCCCTTGAAGCAGAGATAGAAGCAGAAGGAATTGGTGAACCTGAGCTGTTTGAATATTATGTTGGTAATCATGCTCCTGGATGGAAATCCACTTATTCACCATGTGGCGGGAACAGGGCAACCCTTGGCATGTATGTTCGAAGACATGGAAGGGATGTTTCTGACTTCTTCGATGATTGGCTTGAAAGGTTCAAGGAACTGAAGGGTCTTGATGAAGTCAAGATTATCAGTAAAACAGTAGGTGGTGATCCGATCGTTGCAATTCCTGGTGATATAGTTGCTGACGGTGTGATGGTGGTGGGTGGTTCTGCTGCCCAGTCGGGCATCGGATATGGTATGCATGCAGGGCAGATGTGCGGTGATGTTGCAGCTGATGCAATTGCAAAAGGTAATCTGTCAAAGAGCTTCCTTTCTGAATACAGAACAAAATGGAACGCTGAATACAGGACAGAGTATTACCTTGGAAGGTTTGCCATGGAGACTCTCAGGAAAATGACTGACAAGGAGATCGATGAGATGATGAAGGTATTTGAAGGAGAGGACTTGAAGGTACTTGGCGGAAGTCCTTTTAATCAGGCGTTACAGATATCCAAGCTGATATTGAAAAATAATCCATCTTCCATACTTTCATATAGGGCAATCTTCAGGACGAAATGAGCGATGAAGAACAAATATTATTTTTACAAAAATCCTTTTTTTAAGGTATATGCTCAGATAGTGAATGATCGGGTCAAGATGAAGACCTCTGGCATTGCTTCCTCAATAATGGGTTCTTATGTTTCAGAGATGATGGAGATATTTGAGGATACAAAACCCTCAAAAGTGGAAAATGATCAGTTAATATACTCCACCTGGATGCCTCCTATACCCAGCAAGGCATTTGACCGGCTTGTATCAAGTCAGATGAGTGCAATGAGGGGTAAATTCATTCCGGAACAGATCACAATCTCAATTACAGAAGAGTGTCCTAACAGGTGCATTCACTGCGCTTTACCGGATACTAAAAATAAAGCACGGCTCAGTCCTGATGTTGTTAAGAGTGTCATCGACCAGACTCAGAATATGGGCACCACTCTCATTATATTCGATGGTGGCGAGCCTTTGTTATATGATGGCCTTGAAGAGCTCATCAGTTATGTAGATAGTTCACGCGCAATTGCGGGTCTGTTCACATCTGGTGTGGGGATGACTCCGCAGCGTGCATCAAGCCTTAAGGATGCCGGTCTTTCCATGCTAAGCGTGAGTTTTGACAGTGCAAACGAAGAAGGGCACGATTTTATGCGTGGAAGGCCTGGTGTATTCAATGATGCCGTAAATGCCATAAAGAACGGTCTGGATGCCGGTCTTTTAGTTGGTATGTATGTTGTTCTTTCGCCAAGAAATGTTGATGAGCTTGATGATTTTTATGAGCTTGCAAAAGAGCTGGGTGTGCATGAACTCTCTTTCTATGAGATCGTTCCTACCGGAAGGTGGCTGGACCATGGGAATGAAGTCCTTTCACCCGAAGGCCTGAAAAAGTTCGATGATTTTGTAGAGCGTACATCTCATGCCGAAGGACCGCGCATTTTCCCCATTCCTCAGATCATAAGAAAAATGGGATGTTTTGCAGGCAGGAAATGGCTTCATGTAACTCCTGAAGGTGATGTACTTCCATGTGCATGTATGCCAAAACCATATGGTAATATTCACGATGAACCTTTAGCATCGATATGGAATAAGATATACAAAGACCCTGTTTTTACTTCAGGTCCCTGTCTTATGAGGGATTCAGAATTTAGAAAAGTCCACCTTGGACTCGAACAATAATTTTGCTGAAAAATAATTTTAAATAAAAAACAGTTGAGCGAGGGTGAAGATCACCCTCTTAATTTTGATTATTTCAGGAAGCCTGATCTCTGGAGTGCCATAAGGTTTTCCATGGTAAGCTTCTCACCAGACTTGAACTTATCAAAGATGTCTTCTGCATCCTTGCGTGCATCTGCTCTGGCAGCTTCTCTCTTTCCATCGAAATCTCCTTTCTTCATCTTGCGGAGTTCCTTGTCTATGTCTCGGATCTCTTTCTGGGCTGCAATGAAGAGTTTGTGCTGTTCGTCAGCTTTTTCCTGGAATTGAACGAATTCTTTGTGAGCAGCATCAGATTCTGCGCGAATCTTGTCGGCTTCTTTGAAGGTAGTGATCATCTTGTCATGATATTCCTGTGCCTTCTGTGCATACTCTGAAAGTGTAGCGTGATGATTTGAAGCTTCGTCCCTGATCTCCTGTGCTTCTGTCAACAGTGTCTTGAGTTCTTCATTTCCTTCAAGTTGCTGTTTCTTTACAACATACTGCTTCTGGAGTTCAGTGATCTTGTTGACCAGTTCTCTTTCCTTGTTGGTTGTGAGGACTTCTGTCTGCTGTGCAAACTCGAGCCTGTCGATTTCCTTGCGGATATCTTTGATCGAAGGGCCGCCAAGGTTGTTCTCATTGCGTATCTGGTCTATCTTAGCAAATACTTCGTTTGCCTTGTTGTTGACCTCATCGCGGAGTACTTTGTTTTCCTTTACCTTCTCGTTGTTCTCATCACGGAGTACCTTGTATTCCTGAGCTTCGTTGATAAGGTCCTTGGTCTGTTTGTTCAGCTCATTTCGCTTTGATGCAAGTGTGCTTGCCTCTGCGTTAAGCCCGTTACGTTTCTCTTTATATTCTTCGGACTGGGTTCTAAGCTCAGTCTTCTTGTCGTTCAGTTCTTTTATCATTTCTTATGTATCCTCCCGATCCAGCAAAAGAGCTGGCATTTCATGCATCTCTAATGCACGATACTTGGCCTTTTTCCGATTCCAGTAATTGGATTACCGGTATAACTGCTTCAAGGTTTTTTTCTGTTATGACAATATCAGCATGCTCATGGAGAATTGGTTTGGAATTAAAAGCTATGGCATATTTTGCTCTTTTAAATATGCATATGTCATTGGCGCCGTCACCAACAACGATACAATCTTCAGGTTCTACTCCATATTTCCGGGAAATTTCTTCAAGAACGTGTTCCTTGGAACATTGTCCTGTAAGAGGTCCCCTTACCTCTCCTGTCAGACATCCTTCGTCTACCAGTAGTTCATTTGAAACTACATGATCCATTCCAAGTGTTTCACCAACTCGCTCTGCAGCTATGGTAAATCCACCGGATATCATTGCAGTTTTATACCCATGGGATTTCAGGTAATCGACGAGTATTTTTGCACCGGGCATGAAAGGCATTTTGTCAAGCGCATCATGCGCGTTATCGAGTGAAAGTCCTTTTAGTAGTCTTACTCTCTCAAAAAGTGCATGGGAAAAATCAAGTTCTCCGCGCATTGCTTTTTCTGTTATGGAAGCGACTTCGTCTCCCACTCCTGCCGCATGTGCGAGTTCGTCAATGGTCTCAGCGTCAATAAGGGTGCTGTCCATATCAAAAACTACTAACTTTATCCTATGAGAATTATTGCTGGTACGACTCACTTCATCAAACCTGGAATTTCAATCCCGTATTGAAACAGTATTTAAGTGCCGAGATTGTTTTGAAATACGCTACATTGCTTTTAAGGTTTTCGGGCAGAACCACTATATATGTAATCATTTTTTCAGGATGATATATTCCATTAGCTCCATTCCAAAAATAATATATGCTACACTGCCCATTGCACTACTGTGATTTTACATGGCAAAGATTGGATTTATTAAACTCGGTAACTTAGGTATGAGCCAGGTTATAGACCTCGTTCAGGATGAGATTGCAGCAAGAGAAGGAATTACTATCCGTTCTTTTGGAACCGGTCCTAAAATGGGCAAAGCCGAAGCAGCAGCAACAGAAGAACTCAAGAAATTCGATGCTGACTTCTACGTGATGATCAGCCCAAACTCAAGCGCACCAGGTCCAACAGCAGCTCGTGAGATATACAAGGATGTTCCATGTATCATAATCTCAGACGGTCCAACAAAGAAGGACGACCGTGCAGCACTCGAAGAAGCAGGCTTTGGTTATATTATCATGACCGTTGACCCACTTATCGGCGCAAAGACAGAATTCCTTGATGCTGTAGAGATGGCTTCATTTAACTCAGATGCAATGAAAGTACTTTCAACATGTGGTGTTGTAAGGCTCATTCAGGAAGAGCTCGACAAAGTTGCCGCACAGGCAGACGAAGGCAAGGCACTCGAACTTCCACACATTCTCGCAAAGCCAGAGAAGTGCATTGAGAGAGCAGGTTTCAACAACCCATACGCAAAGGCAAAGGCACTTGCAGCTCTTCACATGGCTGATATGGTCGCAAAGATCAACTTCCCTGCATGCTTCATGATGAAGGAGATCGAGCAGGTCACCCTCACAACAGCAGCAGGCCATGAGATGATGCGCGCAGCAGCACAGCTGGCAATCGACGCAAGAGAGGTTGAGAAATCAAACGACAGTGTCTTCAGGCAGCCCCACGCTAAGAAAGGCCACCAGATGACCAAGACAGCTCTCTATGAGAAGCCACAGTAAAGTACCGCTAAGGTACTTTTTTTCTCTTTTTTATGGACTTACTTACTGTCATTTTAATTGCTGTAGCAGCTTTTGTTATCTTCGTTCTTTTAACAGCCTATTTCATGAAATCTACATTGTACATGAATAAAGAGGCAAGCAAAGCTGAATTGATGAATGAGATTGAAGACAAAGATAATGATACTACAAAAAAAGACGATGGGAATTAGTTCCCATTAATAATAAAAAACGATTATAGTTACTTTGGTTCTTCTTTTGCCCTTGGCATTGCTATTATCTCTCTTACCTGAAGGCTGAAGAAGTCAAATGAATGTGCAGGTCTTACAACTACAGATACGTCAGCACCCCATCTTGTTCCTCCGATCGCAATTATCTCAGTATCCGGGGACACGGGTATGTGACCTGAGTCTGCTGCCATCATTGCGCATTCAAGTGCTACCTTGAAGCCTTTTCCAAAAACTGCACGTAATGTGTCTGATATTACATCAATGCGGCTGGCACCACCTATGCGCTTTGAGATTGCACGCTCAACACCTGAGAACATATGGGATTGGGTTGTCATCACAACTCCAAGCTCTTCCAGTTGTTTCAGTTTTTCCTCATCGACTTCCCACTTCCCACTTTCCTTAAGTCCATACTGGTGGGTTATGGCAATGATTTTTACATCCTGGTCCTTGAATGCCTCTGCAGCTATGAGTGCGGTCTCTCCGCTTGTGCTTGCAAGTACGACATGCTTGATGCCAAGTTCTGCAGCCCTTTTTGCAGATAATTTCATTACTTCTTCGGTGTTTGCTTTTCCTACTTCGTTAAAGTATGTGATCGTCTTTTCCATATTATCACCTTTGATCATGATTTCAAGTTTAAGAATAAAACAGTGCTCCTCTTTTATATATGTTTATGGAGTTAGCGGCAAATTCCAATTGCTTTGGAGTTGTTTATTTTGTTAATTTAATGTCATAAGAATATTTGTGGGGGGATTATTTTGCTTTCCATGAAGTATTCTGGTGATTCGTGGTTCGAACTAAGTCATTCGAATGGCGGGGGTAATATCAATAACCAAAAAATGTAGCGGTGGTTAAAATACAGGATTTACTCATGGTGTGACGTTTAGAAATACTCATATAGTTGTCCATTGATTTTTTTATTATGTACGAAAAAAGAACCTTAAGTGATTTACCTTTTTTAAAATAGTTCAGGAAATATTTTCGCACTATTCATGGCCATGTACGTGTCCTGCGATTTGCTGCAAAATAGTAGATATCAATCTGGATGAATATGATATAAAAATATTAGGGCAAGTACCAAAGGATAAGACCGATAAGATCGAATCCTTCATTGAAGGCGGAGAACTTCATTACAAACTATCTCCTCCTTGCCCCTTTTTGGAATCTGGTAAGTGCACCGTATATGATAGGAGACCAACTATGTGCCGATTGTTTCCGTTTAATCTCACAACTATGCCAGATGCGTTGCTTTTATTTCCATGTGATATGAGGGCAAATATATTCGAAGACTATATCGAATATTCAGACCATATGCTAAAGCAACCTTTTCCTGCAAAAACGATTGATGCCTTCGAACAATTGCATTGTTCTTTTGACAGCAAGCTGAATGAAGGTTTGCCCATTCCTATGCTAGTTATGAAAATTAATGATCTAATACCTTTTAACGAATATTTCAAATCAAGATTAAAGTAGAATCAACTAATAGAAATGAGGACAGCAAACGGCGATGAAGCTTATGTTATATTCACGAAGGGCATGTTTGCTTTAAAATAAGAGTATATTTGTAAAAGTATCCATTAATGCAAGCATGTTTGGGATTTTTGATGTACTCCGGGCTGCCTTCACAAATTTAACACTGTATCAGTGATGGCAGTTTTTTATCTTCTTTAAATCTCATGTACCAGATAAGGAAATTACCTCTTATCGTCCGCATATATGTTTAATTTATGCAGCAAACGATGCTCTTATCTATAAGCTGGCTGTTATATTAATATAAGGGAGTTTAGCAAGTCGTATTTTTGAAAGGTGATAGTTTGGCAGTAACAGATTATGATAATAACAATGTAAAGATCATAACCGCAGATATAAAATCAGAAAATCCTGTTTTGATAGAGGGTTTTCCGGGCATTGGTCTTGTAGGAAATATTGCAAGCCAGCAGATTATCGATGAATTGAAGATGGAATATATGGGGTCCATTGACTCGAGACATTTCCCGCCGATTGCAGTTCTTTATGAAGGCCTCATAAATATGCCTGTGAGGATATATGAAAGCGTAGAACACAATATGGTAATGATCGTCTCAGATATACCCATAAATCCGGTAGTTGCCTATGATATAAGTAAAGCTCTTCTGGAATGGGCAAAGTCCATCAATGTTAAAGAAATCGTCTCTCTGGCAGGTATTGCAACCATGAGCGAAGACCACAAGGTCTTTGGTGCTGCGACTACCCTTGAAATGCTTGAAAGGATAAAGGACAAAGTGGAGCTTTTCCAGATGGGTACAATTTCAGGTATATCCGGCAGTATTATGGGCGAATGCTTCGTAAGCAAAATGCCTGCAATAAGTCTTCTTGGTTCCACCATGAGCCAGAATCCTGATCCAAGGGCAGCAGCAGTGGTAATTGATGTACTAAACCTTCTATATGATTTCAAGATAGACACCGAAGGTCTTATCGAACAGGCTGAGAAGATCGAAATAGAGATGCAACGGCTCGCTGAAGATGTAAGATCTACTGAACAGCCAACAGGACCAAGAAAAGAGTTCCCTATGTACGGGTGATATCATGGAATATGTTGCTTTAACGGGAATATCTGAACGTGTTATGTCTGAGCTAAGGCATAACAGACTTCTTACAATAGAAATAAGGAACCCTTACAATTTCATGGCTGCCCTGCATTCAAGTGTAGGTGATATGTTATTACTTACCCACACAAGTCCCGAAGACGTCACAGGCGGAAGTATGGGAATAATTGCGAAATTGGTCAAGCATCAGATATCAACCCACCGAATAACACAGAGCAATGAACTTCATTATGAAGAACGTGAGACTACATGCCTAAGGTTGCAGCTTGACCCAAAGTGCACTGCACGTGTGCGTAAAGTTCTGAACAACAGAATAGGTGAAACTACAAAGGTCGATGCGGAAGAGATTCCGCTCTACAATGCCAGATAAAATAAAAACTCATTCAAATGTTGCAGGGATGTTTTTTAATCCCTCTTCTATTGTTTTTACAAATTCCCATCTGATGCCTAAAGGTACTTCTTCATTAGCATAGTTGCTATGTTTTCTGGAACCTTTGCAGCCATAAGAAATACCAATTCCTTCCTGAAGTGGTTTTGCAGTGCAATCACCGCATATGGATGCTGCACCAATTGATCTTGATTCTATGCCCTCACCAAAATGATATGCATATGCCTGTATAATCCTCATGGCACTTTCCGGCTTGAGGTAGAGTAAAAGTACATCGAATTTTCCTTTGTTCCCTTTCAAAGGCTCAATCCTTAAGGATTTGAATTCTCTTTTTATCCTGGGAAGATTGCTTGCTGCTTTTTCGGCGGTTTTAGCATTTTTGTATCTGCCGGATTTCAAATAGTAATCTGCAGGGCTGTTCTCGCTGATTCCAAGTACGTAATCTCCAGGCCTGCATCGTTGATGACTTATGAGGGATGCTTCTCCATGTCTTGCATTGTGGACAAGTTCGCAATAAAGAAGGTCCGATGTGTCACTATCCTCTTCGGATAGTGTAATGCACACCGGCTCTCCATTGTCCATAAGTGATTCAATATTGGGGAATTTACATGAGTTCATTCAGGCACCAGCATCGAATATTTAGTTCAATTCACTCTACTCAATAATTGCTCTTACAGTCGTGAAAACAGGTCCGCGAATGTCTATCTTCTTTTTGTTGCTGGTGATGAAGCGCTGTGCGAGAGGTTCAAGACGAATGTTGATCTCAGAAGGTACCTTGACTATCCTTACTCTTGTTTCAACTTCACTTTCACCATTTGCAACGGCATCCTCTATATCCTTTGCAGCCTGGCAGGCAAATGCGTCCAGGAACCTGACACCTGTCCTTGCAGAGTGATTTTCAAGTACCTTTCTCCATTTCTTGTTGTCAGGTACTCCCAGAATGTCACTCTCATAGGCAACTACTTCGTTGAACACAGCAGGTCCACAGAGCTTTGTCTCTTCCTCAGGTTCGATGACAGCCACTTTTACCGTCTTTCCGTTGATGCTTCCTTCCCATGCAGGGAATTCACATGGACTTGGGGTTGCCGCATATTCCTCACAAACCGCTACAATTGCTTTAACGATATCTTTGCCCTGGGCAGTTTCAGGTACATTCTCTACATATGTCGTCCTTGCAAGCTCATTATCGGTCATCTTCCACTCAGAATATTGTGGTATCTGTGGATATGTAAGTGAGCGGATGTCAGTTGCATCATGGAGTATCATTGCCAGTCTTTCAACTCCAAGGCCGAGGTTCATCACAGGACAGGGTATATTGTACTGAGAAAGGGCTGTAGGCGAGTAAATACCAAAGGTTGCTATCTCTATCCATCCGTCGGAGTACTTTGTGTTAGAACCCACCAGATTTGGATGATAGGCAAAGACCTCTATCTGTGTGTCAGGCACATAGTATTTGCTGCGTTTGTCGTCAGGTCTGAACATGAACTTTTCAAAACCGAACTGTGAAAGTAAACCCTGTGCAACTGCTTTCCCATGGTCGACGGTCACATTTTCATCCATTATAACGCAGGATGCAGAGTAGTATGTCATGAGACGTGCCGCATCTTCAGCCTGCTCTCTCCTGAAGCAACGATCAATGGAGAAAAAATTGAATGGTGGATTTGCACGTTCGATGACAGATGCAAGGCTGATGAACCAGCCTGATGTCATGTGACTTCTAAGTGTCTTTTTTGTTGCCTGGGGGATGAGTTCCTTGAACTCAGGAAATACCTGGTCTATCATTTCAACAACCAGTGAATCAGAAACACTGATTCCGGCAGCGATCTCAGGAACAAGGTCGTCTCCTTCCACATCTCCTTTCTTGTATGCGTGAAGTATCTTCCTTATGGTCTCAATGGCTTCATCATCGATATCACCAAGAATCTGCCTGATACTACTGATACGTTCGTCGGATATTCCTACATTGGGGCGTGGAAGTCCTGAAAGATAGAAACACCTGTCAAGAACAGCAAGTGCTTCATGGCTGAATTGCTTGTGAACCTCTCTCTCATCTACTATGAGTGGGTTCATCATTTCCTCGAATCCCATTCTCATATATGCATCACGAAGTTTTGAGATGGTGTCATATACAGGGTGTGGTTTCCCGTATTTGAGGGTCATATGTGGGTATTGGTCATTCAGTTTTGTTTCACTGATATAATCCTTCCCTGTATTCCATGCAGCGTCAAAATCTTCGCTTGCTGCTTTCTTAATATCATCAGGATTGAATTTCATGTATTTTCCTCTAAAAGTAATAATATGAATTTAATTTATCCTATTTTCAAAGTCCTTCATAGCTTTTTCCAGCTTTTGCTGGCGTATTGCGTTTGTAAGGTCTCCCCGCGTTCTTTCTATAATGGATCTTGTAGTATCCGTTTTGTGACGGAGTCCATGTGTCATAGCATCCGGATAGTCGAACATCATAAGGCAATTATGGATCTCTTCCATAAATTGAAGGTGGGATTCTCCTTCTTCAGGTGATCCTTTTCTGATAAGGTCAAGTATATGTCTTCTGAGTTCCCCGCTCACATCTCCCAGTCCGTTCAGGTATGCCACATCACTTACATTGAGTTCTTCAGGTCCGGGTATGGCTTTATCCTCATTGTCCTTGTTGAGTATCCCGTAAACTATCGTACATTCCACAAATTCCTGTTGTGCATGTTCCAGAAATCCGGCAAAATATATGTCAGGATAAGTTTGGAGTAAAGTGTTTATTTTTTCAAGCATCTCTGCGGCCTTTTTAATGAGTGAACTGGCTTTTTTGAAATCCTTGTTATGTATGCTGTACATTGCAGTCCTGCAATTACGTACGACATCTCTGGAAATCGATAAGGTACTCTCTCTTGCTTTATCTTTTTCCTCGAAATTATCCTTGATCCTGCTGGAAATTTTATTGATCATTACAATCCTTTAGTTCATTCGCAGCCTTGTATAAACACTTTTTCGAAAGCTTGCGTGAAAACGAACAATTATGTATGCAAAATATATTACTGCACGTGTTGTAATAAAAGTCAAAAACAAAAAAGATTAAAAAAGGAAATAATAATTATTACTTCCTGTGCTTGCCTACTCGTCGACCGGGATGGTCTCGAGCTGGCTTGCAACATCCCATATGAGTGTCCTTGTATGGACCGGGATGTTAGGGTCGTTGCTTATATCTTCAAGAATGGATATGCTGGATGATGTTCTCAAAAAGAGGGGTTCATCCTTTTTACTTAATGTAACCAAAATTTCATTTGCAGAACGTCTTATATTCCTTGGTACTGAATTATCATTTGCGATATACTCTAATTTCTGCTTGCACTCATCAATAACTTGTTCAAAACTTGACATGTAGGATCACCTTGATAACCTTGAAATTAAAATAAGATTGCTTAATTAACTCCTAAATAATTATATTCTATAAAAAGACTTTCATTGCTATATATGTTTTGAAAAACGAGGAGATAAAATGTCAAATACTAATGATGATAATGTAATAAAAATATCTAAGATGCTTGAGATTGGAGGTACAATGCTGGCCCAACAGTGTGATAATTGTGGTGCTCCTCTCTTCCGTTATCAGGGGCGTGTCCTTTGTCCAGTTTGTGAGGATATTCGTGACCCACGCAGGGCCATGCAATCACCTCCAACTGCAGATACCTCTTCATCTCCAATAACCGGACCTTCTTCTATAAAAGAAAAGGAAACTCCGGTTGCGGCAATCTCTGACCAATCTTCCTGCTCAGATATGCAGGAAAAAAAACCGGTGAAGGCCGTTGCTCCGGTACAACTATCTGTTCCTGAACTTGAGTCCCTGATGATTAAAAAGATGATCTCCCTGGCAAGTGAGATGCAGGATGAAAAAGATGTCAGGAAAATCATTGATTATCTTGACATGATTGACCGTTGTATGGATACAGTGGCTAAAATGCGTGGCTTGCTGTAATGCAGATTTAAGATTGAATTAATCCTTTTTTATTTTTTATATTCGCTGCCCACAATCTCTCTGATCTTGGCTGCGGTCTTTGGTCCGATATTATCTACTTTTAGCAGTTCTTCATAATCTGCTTTCATAATATTCTCTACTGAACTGAAATGTTGTAAAAGATTGCGTGCAGCCTTTGGTCCGATATCTGATATCGATGAGATAACATATTCCTGTTGTTGCGGCAACATGAGTGCAGATTTCTTCCCGTGCATGTTCACTTCTCTTTTTTCATCCACTTGCTCACGTTTTGCTATCTGTGACAAGAGGGCTGCGGTGTCTTCTGCATCCCTGGTGTAGAATAAAGAAACACCGAAATCAAGGGTTATTGAGGCCAATGTTCCATGAATTGCATTGGGACTTATTCCTCTGCAGTTGAACAGGCTTTCGCCTTCAACAATAAGCACTGGTTTTTCATATGCTCTGGAGAGGTTTGCAATTTGTTCGAAGAGCTTTTTATCTATGAGAGAACTGACAAAATCCTGGGATTCCTTCCTTTCAACAGCTATGCGATCGCTAAGGATGTAATCACCGACTTCTAATGTTTTGACGATTATCTCAGTACCATTTCTGTCAAGGTTGCGGGCAACTGAACTGCGTATCTCTCTCTGGTCAACGACTATTTTGATGTTCTTGTTTTCACCATCATACTCAAGCAGTGTCTTCTGATCCTCATCAGGAATGTCGGCTGCAAAATCCTCTGTAATAGAATTATTTTTCCTTGCAGGCATAGCTTCCTGAAGTAGTTTCATATTACTTTGCATCTTTTTTTCTCTGGATAGGCTGCTCCAGTAATATGCCTCATCCCGGGTTCCCTTCGTGACAAGCACAACCACACGCCCTTCATGTTTTCTTCCGGTTCTGCCCTTCCTCTGGATGCTTCTGATCTCTGAAGGGATGGGTTCATAAAAAAGAACAAGATCTGTGGATGGGATGTCGAGTCCTTCCTCTGCAACAGAGGTTGCCACAAGGACGTTATAATCTCCGGCCTTGAACTGTTCGATTATCTCCACCTGTTGCTTCTGTGTAAGGCCTTTGTCTTTGTATTTCGATGCCTGGCCCACAAACCTTACAGGACGTATTCCTTCTTCTTCTGAAAGTGCTTTTGTGATCATTTCAGCAGTGTCGCGGTAGTTTGCAAAGACGATCACTCTGGAATGTGGCTTGTTCTCAAGTTCTTCAACAACTATTCTCTTCACATAGTCAAGTTTGGGGTGCTCAAGGTCACAGTCTTTCACTCGATGCGCTACCTGTCTGATGTAGAGATCCTCAGCGAGACGTTTTGATGCTTTGCTCCCACTTTTGGAGTAAGCCTCATTTTCAAGTCTTTCCATGTACATTCGCAGTGATTCGAGTCCCTGTGTTTCTACGATCTCGACTGCATGGTTCACTTTCATTATCTCTGCGAGTATTGATATTGCTCCGTAGACGGAAGGGTCCGGAAGCCCTCTTAGTTCTCCCTGAAGTTTTGCCTGCAGACCTAAAAGGTCTTTTTTTGAGACGTATTTCTGGTTGTATATAGGATACCCATGTTCAGTGAGTTTTTTGAACCTGTCCTCAAGCACTTTGTTAAGCAGGTCCTTTATGTCTTTCATGCCATCGGGCAGATTGATGCGTTTCCATTCTATCTCTTTTTTATGAATGTATGGTAGTACATCTTTATCTGATTCTGTTTTGACAGCAACTGATTCTATATGTAGTGACTCGCATACCTCAACTATCTTTTCATCCTTGCTTCCGGGACTTGCAGTTATGGCAAGACACAAGGGGTTCTTTGCGGTTTCAAAGTACTTTTCAGCAATGTATGTATAAGCGTAATTGCCAACGGCTCTGTGGGCTTCATCAAAAGTTATGTGGGTGACATCCTCAAGACTTATTCTCTTTGTCAGTATGTCATTTTCGATCACCTGGGGTGTGGAAATGATGACCTTTCCCCTTTTCCACATGTCCGCTCTTTTGGCCGGGCCGACACTGCCTGTGAATGTCAGAATCTCTTCTTCCGGCAGTTTGAAAACATTTTTGAAAAAAGAAGCATGCTGCTCAACAAGTGGTTTTGTAGGTGAGAGGACTATTACTTTACCCCCGTACTTCTCAAGCCGGGAGGCCATCACAAGCAGAGATATGATTGTTTTTCCAAGACCTGTGGGAAGAACTACCAGTGTGGATGTATCAAGTGCCTTGCCTGCCAGGTCAAGCTGATACAGCCGCTGCTCTACAGCATCTGCTTTGATCAAAGGATGTTTGATATATTCCGGCATATTTATGGCTCTGAGTTTGCCATATATACACTCTTTACACTTTTAAACCTGAGCTAAGCAAGGTGAAAGTATTTAGAGTGCCTTTCCGGCACTCTCAAAATCCTTGTTCATGTAAATCATTTCATAGACCAGGTCTGCTATTCCGTCAATTGGGGCACGCACCTGTTTCATGCTATCTCTGTCCCTGATGGTCACGGTGTTGTCTTCAAGGGTGTCGTAGTCGATTGTGATTGAATACGGCGTACCTATCTCATCGTTTCTCCTGTAACGTCTTCCGATGGTTCCGGAATCATCATAGGACACGAGGAGTCCCTTCTGTTTCAACTGTACTTCAATGCTCTTTGCCGGACCGATGAGTTCTTCTCTTGTAAGAAGCGGAAGGATTGCTACCTGCACTGGAGCTACCTCTTTCTTGAGTCTCATCACTATCCTTGCTTCCTCTTCGGTATCTTCCTTGCCAGCAACCATTTCTTCCTCAAAGGCATGCTCCATTGTGGAATAGAATATTCTGTCAATACCGTAGGAAGGTTCTATGACGTGCGGAATGATGTTCTCTCCGCTGATCTTCACAGTCTCTTCTGCAAAATCGACAATATCTTTTGGAACTGTGAACTCTTCACCGTCTATGATGACTGTGATGTTGTCCTGCTCCAGTTCTTCCTGGCTCAGGGCCTTCAATGCTTCAGCCACATTTTTTGCCTTGCCTTTAAAGAGCGGCCCAAGTTTGCCCATATTGGGCTTGACCACGAATTGGGTAACCATTTTAGGTTCGCTATATTCTCTGTAAATGGAAAGCTCGGTCTTGCTGACAGCCGCATGTGCCTTCAGGTCAAAATCGGTCCTGTCTGCTATTCCGACAACTTCGACCCATCCAAACCTGTCAGTCTCTATCTCTGCATCCCAACAATCAATGGCATAATGTGCCATCTCATCTTTCATGTGCTGCCTGAATCTCAGTTTGTCACCTGCAACTCCTATGCGCTGGAGGAAATGATTGGTCAGCCCTATCTGGTATGCAAGGAATTCGTGTGCAATGATTCCTTTCTCAACAGCTTCACCAAGTGTCATTTTCTCTACTGCACCCTTGTCCTGGGCTTCATCTGAATATAGATTGACTGCGGTATCAGCAAACCTGCTAAAGTTGGAATGTCTCTTATCGTTAGGGTCAATGAAGATCTCAGCTTCTGCCTGGGTGAACTCTCGCAGTCTGATGACTCCCTGTCTTGGCGAAATCTCATTACGATATGATTTTCCAATCTGGGTTGCACCGAATGGGAGTTTTTCACGGTAGAATCGTGCAAGTCTCAGGAAGTCGATGAACATTCCCTGTGCAGTTTCAGGACGCATGTATCCCTGTCTGCCGGAACCCGGTCCTATATCTGTCTTGAACATGAGGTTGAACTCGTATGGTTCACCAAGTTCGCCTTCACATTCGGGGCATTTTACATTGTTCTCCCTGATCACTCTGTCAAGTTCCTCATTACTAAGGGCATCTGCCACAGCTACTATTTTGTCTACAAGATGGTCTGCCCTGAAAGCCTCACCACAGTTTTTACACTCGCAGAGTGGATCTGAGAATCCTCCAACATGGCCGGATGCAACGAACACTTCTTCTATTCCAATAGTTGGTGCCTCGATCTCCATGTAGCCCTCCTGGACCACATATGTCTCTCTCCATATCTGTTCGATTCTTCTCTTCAGGGTACTTCCAAGGGGTCCGTAATCGTAAAATCCAGCGGTTCCGCCATAAAGTTCAAAAGAGTTCCATAAGAATCCCCGGCGTTTTGCCAGTTCTATTACCTGCTCGTATTTGTCCATAGAATATCCTCTAAGTTGTAAATGATTATTATGAATCTCTCGATATGCCCATTGCATTTAATAGTAACGAAAGTGCTTTGAAAACATGATGTTCACAAATGCCTAAACCATGTCGTAATATCTATAAATCAGGTTCATTAAGATTATATGTATGTTCATACATTTTATGTTTGAGCAAGGTCGAATATAATCAAATCATATCATATCGTACCACCATCTTATATGATTCAATTGGTCATTTCAACACTGGCCTTGCTCTTCCTATCCTTTTGTATTTTTTAAATCCTGGTATTTAGATGTAGTTTCTCTTATTTACCTGTGGTAATTTCCTGATCATACTTTGGGTGAATGTGGATTTTTATAATATCAACTTAAAAAAAAGGTATATGTGGAAAACAAACAAAACCCCTTTGTTTCCACTGGAATAATAAAAATAAAAGTTCACTCTTATTCGAGTGCTTCTTCTACTGTCATTCCTTTGTGTGCAATTTTTGAAATATCTGCTACAAGCTTTGTAGGGTTATCTGATTGGAACACGTTCCTTCCTATAGCAACACCCTTCCCTCCGGCCTGGAGTGAGTCATATACCATTTCAAGAAGCTCCTTTTCAGTATCCATTCTTGGACCACCCGCAATGACCACTGGTACAGGACAACCCTTGACAACTTCCTTGAAAGAGTCTATGTCACCTGTATAATTTGTCTTTACAATGTCAGCACCAAGTTCTGCCCCGATTCTGGCTGCATGTTTGACGTACTCTACATCGTGTTCGGAAGTTACTTTTGCACCTCTTGGGTACATCATAGCTAGCAATGGGATTCCCCAGTCATCGCATTGGCGGGCAACAAATCCCATGTCCTGGAGCATTTCTGCTTCATCCTCGGCACCTACGTTCACGTGGATGGATACTGCGTCAGCTCCTACTTTAATAGCCTCTTCAATTGTTGTGACAATGACCTTATGATTTGGGTCTGGTCCAAGGGATGTTGATGCTGACAAGTGTATAATAAGTCCTATGTCCTTCCCATACCCTCTGTGTCCGTGTTTTGGGAGGCCCATATGTCCCAGAACTGCATTTGCTCCGCCATCTGCGACTTTGTTTACAGTGGTAGGCAGATCAATGATGCCTCTGATAGGCCCTGCACCAACACCGTGGTCCAGAGGAATTATTATTGTATTGCCTGTATTGCGGTCGAATATTCTTTCCATCCTGACTGATTTGCCAATTTCACTCATGCTTGGGTCATTGCTTTAATTATAGATAATCCTAACGTGAACCTGGGAACAATGTCACAGGTTCTCATGCTGGTATTTGCCACAATATCCTTCCGTAAGTTCACTATGGAGGTTAAAGAATAACAGTTGCATTACCCTGGCATTCCTTTTAAGCTTGAAACCATGTGGATTATGTACTACGAGCATCGATTCGCTTCTGCCTCTGTATCCTGAATCCCACACCGCCGTTCCAATATTGGCTCCGCACCTGAGCAGAGTAGACCTTGGCCTTGCGATAGCTGCAAGATCAAGGGGAATGTTCACTATTTCGTTGAATGTGATCTTGTATGTGCCCTGTGCAAGGTGCGCCCATCCGTTTTCATCAAAATCCATTGGTTCTGTTGAAGGTGTTTCTCTTTCGCTATTGTCAAAATCCACAGCTCCTGCTCCGGTGTATGTTTCTATATTCTTGAGTGTGAGTTCTACGCTGTTTGGTTGAAGCTGTGTCTCAATGTCTGTCATATTCTCAACCAGCGGTGTCTCACTGCTGATCATCGCTCTGAGCTCATTTTTAGATAGAAGGGCCATGGATGTAGGTTTGTTTGATAAGATATATTTTTTTGGACCAATATGCCGATTGATGTAAACTCATGTTATCTCAAAAACACATTATTGTAAACCAATTAGTTTATATTTATTAGTGTGCATGTGTATTGTGGTGAGTTTGAAAATGTTTCCTTAATCTTTCGTTCCTGATATTTATCTGGGAGTTAGATTTGGAAACATGTGCATAAAACAGAATGAATCGTAATTAAAAGGAGTGAATGATGTGAGTAGTACGGATCTTGTTAAAAATGGGAACAGACCTGAGATTCTGTTCCGTGTGAGTTTGAGTCCAGATGGAACCGCCTATCAGAAGGAAGTTTCTCTTGTCTTCCCTAAATATGCAAGTGCAGACCTTCCTCATTACAAAGAGGAATATATGCCGGAAATTCAGTACAAGGCTTTAACTCAGAACAAGGCTTTAACTCAGAACAAGGCCTCTGACGATTGTCAGTGGCATTTTGATAAAGAGGATTAATCTTTAATCCTCTTATTTTTTTAGATAAATATGACTTTATTATTTTTGTATTATAATATTTTTTGTACCAATGCTTAATTTTCCTTTTTCACATTTTAAGACTATAATTTCAGATATCTTTCTATTTCATTATGCTGTTTATTTTACTAGATCCACATCTGTTCCACAAAGACATATTTAATTTACTATGGTACCATTATTCTTGCATAAAATGGAAATCTCAAAAATGTATATATAGGTATTCATAGCTGCTTTAATTGTCTCTATTGTCATTTGGCTTTACAGGGTATTACTTTGTCAAAATCATCATATTATCATGAAGTTAGGTATTTCACATGGAAAAAGAAGCATCTGATTCTGAAAAATATGCAAATATTGCGAATGTGACCATCATGAATTCAAAAGTATCTGAATTTGATGGTTATTTGCGTATATCTGCCAGTGGGCAAATACTGGAGGCAAATGATGCATACTGTCATCTTAGTGGGTATACGAAAGATGAACTTTTTGGGATGATGTTGAAAGATCTTGGTGCAGGTGTTTCCTGGCATGCTCTTATTGATGATTTACCTGATGTCATAGAAAGAAGCAAAGGTCACTTTGAGATTAGTCATCATACAAAAGATGGCCAACTTCTTGATCTGGAAGTAAGCGCTACATATGCAGAATTCCCTGATCCGTCTTTCATCTTCATTTTAAAGGATATTACCGCTCTTAACCAGAATGATAAATTCTTTTTGGATAAAGGGGATATTTACAAATCTTTATTTAAACACAGTAAGGCAGTCATGTTGTTGATTGACCCTGAAAGTTCAGATATAATTGACGCTAATATTGCAGCGTGCGAATACTATGGTTGGTCACTGGAAAAACTCACGCACATGAACATCCATGATATTAACACCATGTCCCTGGAAAAAGTACAGGCTGAGATGAAAGTTGCTGTAAACGAAAAGAGAAATTACTTCATTTTCAAGCACATGCTCGCAAACGGGGAAATCCGTGATGTTGAAGTATACAGCAGTCCGGTCATGGTCAATTCACAAAATCGATTGTATTCTGTTATCCATGACATTACTGAGCGTAAGCTGGCGGAAGAGGAGCTGAATACCAGGGAAATGCAACTGCGAACTGCGCAAAAAATAGGGCATATTGGAAGTTGGGAGTTTGATCTGAATTCCGGTAAAATTGTTACTTCTGAGGAAACCCTCAGGATATATGGGCTGGATGAAAAAAGTTTCACAATTTTTGAAGTACAGAAAGTACCGTTGCCTGATTATCGGCCAATGCTGGATGAGGCTCTAAAAAATCTCATTAGAGATCAGGTGCCATACAACGTTCAGTTTAAGGTAAAAAGAGTAATAGATGGTGCTATACGTGATGTTCATTCTGTTGCAGAGTACTATGCTGAAAGAAATGCGGTCATAGGAACTATTGAGGATATTACTGAGCGTAAACTAGCGGAAGACGCGCTGCTGCATGCCAAGATAATTGCCGAGGCTGCAAACCAAAGTAAGGATGAATTCATGGCAAGCATGAGCCATGAACTAAGAACTCCATTAACATCAGTTATAGGTTTTTCAGATATATTGCTTGATGAAACCTTTGGCAGTCTGAATGGCAGGCAAACACAGTATGTAAATCATATTTCTCAGGCTGGCAAACATTTACTCAAGCTTATAAATGACATACTTGACCTCTCAAAAGTAGAAGCTGGAAAAATGGAGCTTACGTATGAACTTTTCTCTGTTTCTAATGCTATTGACGAGGTGAAATCATTAATATTCCCTCTTGCCATGAAAAAGAATATTCGGCTGGATGTTGAGGTTGATCAACAACTTGAAAGAATCAATGCCGACAAAACAAAGTTCAAACAAATACTGTATAACCTTGTAAGCAATGCCATTAAATTCACTTCTATCAAAGGTTCAGTAACGATAAATGCACGATGTACAGGCGACATGGTTCAGGTCAGTGTAAAGGACACAGGAATTGGTATTTCTGAAGAGGATGTTGAAAAACTCTTCCAGCCTTTCAGGCAATTAAATTCGTATCTCACACATGAACATTCTGGGACGGGGCTTGGCCTTGCTCTTGTTAAGAAATTTGTTGAGCTTCATGATGGCAGGATATGGGTTGAGAGTGAAGTTGGTAAGGGGAGTATGTTTGTTTTTTCGATTCCCGTGGGTTCAATGCAGAAAACGATATAATATACTAAAATCTCAAATTTATCTGATTATTCCGATGCCAGAAACGACAGTATCTCGTTTGCATATTCTTCTGGGAGGTACTGCTCCCCTAAATGTCCTCCACCATCAAATCGAACAAATTTTGCATCAGGAATATTTTGTGCCATTTTTATGGAAATATCGGGTGGAGTGAGTGCATCCTTGTTGGCTGAGAGAAGCAGGACTTTGTTTTGAATTTCAGGCAGGCGTTCATATGTGCCGTTCCACTTCAGATTTGCTTGGGCATACTTTCTGAGGATCTGGTTTGTATCAGGGTCTGTGGAACGGTATTGAAGTTTGCTCTTCAGAATATTTGCCTCCGGGGCATCAAGGCTATAGGTTGTTGATGAAAGGATTAGCCGGTTCACTTTTTCAGGGTGAGCAAGAGTCAATTCCTGAGCAATTACCGATCCCATTGAGGAGCCGAATATATGTACGGAATCCAGTCCAAGTGTATCCATCAGGCCTGCAGTATCGTTGACTAACAGTGAGATTGAGAGTGGTTCGTTATTGTCAGATGAATATCCCATTCCCCGGTTATCAAAGAGGATAACTCTGTAACCACTCGATAGCTGCTTTACAAAGGAAGCATTACACATGTCCATTTTTGTGGCAAATGGCATAATCATCAACAGTGGCTCACCTGATCCAAATTCCCGGTATCCTGTCTCAATGCCATTGACAGAAACATATTTTACCGGTGAATCAACGATTGAAAAATTACTAGCATTGCAATTTGTGCTTCTGTTGTATATTGAATAATCATGCTGTATGTTCTCGCTTTCTATTCCAATACAGCCTGATAATGCAAGGGTTATGAGGATTGAGGTCAGAATCAGATTTGGTCTTAGTTTCATGTAATCGTAGAAAAGCAGCTTTCAGCACTCTTAGAATCGCAAAATAAGCATGATGGGCCCGGGGAGATTCGAACACCCGACCTCTGCCGTGTGAAGGCAACGTCATAACCAGCTAGACCACGAGCCCAGACTTAGATACATTATGTTCCCTGTCTATAAAGTTATCGTTAATTTTTTTGTTATTCTAATGTCAGCTCTTTTTTTTTACCAGAAGGTAAGTGGCAAGAGCTACAATGATGGTTCCTATAAAAATAGTAAGCAACGCTGTTGTAGATTGTAATGTCTTATGCGCTATGATTGCCAATAGAGTTCCAAGAATCACTGCAACAGGTATGAGCAAAGCAGTTTTCTTCATTGATTTTTCATCAAGGTCTAATTGTGCCATTTTAATCCCGTTTAAAGTGTTTTACTATAAGTGGTATAATATATATACAATTATATGAACATAGTCACTATAAATAGCTATTCCTTCATATTTTGTTGTTTCAAACATTGTGGCTATGAAAAAGATGTTTCACTGGATACTTGCCAGCGTCGTCAATGTAATGTATGCCAGTGCTGCGTATCTTGCCGTTTTCCCTATGAACACGTAAATAGAAAATGACTTAAAATCAAGTTTTAATAGTCCACCAGTCGCTGCAATAGCATCTCCTATCAGTGGCAACCACGTTAAAAGAAGCAGAAAGGTTCCGTATTTTGCAAAAAGCTGGTCTGCTTTTTCAAGTTGTTTTTTGGATATCGAAAAGAATCTTTCTATTATGTCCATTCGTCCCCTTAGTCCTATGTAATACGTAGTACACGCTCCAAGATAGTTGCCTATTGAAGCTACCATTATGACCGATGGGGTATCAAAGCCCTTGCTGATAAGTAATACGACAAGTGCTTCAGAACCAAGTGGTAAAATTGTGGAAGCAAGAAAGCTTGTTATGAACAGTCCAAGAAATGCATGGTCTTCTATTGATCCAAAAAGAGATTCTATCATTTTTAGTTCCTTATGTTTTGATCTTTTAAGAAAATCGAAAATCCAGTGAATGATATTTATATATTAACAAGTATATATGATTGATATGCAACAATTGAACATTTCCTTAAATCCACATTATCATATTAACAATTACCGAATCTCTATAATCTCAACTTATATTTTATCATAACACCACCCAAGGTTTACAGTATTATGGACAAAAAATTCGAATATACCATATTGGTCGTTGATGATGACCCTCTCAACGTCAAGCTTCTAGAAGTTTTCCTTTCAAGGGATTATGTTGTACGAGCAGCTTATAGTGGTTCAGAAGCTCTTGATATCATAGGATCTGAACATATTGATCTTGTGCTGCTCGACATAATGATGCCAGGTATGAATGGCTATGAAGTGTGTCATAGGATAAAGACTTCTGAGGCAACACGTTTTATTCCGGTCATTATGATAACTGCCCTGTCATCGAAGGACGACAGAATTGAGGGACTTGAGGCCGGAGCAGACGAATTTCTTGTCAAACCCATTGACAGGGTTGAGGTTCTTACAAGGGCACGTAGCCTCTTAAAGAACAAGCAGCTATATGATAAGCTTACCTTCGAAAGGGACAGGGCACAGAATTATCTTGATACTGCAGGTTGTATGATTATTGCTTTTAACAAGGATGGTACTGTACAACTTGCCAACAATAAATGCTGTCAGGTTGTCGGATGCGAAGAATCTGATCTGATTGGCAAAAATTGGATAGAAATGTTTGTACCTCCTGATGAGAAAGATGTTGTTCTCTTTGTTTTTAACAGTATAATTCAAGGTAACATCGATGAAGTAAGGGTGTTCGAAAACAGTATCCTCACAAAGAATAAAGGAAAAAGGATAATCCATTGGAACAATTCACCTTTTAAGGATCTGGACGGGAATATTTCGGGAATACTCAGTTCCGGCTCAGATGTGACGGAGGAGCGACTGGCTTCAATGAAATTGAAAGCATCTGAAGAAAAATCCAGGGTGCTGTTTGAAAACGCTGCAGATGCAATTATTATTTTTGACTTTGATTGCAATGTTATCGATGCAAATTTAGTTGCATCTGATATGCTTGGTTATGAAATTGAAGAATTGCTGATGATGACAAGGCATGATCTTGTAGCCCAGGAACATCAGGGAACCTGTGATGAAAAGGTGGCAGCAGTAATTAAAAATAAATATGATAGATTTGAGCTCACATATTTGAAAAAAGACAGCACCCGTGTTCCTGTTGAAATGGGTGTAAGGGTAATTGAATATAATGGGTCGAATGCTCTTTTGAGCAACTTAAGGGATGTAAGTGAGCGCAAATTCGCAGAAAAGATCTTAAAAGAAAGTGAACAAAAGTTCCGCCTTCTTGCTGAAAATGCAAATGATGTGATATGGACTCTGAGTCCCGAAGGTAAATTCACATATGTCAGTCCATCTGTTTTCAAATTACGAGGATATACGCCTGAAGAAGTTATCAACCAGACATTTGATGAAATCTTCCCTCCCGAGCATAAGAACACAATAGTTGGCGCAATTAACAGGTTCTATGAGAAATTGAAGGCTGGTGAAGATCACTATTCAGAGACTTTTGAGCTAGAACAATTTCATAAGAATGGATCTCGCGTGTGGACAGAAGTAGTTGCAAACCCTGTTTATGATGGCGATGGCAATTTCCAGTTCTTCCTTGGTGTGACCCGTGATATTTCTGAGCGCAAAAAAGCTGATGAGGAAATCAGTTTGTATACTGAGGAATTATCTCAAAAGAATGAGGAACTCAAATCTCTTGAGAAGATGAAAAATGAATTCCTTTCTAACTTAAGCCATGAACTCAAAACTCCTCTCATTTCTATAAAGGGTTATAGTGAGCTTGTTCACGATGAAGTTATGGGGCCACTCAACCCTAAGCAGAAAAAAGCCATGAAAACGGTCCTTGATAAATATGATCACTTGAGTTTCCTGATGGACTCGCTAATATACATGAGCATTGTCAAATCGGGCAAGGTGGATTACAGGCTGGATCCGATCAGGATAGAGGACAGTTTGAAGAAAGTGGTAGAATATTTTTCATTCCGATCCCAGGATAAGGATATGATACTTCTCCTTGATTTTGAAGAGAATCTGCCGTTAATAAAAGGGGATGTAGGGTACATGCCTTATCTTTTCAGATCCATAATTGATAATGCCGTAAAATTCAGTCCCAACGGTTCAAAGGTTCTTATTCGTGCGTTTAAGGAAGAAGACGATGTTCATATAATGATCAAAGATTCCGGAATAGGTATACCCAAGCATGAATCATCCAATATTTTCAAACGTTTTTACCAGATAGATGGTTCCATGTCAAGGAAGTATGGTGGGAGCGGATTAGGGCTATACGTCAGTAAAACAATAGCAGAGATACATGGCGGCAAAATATGGGTCGAAAGTGATGAAGGTGCCGGAACAACTGTCCACGTATCTTTCCCTTCGTACTCTAAAAGCAAAAATCAATGTATAAGCAAATAACCCAGCAGCGCTTCTTTTACATTGAAAAAACCGCTTGTTTGCATTTCATCCTTTTTGAAGCACTGTTCACAAAGCATTTTATATTCCGGTGCCAGTCAATATTATGATGTATGTTGAAGATGTAGTCTCACGCCTCAAAGAACTGTATCCGAATGGCTATTTTCACATTAACAGGGACCCTTTCTATCTTTTGATATCTACTGTTCTGTCCCAGCGCACCCGTGATGATGTGACGATTCCCACAAGCCAGAGACTTTTCAGTGTCTTTGCTACTGTTCAGGAAATGGCAGGGGCAGATGTTGACGAGATACAGGAACTAATCAGAAATGTGGGTTTCTACAGGGTGAAAGCCCAGCGTATCATCGAAATATCCCACATTATTTTACAGGATTATGACGGTTTTGTACCTGACAGTATGGATGAGCTTCTCAAACTGCCCGGAGTAGGTAGGAAGACCGCCAACTGCGTGCTTGGTTATGCTTATGAACAGGATGTCATAGCAGTAGATACCCACGTACACAGGATATCCAATCGCCTGGGTCTGGTTGAAACTTTCGAGCCGGATGAAACGGAAAAAGAGCTTGAGAAAGTGATTTCAAAACAGGACTGGAAGGACATCAATGGGCTTATGGTGCTGTTCGGTCAGAATGTATGCCGGCCAGTGGGTCCGAAATGTGGTGAATGTATTATGGATGATATCTGTCCCAAGATTATCTGATATTTTTCAAACAAAAAAGGGAAGTTTCAACAAACTATTTATCGGTATATACTATATAAAGCACAAATCTTGTGTTTTATGCCGTAACTCTAATATAAAAAGCACTGGTTTTGCACGAGAACTGATAAATTTCATACTTACACTAGCATTAATTAACTAATAAACGACATAATATTTATTTAGTATATACAAAGGTGAATCATGTTACTAATCGGAGAAGCATTAATTGGCGAGGCACCAGAACTCGCACACGTTGACGTTATGGTCGGCAATAAAGATGGTCCAGTGGGCCAGGCATTCGCAAATGGATTTACGCAGTTATCAGTAGGTCACACACCTCTGCTTTCAGTAATTCGTCCAAACCTTCCTGCAAAGCCAGCCACACTTATTGTCCCAAAGGTCACAGTAAAGAACATGGATCAGGCTGCACAGATATTCGGTCCTGCACAGGCTGCTGTATCCAAAGCTGTTGCAGATGCTCTTGAAGAGGGAGCATTCGGTGACATGGATATTGAAGACATAGTTATTGTTGCAAGCGTCTTCATCCATCCTGAGGCAAAGGACTACAATAAGATCTACAGATACAACTACGGAGCTGCAAAACTTGCTGTAAAGCGCGCAATAGGTGGCTTCCCTGATATGGATACAGTACTCAAGGAGAAGGACAGAATGGGTCACGCTATTATGGGATTCAAGGTATCCAGACTCTGGAACCCGCCATACCTTCAGGTTGCACTTGACAATCCAAACCTTCCTGTGATTCTGGACATCGTCAGACAGATTCCAAAGAGCGACCACGTTATTCTTGAAGCTGGTACACCTCTTATCAAACGCTATGGTGTTGACGTTATCTCCAAGCTCAGAGAGATCCGCCCTGACGCATTCATAGTTGCTGATCTTAAGACACTCGACACAGGTAACCTCGAGGCTCGTATGGTGGCAGATGCAACCGCAGACGCAATTGTCGTTTCCGCTCTTGCACCAATTGCAACCATGAACAAGGTAATTGAGGAAGCACACAAGACAGGTATCTATGCTATCATGGACACACTCAACTGTGACGACCCTGTAGCAGTACTCAAGCAGCTCGACGTACTTCCTGATGTAGTTGAACTGCACCGTGGTATCGATGTAGAGACCTCAGCACATGCATGGGGAAGCATCGAGGACATCAAGGCACTCTCACCAAAGATCCTGGTGGCAGTTGCTGGTGGCGTACGTATCGACACAATGCCTGATGCACTTGCAGCAGGTGCTGACGTTCTTGTAGTTGGAAGAGCAATCACCAACGCAAAGGATGTTAGGCAGGTCGCAGAGAAGTTCATTGAAGGTCTTAACAACCCTGAGATCGACCAGTTCAGAGTAATGACCGATTTCTAAGTGTGTGGAATTTCCACACTCTTTTCTTCTTTTTAGTTTTTCAGCTTTTTTTGCTTTTCTTCACTTTTATATTTATAGTTGGAGTTACATCTATAATGCTGCGTACATTATACGTATACTGATATTCATATTGGAGTGATAGAGTTTGAGTTCTACATTAATAGTCCTAAACCTCAAAACATATCTTGAGGGCACAGGCGAAGGCGCCGTAAAAGTCGCAAAAGCATGTATGGAAGTTGCAGATGAATCGGGAATTGAAATTGGTGTCGCACCACAGTTCTGTGACATCTACCGTGTGGCATCACAGGTTGACCTGCCAGTTTATGCGCAGAGTCTTGACCCAGTAGGAGCAGGTAGTTTTACCGGACATGCATTCGCTCAGTGTGTCAGGGACGCAGGCGCAGTTGGAACTCTTATCAACCACTCCGAATGCCGTCTCACACTTGCAAACATCGATGCATCAATAACTAATGCAAAAAGTGTTGGGTTCAAAACAATAGTCTGTACCAACAATGTAGCAACTTCAGCGGCAGCTGCTGCTCTTGGTCCTAATTACGTTGCAGTGGAACCTCCTGAGCTCATTGGCTCCGGTATTCCTGTATCAAAAGCAGACCCAGGGGTTGTAACAGGCTCTGTTGAAGCAGTGAAAAGGGTAAACCCGGCAGTGCAGGTTCTTTGTGGTGCAGGTATCTCAAAAGGGGAAGACCTTGCAGCAGCTCTTGAACTTGGTTCAGTCGGTGTTCTGCTGGCATCAGGTATTGTAAAAGCTGCAGACCCGAAGGCTGCACTTGAAGACCTTGTAAGTAAGGTCTGATTATTTTTTTCTTACTTCTTTTTCAGGGCAGATTCAACCATGCAATGAACAGCATCAAGGTTGCAATTATCATCCGCAAGGCCATTGAGAGTTCTACATTGAATTTATCTTTCACCATTCCGTATATGCCTATTGGCGGAGGTGCTATCAGTAGTGCGGCAATGAAGAGTGGTATGCCAGCTACGAAGTTTCTATCCACTATTATAAGGTAAAGTCCGTGGATTCCCAGGTACAGTCCGAAAGCAGCGGTAAAAAAGATACCTATTTTATAGACCAGGGTATATTGTTGGGGGCTTGGGGATGAACCTTTCACATAATCACTTCTTTGAAGTAAGTTCAGATGCCTGATAACGTTTACCCTGATAACTTGTCAGAATAGTGTGAGCGATTAACCGGTAATTCAATTGCAATGCGTATTATGTTCTGAGTTTGCAGCCTATGCCGCAAAGCTGTTCCACAATCTCGTCATTCACTCTTGTTGCATCGGAATCTCCGGTTATATTGATGCGGTAAGTTACACTGGTTCTGTCCGTTCCTTTTACTCCTATGTACGTATCGATTTTCCTGACGGAAATAATATTGTCATTGCAGGCAATTACATTGCAAATAGCTTCAGGTTTTGACCCTTGTGGTATAAGTACTGAGATATCTCTTGTGTGATGCCTCAAAATCTTATTTTTCCATGCTTTTAGCTCTTCTGTGGAAAGGAGGCGTACATTCTCCATTTTAAGGGGCACTAATCTGTTACCTACAAAAAGGATAACGCTTCTCGGAGTAACCTTTTTTACTATTCCTACATGCACAATATTGGAATATATGTGCTTGAGTCCTCTTTCCGTACCAATGGAATCGATCAGTTCATCGAACTCAGCTATTTTTGAGTTTATGAGTTTATCAGAACGGCGCAGTGCAGATGCCGTATCTCCAAAATGTGCAGCAGCATCTTTCATTTTAGTTGTGAATCCATCAACGTTGTGTTCCCTGACAATTGTAGACATCTCCCTGCACTGCTGCATGAAGGCATCATGTACTTTGAGCACTTCAGGGTTTTCCATCTGGATATATGCATAGAGGTAAGGGTTTTGTCCTAGTATCCTGCCTACGAAATCAAGCATGATATCATACACCGGACTCATGAATCGCCTTGATTCATTCACACTGAAATCAAGACTGTCAAAGGTCGTACCGATGGTGATGTATGCAAAATGTGTCAGTCCCTGTACCACGGACACGAACCTATCATGTTCTGCCGGACTTATTACTTCGATATGTGCACCGTTATCTTCAAAAAGTGACCTCATCACAGGGAACCATTTATCGCATCGTCCCTCGATGGGTGTTAATATGAATATCTGGCCATGCAGACTTGGTATGGATGGTCCGAACATGGGGTGAGTGCCAAGTATTTCAACACCTTCCGGTGCATACTTCTTCATGGCTTCAGTTGGTCCTGCTTTAAGGGATGTGAAATCCATAAGCAAACTGCCACTCTTCATTTTTGGTGCAGTCTCAGTGATGACCTTTTCAGTGATATTGATGGGCACTGTGACAATTACTATATCGCTGGTGCTTATGGCAACATCGAGGTCATGTGCAAACTCGACTTCCATTCTCTCTGCAATCTCAATTTTTCCACTGCTGCCCCATACAACAACTTCGTAACCGTGGTTCTTAAAAAAAGGAGTGAACCACTGTCCCATCTCTCCGGTTCCACCTATGATGAGGACTTTCAAATTCAGAGCCCCTCCAGTACTGCTCTTTTCATAACATCAACTGGTGGTTCAACGCCCGTCCATATCCTGAATGCCTCTGCACCCTGGTGGACAAGCATCATTTCCCCGCTAACTGCCTTTGCTCCTGCTTTCTTTGCTTCTTTCAAAAGCCTGGTTTCCAGTGGGTTGTAAACAATATCAAATACGGTAAGTTCGGAGTGCATATACTCTGATGTTGCTATGGTCCTTTCTGTATTGGGGTGCATTCCCTGGGTTGTGCAGTTAACAAGAATGTCGCTGCCATGGATCAGCTCCTTCAGATTCTCAAGCCCGCATCCACTCGCAAGACCAACTGAGGACACATCAGTTGCAAGGTCAATAGCCTTCTTTTCGGTCCTGTTGGCTATGGTGATACTTGCTCCATCCTTTGCAAACTGGAATGCGATTGCACGTGCAGCACCACCTGCACCTACTATAAGCACGTTGGAGCCATCTATTTTTACACCTTTTTCTTCAAGGGTGCGCTTCGCTCCAAGTCCGTCGGTGTTGTAACCTTTCATTCCATGTTTGAAATCAATCGTATTTACAGCACCTATGCTCTTTGCCAGCGGGTCAGCATCAACTATACCTAATGCTTCCTGTTTCAATGGGACTGTGAGGTTCACGCCACCAAAACCCATGGCTTTAGCTCCAAGAAGTGCATCCTTCAGATTATCAGGACTAACTCTGAAAGCATGGTAGGTGCATTCCATACCAAGTTCCAGGAAAGCTGCATTATGCATGTTCGGAGATCGCGAATGTGCTATTGGGTCTCCGAATACTCCGAAAACAGTTCTCAAAAAAGAATCTCCATGGCTGATTTAAGTTCGTGTATCTTTATCTGTCCGGGAGCCACTGCCTTTGCTATTGCGCCATATGTCAGGCGTGATCCGTAACATGGTGCAACTATACGACTGTGTTTTCCAATTTCGCCCATTGCAATAGTGCACACAGGTTTATCCATGTCTGCAGTTGCCTGAAGTACGTCAAGCACGTCCTGCTTTGATTGTGCCATGACTGCCAGTTTTGCAATATCGGCACCTGCCTCATGGGCACTGGTGAGTGTCTCCTTCATTTCCTCAACAGAAGGAGTGGTGTTGAAATCATGGGCTGAAACGATAACTGTTACTCCGGCTGCCTTTGCTGCATTGATGAGTTTGCTGCGCTGGTCTGCATCTGCACTGAGCTCTATATCAATTGCTTCTACAAAAGGAAGAATATCTGTCAATATTGCAATCCTTTCATCCTCGCTGCCTTCCCACTTGCCACCATCAGTTTGTAATCTATTGGTTGCAATACACGGAAGCTTAGTGTTGGCTTTGATCCTCTCAATAGTTCTCTTTGCCTCTTCAAGGTCTGAAAAATTGAGAAGGTCAAGTCTCAATTCCAAAACATTGGCACCCAGCCAGTTTGCAGCTTTTGCACTCTCTGCCGGATCATCGTCTATCACGGAAACGATGGCAGGCTTCTCATCAAGATCAAACGTCCCAATTTTTACCATAAGCGACAACTCCTTCCTTATTTTTCGATGATGGTTTCTTCTATCTTCATTCCGAAGTGGCGGCCTATATCTTCTGAGTGGACAAGTATCTCATCGCCAACCTTTATATCGGTCACAGCTACGGGTTCTTTGTCCTTTGTGACGAGCTTAATGGTTTCTGCGTTTTGCAGTATATTCTTGATAATTTTCCCATTAAGGTCAGCTTCAACAAGGATGAGTGGTCTTCTTTCTATCTTTACTCTGCCAACAACGCCTGTTCTTTGTTTTCCGTCAGCATCAACTATGGTGACCTGGTCTCCCGCTTTAAGCTCGGAAAGGTAGCGGGTCTTTTCGCCTACTTTGATGTAAGCATGTACAGCACCGGCATTGACTCTGAATGGACGGGATGCAACGTATGGACTTTCTTCTGATTCAGAATGTACAAGGAACATGCCGTTTGCCTGTGAACCTACAAGCATTCCCTCGCCTTTTACCATGAGGTTGCAAGTGTCTACACACACCCTGTCACCCATTCCTATGGATTCTACATTTGTGACAATAGCTGTTTTGATCTCAAGGTTATTGACACCGGCACTTTCAGCAATATCTGCAGTTTTCTTGATCTGGCTCAAGTCTTTTGTGTCGAGCATTACTCCATCTGTGCCATGTTCCATTGTTTCAAAAGCAAGCTTTGCTTCATCTGATGTCTGAACTCCTGATATAAGTTTGACATCTTTCTTCTGAAGTCCTGCAATGAGGTTTTCTAGTGGAATGACCTGCCAGTCAGTTCCTATCGTGATGAGATAATCACAGACATTTCCCATTTCTGCTGCAAAGTTCTCGTAGTTCTTGTTCTGGATGATGACGTATCCTGCAACCTTGATTCCCTTTTCTTTCAAACGAAGAGCAGTTGTAATATCAAGGGAACCGCCGTAGTCAGGTGGTAATGGTTTTGTTCCGTCTCCCTCTCCACCTTTTCCGACTACGATTATCTCTGCTCCTTCGACATCATTGTGGGCAAAGGCAGCTACCTTAACATTTCCAAGCTCCTTCACTTTATCAACATCAACGGCATCGACCAGTATGGCATCAACTCCGGATTCCATTCCGGTGGTAATTACGGCCTTGCGTTCATCCCAGTTGCCTTCATCGGCCTTGATCCAGATTATCTTATTATTCATATGAGCACATCCGCAAGCACAGAAAATGATTGGTCTTATTTCAGTTTTTCCAGTGCTTCTTCAACTGACTTTTTATGGTGCACTATCTCTGTTATGGCTTTTGTAATTTTTGTAGGATTCTCGTGCTGGAAAACATTTCTTCCAATTGCGACACCTCTTGCACCGCCTTCCATAGCACCTTGGATCATTTCAAGGAATTCCTTGTCTGTGTTTGTCTTTGGTCCACCTGCAATCACTACTGGTACCGGACAACCCTGTACTACATCCTTGAAAGTATCGATATCTCCTGTGTATAGAGTTTTTATTACGTCGGCACCAAGCTCAGCACCAACTCTTGCAACATGCGCTACAAGCTCAGAGTCGTGTGGGTTGGTGATGTCTTTTCCTCGTGGGTACATCATTGCGAGAAGTGGCATTCCCCAGTAATTGCATTCTTCAGCTACAGTTCCAAGTGTTTGTAACTGATCTGCTTCGGTCTCTGACCCCACATTCACATGTATTGATACCGCGTCAGCTCCCATTTTCATGACCTCTTCCACAGAACAGACCTGTACTTTGTTATTTGGATCACGTGCAATGCTTGTAGAAGCGCTCATGTGGACTATAAGTCCGACATCATGTCCGTATCCTCTGTGTCCATGGGTTACGATTCCTTTCTGCATGAGTATTGCATCCGCTCCACCATCTGCAACTTTATTTATGGAATCTGCCACATTTATCAGGCCCTTTATAGGTCCATCTGATAATCCATGGTCCATGGGGATTATTACCATGTTCCTGCTTTCTCTGTGCATGATTCTTTCTATGCGAATTTTCTTACCGATGTCTGTCATTTGCTTTCACCCTCATTTAATGTATGTATATGTACGTTAATGCACTTTATTGAACGTTAGTATATTTATAATATCCTTGTTACTATGTGACATAGTAGCATGGTTTATTATTTAAATGTTTTTGTAGGGCTAAGTAAAAAAATAGGTAACTATTCAGCCTGATAAAAACGCTATCAATAACAATCTTGACAAAAAGTTGAAACGTAAATTTCATTAGAATCATTTATTTTGATTGTTGCTATTGATTGCTTTTTTGATTGTTAGATTGTTAGTGAGCAGACATCTCTATTTCGATGAAATCAGTACCAATAGGCAAATCGTGCCAGGCTGAATAGTTACAAAAAGGTTACAAATCCTTAAGGAACTTGCCGATTTGTATTCCGTCAGAATTGATGTTATATCCAATAAGATGTTTCTCATGGTCACTGCCATGCATCTTCATAATTGACATGGTTTTCCTGATCTCCTTCTCGATCTCTACGTGTTTTAGAAGTATCAGAACGTCCACAAGTGAGGAGACTGGTATTTCACTTGTAAGTACATTGTTGCCAGCTGCCCTGTTGCCACTGATCAGCATGGATGTGAGTCCCATATCCTTAAATATCCTCATCATGTTGGCGATATGCTCTCTTTTGGCAACCGGATCACTAAAGACATAGTCAAATCCGGATATGTCATCCAGAAGTATTCTTTTTGCTCCCATATTTTCAATAGTACTCTTGAGCTTTACTGTATGCTTGCAGGCATTTATCTCTGGGGGAGGCGTATAAATGATTTTGACCAGCTCTTTCTGTTCTAATTCTTCAAGCTCAAGTCCAAGACTTGCAGCATAACGACGTAATTCCGCAGGGGTATCCTCAAAGGTACTTATTATTCCAGGTTCTCCATTCCTGGCACCCTGAATTATAAAATAAAGTCCAAATAATGTTTTCCCTGTGCCTGTATTTCCTGCTATCAATGTGGATGATAGTTCAAAGAATCCACCACTTATCAACTCATTGAATCCGGGAATGCCTGTATCGACTCTTGTTTCCGGTGATAATTGCTCGGTGACCTGGGTGGTTATTCTTGGGTAGATACTGATTCCGTCGTTTGAAATATCAAAAGTGTGTTCCCCTTCAATGTAATTGGGAAGGTTCATTTTCACGATCTTTATCGTACGGTTGCTTCCCCTTCTTTCGATATTTTGCGAAAGGTATACTATTCCTTCAACCACGTCACTAACGACTGATCTGCACACATCAGTCTGTGACATTGTTCCTGTCAGATACACAATGGCATCCCATTCTCCAATTGCGGACATGAGGGAATACATGAATCTTCTTCTTTCAGCTTCAGGAAAACCAAACCCTATTGGGGTGACGGGGTCTATCAATATCCTGTCTGGTTTAAGGGATGCTACGATGTTCCCAAGGTCAACCAGCATGGTAAGTGGGTCTCTTTCCACGGAACTGGCGTTGAATGTATGTATGGTCAATGACTCCTCGTAAAAATCATAGTTAGAGAGGGCTTCTCTTACGGAAATCTCTGATTTAGAAGTCATGCATATATACAGTACATTTTCTCCGCTCCTTGCCGCTTCACACAAACCCTGGACTCCAAGTACAGTCCGCCCACTACCTGGGTTACCTGCTATCAATATTGTCGAAGGGGCCATTATGCCTCCACCGAGTATTTCGTCAAATCCTGGTATTCCTGTGGGTTTACTTTCCAATGTGGTACCTCATCTAAGCATTGTTATGATGGTAAAGAGAACATTCATACTCTAAGTTTGTATGAAATTACCTCTCCCTTATTTAGTTTACTTTGTACTTTTACTTAACATTATTCATTAGTATGTGTGGTAATGATTTTATACAGTCTCTTTTGAGCACAAAATATTATAACGGTATTATAAGTGTGAAAACATCTTATATGGTTAATTACTATTATGGCAATATTGCTACACTTATTAATACAAATAAATTCAGGAAACAATCTATGAGAGAATTAAAGATCCTTGTTATCAATAACTATGGGCAGTTCTGCCATCTTATCCATCGTGCAGTAAGGGATCTGGACATGGATACAAAGATAGTTGCCAACACAACCTCGATTGAGGACATCCTTGATGAAGAGCCGGATGGAATTATTCTAAGTGGTGGTCCTACACTGGACAGAGCTGGTATGTGCTCTGAATATGTTGAAAGTATTGACCTTCCGATCCTTGGCATCTGTCTTGGTCATCAGGTTATCGCAAAGACTTTCGGCGGCGAGGTAGGTTCGGGCCCATCAGGTGGGTATGCAGATATTGAAATTGAGGTCATCGATGAGGATGAACTCCTTACAGGCCTGGGTCCAAAGACCTCTGTTTGGGCATCACATGCTGATGAGGTTATCAGGATGCCTGAGGATTTCAAACAACTTGCAAGGTCAAACATCTGCGAGTGCGAAGCAATGAGGCACGTAGACAGGCCTCTGTTTGGTGTGCAGTGGCACCCTGAAGTGGCACACACAGAAAAAGGAGAACAGCTTTTGACGAATTTCTTTGAAATATGTGAGAAGTATTAACTCTCACATTCCCATTTTCTTCATCATTTTTTGCATATTGAATTTTCCGCCACGGAATCCTTTCATAGCGGTTTGCATCATCTTGTGATATTTCAGAAGTTCTCTTACATCCTCCGGAGCACTCCCGGAACCTCTTGCAATTCTCTTGATGCGGGCACTGCCGATAACTCTGGGGTTGAGCATTTCTTCCTCCGTCATCGAATCCATGAGAACCCTGTAACGTCCGAGTTTGTCACCAGTTACCTGATATGCATCTTCAGGTATCTTGGCACCAAGCCCTCCAAGAGGCAACATTTGCATAACCTGTTTCATTGGTCCCATCTTGTTCAGGCTCTCAAGCTGTTTGTACATGTCCTTGAGTGTGAATCTGCCACGAAGCATTGCTTCCATGTCAAAGTCTTCCTCTCCAAGGGCTTCCTCGGCCTTTTCGATAAGGCTTTTGATATCACCCATTCCAAGAAGTCTTGAAATGAACCTGTCAGGCTCGAATCTCTCAAGGTCATCCGGCGTTTCTCCTACGCCAATAAAAGCGATAGATGAATTTGTTTCGGATACTGCTGAAAGTGCACCACCACCTTTTGCGGTACCGTCAAGCTTGGAGATCACCACGCCTGATATCCCGATCGAATCATTAAAAGCACGGGCTTGCTCGCTTGCCTGCTGCCCGATAGCACCGTCAAGTACCAGCAGTTTGTAGTCTGGTTTTGCCATGGCGTGTATTTCTTCCATCTCAGTGATGAGATCACTCTCAAGTGAGTGGCGGCCTGCGGTGTCAACTATAAGCACATCATTTTTCTGGAGTTCTTCAAGCCCTCTCTCTACAATACCAACTGCATCCGGGTTGCCTTCTTCACCATAGAATGGAACGTTGAGCTTAGTACAGAGTGTCTCAAGTTGCTGGTATGCGCCTGGTCTGAATGTATCGGCACAAACAACTGCCGGTTTTAGTCCTTTCCTCTGGAAATAGCGTGCGAGTTTTGAAGTTGTTGTGGTTTTTCCGCTACCTTGCAAACCTATCATCATGATGGTCTGGGGTTTGAGGGGAATGTCAGTGCTCTTCCCTATTATATTGATAAGTTCCTGGTAAACTATCCTTATTACATGTTCCCTGGGACTCATTCCTGAAGGAACTTCTTCTTTCAGGGCACGCTCTTTGATATGCTTTGACATTTGCATGACCAGCTTGACATTAACATCAGACTGGAGCAAAGCTCTCTGGATATCCTTAACGACCTCATTTACGGTCCGTTCGTCGATACGTCCTGATTTTACAAGTTTTTTAAGGGCATCCTGCAGGGAATTCCCGAGTTTATCCATTACCATTTAAGGATCTTCCTTTTTAGTTCTCTCTTTTCTTCTATTAAACGGGCAGTTCATATTTAATCCTAGTGGGAATATGATTTTTTGCATACATTTTTCTGACCTTTTGTAATCTATATGGTAATACTACTGTAAGGGTGGTATTGAATGTCGCATATTCTGGACAACTTTGAATGTGGGTAAATAAAGCACTCCTCTTTCCATTTATGCTATCAGCACAACAGCTGCCATTGTAAAGATAATCCCTGCCCATTGTCTGTATACAAGCTTCTCTTTCAGAAGTATCCATGCAAGAAGCACAGTTATTGCAGGGTACATTGAAGTAAGGATTGCTGATATATCGAGTCTTCCTGTCTTTGCTGCAAGTACGTAGAACACATTTCCTCCTGTATCAAGGATGCCTGCAAGCAGAATAATTGGAAGGTACCTGATGTCGGGTACTTTTGTCTGCTTCATGAAATAAGCAACAATTATGAATGTTGGAATAGTTGCCATCCTGGCTCCCACAAGAGGCCAGAATATTCCTTCGGCCTGTACCTGATCAATAAGTATCATAAACATCCCGAATCCAGTACCTGCAAGGCAGGGCAGTTTGAGTTTCTGCAGTTCTATTTTCGAACTCTCATGATCTCTGGATATAAGCCATACGCCGATGAGTGCAAAAAGAAAACCTATAAGCTGGCTTGTGTCAGGCAGTCCCTCTGTTATCATTCCAAAAACCACGGGAATGAGGGCACTCATAACAGCTGTGACCGGTGCTACAATTCCCATTTTCTCAACGGATAATGCATGGTACAGTGCAAGAACTCCCATTCCTCCGGCAAGTCCCGCAGATGCACCCCATAGCATGTCTGTCGTGGATGGTACGCTTTCAGAAAAAGCAAGTGCTGCTGCAATGAGGAGGATTATTCCAGTTGCCTGTGAAATGATGGCAACTGTCAGCACACCACTACGTTTTGTGGCAAAACCTCCACTAAAATCTGCGGTTCCCCAGCAAAGTGCTGCAGTAAGCCCGAATATAATAACAAACAGTTCCATCTATGTCCTCTTCAGTTTATTGAAAAAAGTAGTTCATGAATCATTAATAAGGTTGCTATTTGAGTAGCATCAAAAAGTTAGACATTTTGAACTCAAGAGCACAATAATAATTTAGAAAAGTAGCGGGGGATAGATTCGAACTATCGGTCTACGGGTTATGAGCCCGTCGGGATCTCCTGGCTACCCCACCCCGCTTCGAGGGTTGATGTTTAATTTGGAAGGATAATCTTCCTATGTCTGCATGCTATATATGTATATTTCCAAAATACGTCTCTAACACACTAATTGATAATTAAATCAAAATTGTAATATTAGTAAAGTAGCGGGGGATAGATTCGAACTATCGGTCTACGGGTTATGAGCCCGTCGGGATCTCCTGGCTACCCCACCCCGCTTCGTTGATTGATGTTTATTTTGGAAGGGTACTCCTCTTTCAACATCTACATCGTATATACATGTTTCGTATGGCAGTATTTTCAATATTGAAAAAATATATATCTTATCTTTTTAAATATAGTGTCTCGGAGAGAATACAAATGGCGTTACCTGATAAATTCAAATGTGTTGTTACAAACTGGGATTACATTTACGACCTTTGCAGGGAAGTTGCAAATGATGTGAAAACATCTGGTTATGAACCTGATATGATAATTGCCCTTGCAAGGGGTGGATGGTTCGCAGGTCGTGTCTTATGTGATTTCCTGGGCCTTGATGACCTTACAAGCCTTAAGATGGAGCACTATCTCGGTACTGCTCTTGCAGGTGACGAGCCAATAATCAAATACCCGCTTGCTGACAATGCTGTTGCAGGAAAGAACATACTCATTGTTGACGATATTGCCGATACGGGTAAAAGCATGATAAGTTCGGTCGAATATGTTATGCAGCAGAATCCTAAAGAAGTGAGAACCGCAACTCTTCAATACCTTGATTCTTCTGCGCATGACCCGGATTATTGTGGTGAGCGTCTCGAGGAATGGGCATGGGTTGTTTTCCCGTGGAATTTCATTGAAGACATGATTGACCTGATTACGACGCTCATGAAAAAAGAAGATCGGGGTATGTGGGATGTTTCTGCTATCAGGCACGGTCTGTATATGTATCATTCACTGGATTCATTCGCATTCGAGATAGCTCAGCCTGGCAGGCTTCCTGAGATAATGGAAGAGATGCACCGCAGGGGAATTGCAAGTTCTGTGAACGAAGATGGAAAACAATACTGGAAACTTGTCTAATAAAATGAGGGATAAAATGCAAGAAAAAGCTGATATTGCAATAATAGGCGGAAGCGGAATATATGACGCAAATCTGCTGGACAACGTGCGTGAAGTAGACATTGATACTCCTTTTGGGAAACCTTCTGATTCAATCACCATCGGTGAACATGGTGACAAAGCAGTTTGTTTCCTCCCAAGACATGGTGTGGGCCACAGGGTATCTCCTTCCGAACTGAATTCCCGGGCTAACATCTTCGCACTTAAAAAACTCGGTGTGAAACGCATAATCGCGGCATCGGCAGTTGGGAGTTTGAGAGAAGAGTTCAAGCCTCTGGATATAGTGATCCCAAATCAGATATACGACCGTACTAAATCCAGACCATCCACTTTTTTTGAGGATGGTATTGTTGTACACATGGGCTTTGCTGATCCGTTCTGTCCTGAAGCTTCAAAGGCCATAGTAGATGTTGCCACGTCAAAAGGCTATGCTGTTAAGGAAGGCGGCACATACGTTTGTATGGAAGGTCCACAGTTCTCAACCCGTGCGGAGTCCCGTGTGTATCAATCACTTGGTTTTGATATAATCGGTATGACAGCTATTCCTGAAGCAAAACTTGCCCGTGAGGCTGAGATCTGCTATTCTATGATAGCCACAGTAACAGATTATGATGTCTGGCATGAGGAAGATGTGACCATCGAAGCTATCATTGAGAATGCCATGAAGAACGAGGCTGCCGTAAAGGATATAATCGTTGAATCTCTGGATAAACTAAGTCTTGAGCAACATTGTATGTGTAAGGATGCACTGGCAGGTGCCATTACTACTGTTCCTTCCATGATCCCTCATGACACCAAAAGACGACTCGATCCTCTGATCGGCAAATACCTTAAAGAGTGATGAGCCTGCTGTCTATTACATGCTTGTCGTAAGTGTTTTAATATATCATGATACTTATTTAAGTCGGTGGACCAATGCCTCATAAGTGCACAAGATGCGAATCTATCTTTATCGACGGTGCTTCAGTAATATTGAGCGGATGCCCCAATTGTGGCTGGAACAAGTTCCTTTACGTAAGTGAGGATGAGCTTGAGAAGTCAGTTACCAAAAGTACTGAAGAATCTGAACACGAGGAAGTGCACAATGTTATTGACGAAACCTCCTCTGCAAAAACAGATGATAAACCATCTGAGCCTATCGTCCGTGAGATCGATGATATCCTGGGTATTGAAAAGAAGGAACCCAGTGTTGCTGAAGAGGAAGGCGAGCGTGTCGAATCTGTGCGTATCCTTGGTCCGGGTTCGTATGAGCTGAACCTCAATTCCCTGCTTGACCGCAAGGAAATTGTCATGGCTATTAAAGAGGATGGCGCTTATGCACTGCACCTTGGCTCTGTTTTCAAGGATAATAAAGATAAGAATCGGGATAAGAAAAAGAAGAGAAAGTGATATTTTTCTTTCAGGGCCAGACAATGGATAAGATCCAGAAAAAACGATTCTTTGAAGTTGACGCTTTCCGCGGAATGGCCATCTTTCTGATGGTTATCTATCATTTCTTTTTTGACCTGGATTTTCTCGGAATCTATGAATTTAACACACATTCCGGCATTCTACTTGTTATCGGACGCAGTGCCGCAATTCTATTCATTTTCCTTGTGGGCGTTTCCCTAACACTAAGTTATTCCCGTGCGTTATCCTTACACGGCACACAGAACCAGTTCTCTCATTTTCTCAAAAGAGGTGCAGGTGTCTTTTCATGGGGTCTTGTAATCACAGTTTTCACAGCTGTTTTTCTTGCACGAGGAACAATCTATTTTGGAATACTGCACCTAATAGGTGTTTCTATTATCCTTTCATATCCATTTCTAAAATACAGGAACTTCAGTCTGATTGCAGGTATTCTAATCCTGTTTGCAGGTATTTTCATGGAAACTGCCTATGCAGATTTCTCCTGGCTGCTCTGGCTTGGAATAAAACCCTACGGTTTCTATACTCTTGACTACTTCCCACTGATTCCATGGTTTGGTGTTGTGTTGTTGGGAGTTTTTGCAGGGAACCGCCTGTATCCTGATTATCAGCGGAGTTTCAGGATGTGTGAGTGCGAGAACAATTCTGTTGTGAGATTGCTGGGATATTTGGGGAAAAAGTCGCTGCTGATATATTTGGTGCATCAGCCGGTGATTGTTGGGATTTTGTTATTGTTTCTAATACATATGTAATATTTTTAAGCATATTTATAATGGATGTATGTGTATTCATCTCTTGAATTAATATGTCGATGAAAGAACTAGAATTTGAAACCTGGTTGCTTAATGAATTGAAAGAGAGAAGATTTCATGAATTAATTGATAACTTCGATGAAATCAAGAATTTAGCAAAAGCCTATGAAAAAGATTCATTCATATCCAATTTGCATGGTTCTTTCAATCAACTACTAGTTCAAAATTGGTCCCAAGGAATTCTATTGATGGAACAATTGAAATTGGTAGATAATCAAATCGATATTATTAAAGGAAAAGGAAAGCCAAGTCAAATAGACATACTATTTCGAATCGAAGAAAAAGGTCTTTTTTCGATTGTAGAATTGAAAAGGCCGTTATCTCAAAAGAGTAAGAATAAATCAACAATAAGGGAAGCAGTTTCCGAAATATTAGGGTATGCAAATGGATTATCCACTGTATTTCCTGGGTTGCCTAGTAAAAGTCACTTGCTTATAATCGTATCTTCGGAATGGCCACAAATTATTTCAAATGCTATTTCTTTGCTATCTTCATTCCATGGATTTTCTATAATTGAAGTCAATGCAGAATACAAGAGTCCAGATGAAATTAGGCTGACTATAAGAAATCCTACTGATTTGTATTTGTCCAAAAAAGGGGGAATCAGCGCCGACATAGTCGAGTGTTTTAGCTTTGAATTTTCTGATGAAAATATTAAGCTTCAACTTTTACTAGATATGATTAAGCAGCAGCTACAAGGTTCTGATTTAAATGGATTTTTAATTTTATCTCAACCTTTAAAAAAGTCAAATGTAGATAACTTTATTTTGTCCTTTTGCATTATCAACCCATATTTACTATTACATAGCACGCTTGATGAAAGTGCTATTTCGTTAGTCAAGCAGAGTTTGGGATTACCATTTGAGTGTAGTATAGACGATGTAAAACTGGAATTGAATAATATTGCAAGAGAATGGAATTCAGGAATTGAATCAACTCTTTTAGAGAGCTTTAGTTTATTAAAATTATTCGGTATAGAAATAACCCCCTCGTTCAAAAAATCAAATTTGGGTTATTTTGTTAGTTATGGGCACAATGAAGAACTGATTTTCCACATTGATTTTATTGGTTTTATGACTGATTATTTTGTTCTTTGGTTCAAAAATGAAAAAAACAGAACTTTGATACAGAAATTCTGTTCGAATTTAGAAGGATGGGCGTATTATGAACAAATCCAAAGAAATCCTTTAACGAAATTATTTGCTATATCTGAATTATTTCAGATATCGGAGTTCAGAAGGGAAATCATAACTGCACATGATGTTTTTCTGCATGGAAGAAAATGGGGTAGAATTACAAATATTGCACTAATGGGTAGTAGTGAGGAATATGATTCGGAATTCCCTTTTTTCTTTATAGGTTTTGCTAGGTCTCCTTTTAAGATACCTATTACTATGGGGAAAAAAGGTATTGCAGAAAATGGTGAGAAATTTGTTGAAAGTATGTGTGAATTGTTATCTGATAGAGGAAATCCTGTTTATGGCTATCTTTTATTGATAGGTTATCTTTTGGAATCCAAGCTTTATATTCCCGAATCTTTGAGTATAAATACGTTTGTGCTTACTAATTTAGAAGAGCGCATTACTAATTTAATAAGATTAGTGGAAGAATCTGGCTACGATGATTTTTCCAATGAACTATCTAATTTGATAAAACATATTGATTTTAGTAACTATTGTATAGGATTATCAGATGACGTAAAGAACAGTATTGCTACATTTGAGACATTTTTAATAAATGACAATAGCATTGATTCTATTGGTTGGCAATATCTCGCAGGCCCAACGGTATGGACTTCTGATTTTAAAAAAATTAGTAACTATTCAGCCTACCACAATTAGCCTATTGATACTGATTTAATCAAAACGGAGATGTTTGCTCACTAACAACCTAAGAATCAAAAAAGCAATCAATGGCAACAATCAAAATTAATGATCCTAATAAAATGTAGGTCTCAACTTTTTGTCAAGATTGCTATTGATAGTGTTTTTATCAGGCTGAATAGTTACCAAAAATTATTAAATCTGATATTAAGAAGCCTTCATTTATCTATCCAATAGTTGTTGTATTGCCGAATGGAGATTTCGGTTACAATGGTTTGGAAAAAATTCCAGACACAATGCATCTTATAGATATCTGGAAAAAAACGGATATAGATTCTGAATTCCTAGCTATAGATTTAGGAGAAAATGCGGGTGTTGTAAGGAGAATCCCATTTGGAGATGACAATAATCCCGGTGTGGTTATAGATGAACGCTATGTTGAATATAATTCAAAAACAGAAGTAATAATTTGTCCAAAAAGTACCAATGATGTTGATGGTCCAAAATGCGTCTTATCATGTCAAATTTGTCCCATAAAAGGTTTGATTGATGTGCCAATGTTCAAGTCATTTTTATCAAAGTGCACCCTTCCAATGGATGAGAGAAAAAAAATGATACTGACAATTTATGAAAATATGTAATTTTTCACTTCACAAAAGTCCCGTTTCTGTAATCCTCAAACGCCTGCTGCAATTTGTCCCCTGTGGTGACAGTCTCCCCGATGGGCTTGCTGTTCATCAACAGGACACGTACGCCACTCTTTCCGGCATATCAATAAAAAAAGAATGTGATGCCGTTTATCCCGACAAACATCACTATGTTATTTTTTTGTCAGTGAATAGTCTACCATGACCTGCAGGAATTCACTGTCCACTTCCATGAGGACTGTCTGGAACATGGCGGCATGTACTTTTTCTTCTCTGGCTATGTCAAGCAGGATGATCTTGAGGTCCTCGTCGTCGGTAAGGTTTGCCATCTGTTCATACATGTTTATTGCATCGAACTCTGCCATGATGGCAACTCTCATGATCTCCTTGTCAAGGTCTTCTTTACTTACTTTTTCAATATCGATTGGAACTTCTGAGAACAAACTATCATCTCCCGGAGTTATTTTTCCAATTCTTCATCTACTTCTTCTCTGCCGGCTTCAAGTTCTTCTACCTGCTCCTCGTCCATTCTTAACAGGAGTGTCTGGAACTCTCCGATGTGGGTCTTTTCTTCTTTTGCAACATCAAGCAGAACTCTTCTTACTTCATCGTTCTCGGTCATATCTGCCATCTGCTCGTAAAGATTGATTGCATCCAATTCTGCGATAAGTGCAGCCCTGAGCATTTCTTTATTTATGTCTTCCTTGCTCATCTTCGTAATATCTATGGGTACTTTTGAAAACACTCTTTCACTCCCTGTTTACCATTTCTCTAACTGTGGATTGATTGGTTCTTCGAATATTTACTATTCAAACGTCTGAACCTACTCCCATTTATTCATGAGCGGCCTGATTACTTATATCTGCCGAGACTTGTCAAAAAAGATATTACAAAAAATCACTCAGAAATGTCTGTCTTTCATCAAGTTTCTCAAGTTTTGTGACTCCCACGCCAAGTAATCTGAATCTTCCTTTTCCAAGAAACTCTTCCATGAGGCTAATGGCTGTCTTTCTGATAGCATCTTTATCAGTAGTAGCCGCATTCAATGTCTTTGCCCTTGTATATGTCCTGAAATCTTCAAACCGTACTTTGATGGTTACTGTTCTGAATCTGAAATGCTTTTTGATAAGTGATACATGCACCTTCTCTGAAAGCTCGCTAAAGGATCTCTCAATTTCCAGAGGGTCATATATGTCTTCGTCAAAAGTATCCTCGGTACTTATTGATTTGACTACATCGCGTTCCTTCACTTCGCGCGTGTCTATACCGTTTGCAAGCTGGTGCATAACCAACCCAAACTTTCCAAACCGTGCAATCAAAAGCTGTACGTCGCATGATGCAAGCTGTCCCACTTTTTCGATTCCCATTTCCTGAAGTATGGGCTGTGTCTTTTTTCCAATGCCCGGTATCTTCGATACGTGCAGTGGAAAGAGGAAATTCTGCACATCTTCAGGTCTCACAACTGTAAGTCTATCGGGTTTATTGAAATCAGATGCTATTTTTGCAATGACCTTGTTAGGTGCAACTCCGATGGAACATGTGAGTCTCTGCAAGCGCTTGACTTCACTTTTTATCTTTTCTGCAAGCAGTATTGCAGACTCGTAATCACTTATTGAATCTCCGATATCTATGTAAGCCTCATCCACACTTACCTGCTGGAACCTGTCTGCGAAAATGCGTATGGTGTCCATGATGTTTTCCGAAGCATCCTTGTAAAGCTTCATATTCACCTTGAGGTAAGTAGCATCAGAGCACAGCCTGTATGCTTTTGATATGGGCATTCCCGAATGTATCCCAAATTCCCTTGCCTCGTAGGAGCATGTGCTTACAACTCCTCTTCCACTGCCGCCTTTTGGGTCTGAACCCACAACTACCGGCAACCCTCTAAGCTCGGGTCTTTCTCTGACTTCCACGGATGAGAAGAAACTGTCCATGTCCAGATGCAGTGTTATTCGTTCTCTGGATGAGTTTTCCATTCAACACCTATTATATTCAGGGATTTAATTAAATTATGCATCTATTTTCTTCCTGCAAGATTCATTGCTGACGGAATCCTGATATAATATCACAGACCTTGAACAGATAACAGGTGCAAACATGTATACATATATAGCAATTCTGGCTTATGTTGTGGTTCTCTTCCTTACTTTGCGGGATGTTCGCATATATAAAAGAACCCGACTAGACTCTTATCGTAAGGGTGCTATGAAAGGTATATTTGCATCAGCTCTCGTTATGCTCGGTGTACTGTTCTCTTTCTCTAATCCTAATCTCGGGCTTTTGGTGGTACTCGTTGCTCTTTTTTTCAATCAAAAAGGCACAAGAGAACCTGTTTTTAAAAATGCAAAAGCAATTGACCGCCTTCTGGGAAAGACAGATATATAATAAAGTTCTCTGGTGCAGTTCCAGTATTCCAAAAGGTATAAATGTAAGGGTATTTATTATAACCCGATACACGTTACTATTATAGAGTTTCATCTTAAATAGGATTTCATATTAATAATGGAGAATTATCATGGGAAATATTAGACAGACTAACATTAAGAGAATTGCAATTCGTTTAGCTACAAACCACAACGATGTATTTACAACTGACTTCGATCAAAACAAGCTCCTTGTTACAAAGTACACAACTATTGAGAGCAAGGTTATCAGAAACCGTGTAGCTGGATATGTAACAAGAAAGATGACATACAAGCCATTACAGTAACGTTTCTGGTGAAGGGATATTCCCATGTTCGAAGGAGTTTTGCCTGCTCTTGTAACGCCATTCACAAGTGACAATAATATTGATGCTGAAAGCTTCAGAAATATTGTCAATCATGTTGAAGAAGGCGGCGTTTCCGGAGTTGTTGTCAGCGGCACGACTGGTGAATCTGCTACCCTGTCAACCGGGGAGCATAAAGAACTGATCAACCTTTGTGTTGATTGTTCAAAGGTTCCTGTGGTGGCCGGTACCGGTTCTAACAACACCCTTGAAGCAGTCGAACTTACTAAACACGCGGCAGATGCAGGAGCAGATGGCGCTCTTATCATATCCCCATATTACGTTAAGCCTAATAATGCCGGGCTTATCGCTCATTTTAAGAAAATAGCGGAATCTGCTGATCTCCCTATTGTATTATATAACGTACCTTCTAGAACAGGACAGGACATACCTTTGGAAGTCATTGTTGAGCTTTCAAAAGTAGAGAACATTGTCGCTGTAAAAGAGGCAAGTGGCAACCTTGTAAAAGTATCTGAGATACTTGAACAGACCGTGGATGAAGATTTTGCCGTTCTTTCTGGAGAGGACGGACTTACATTTCCAATACTTGCCATGGGCGGAGCAGGTGTAATATCTGTTGTTGCCAACATCGTTCCTGAACTGATGGTCAAGCTTTACGATGCCGTAAACGCCGGTGACCTTGAAACAGCAAGAAAGCTTCACTTTGAAATGGCACCCTTGATCCGTGAATTATTCACAGAGACCAATCCTATTCCTGTGAAGCGTGCCGTAGAACTTCTCGGTCTGTCAAGCGGGACAATGAGACTTCCTCTTGCACCTCTTAGTGAAGAGAACAGTGTTGAACTTGAAAATGTTCTCCGCAGCATGGGGTGTATTGCATGATAAATGTTGGAGTCACAGGTGCTTCAGGACGGATGGGTAGGCTCATCATTGACAATATACTCAGGTCTGAAGATGTCTGCTTAACGGCCGCATTTGATCTTATGAACATTGGTAAGGACGTTGGTGAGGTGGCCCAGATCGGAACTTTGAGTGTGCCGATATCTGATGTAAGTGACATGGAATCCGTTCTAAAGGAAACCGGCACAAAGGTACTTATTGATTTTACAATTGCAAATGCTACAGTTGTCAATGCCCCAAGGGCGGCAGCAGCCGGTGTGAACCTTGTCATAGGTACGACCGGTTTTACTCCTGAACAGAAAAAAACAATTGAGGACTCAATTGTAGATAATAACGTTGCAGGAATAATCTCACCTAATTACTCAGTTGGTGTAAATGTGTTCTTCAGGATTCTCCATGAAGCTGCAAAATATCTTCCTGATACAGACATTGAGATAATAGAAGCCCACCATAACCAGAAGAAAGATGCTCCAAGTGGTACTGCAAAAGGTGCTGCTGAAGTTATCAGTGAAGCACTGGGTGGTAAGGACTATGTCTATGGTCGTGAAGGTCTTGCTCCCCGTGGAAAAGAAATAGGTATACATGCTGTTCGAGGTGGGGATATTGCAGGTGACCACACAGTTCTCTTTGCCGGTGACGGTGAAAGAATTGAGATAAAACACCAAGCCCACTCAAGGCAATCATTTGCAGGCGGTGCAGTAAAAGCAGCTGCATGGATTGGCAATGCTGAACCTGGGCTTTATACTATGCGGGATATTCTTGGCCTTTAATGGCAAAACCTTTTTTTTGGCTTGTTCATGTGTGGCACATTTCTCTTTCTCTGTGGGCACAAAACATAACAATAAATCATGAACAATGGCCAATCATATTATATATGTGCTAATATATAATTGAAGGTGTAACATGCGTATTTTAATGCCATGGTTACTACCTCCAAACGTTTCTTCTTTTTTATTTTTTTAACTTGCCCTAGAGTAGATTCTCTGCAATATTTTCTGATATAACCCTGGCACAATAAAAGCATCTGAGTTTCAGGCCTGTGTCTTCAGTAGTTACTTTGAATTTTGAAGTGATTGGTTCGTTGCTGTTGGAAATACAATTGGGGTTTATGCACCCTACAACACCTTCTACAAAAGATGGGATATGTACTTTGTTCTTGCGTGTTACATTGAAGTTACGTATGATGTTGATCGTTGCATTGGGTGCAATAAGTGCTATCCTGTCGACCTCTTCAGCCTTAAGTTCACGGTTCTCGATTTTGACAACATCTTTTTTCCCATATATTCCATGGGAATTTATCAGGACACTTACAACTCCATGGGATGAATCCGGCAGTCCGAGTATTTTCAGCACAATTAACGCTTTACCTGAAGTTATGTGGTCGATCACAGTCCCATTCTCTATTCTGCGCACTCTCAGTTCTGTTTCAATTTCAGTCATTCTATTGCCCCCAGAACCAGCCCTAAAAGCGCCATCCTCACAGGCACTCCGTAGAATGCCTGCTTGAAGTAACAAGCGTGGGGTGTATCGTCAATTCTGGTATCTATCTCATTAACTCTTGGAAGGGGGTGCATGATCTTCAATTCCGGTTTCACCCCTTTCAATGTTTCCATTGTGACCTTCAGTCTGTTGGCAACCTTTTGGTATTCAGCCGGGTCCGGGAACCTTTCCTTCTGTATGCGTGTCATGTAAAGCACATCAACATCATTGATGGCATCCTCAATAGAATCCGTTTCAACGATTTTTGCACCTCGCGCTACGATGTCACTGATTATTTCTTCTGGCATGCTCAGTTCTTTTGGTGATATCAGTGTTATATGGGCACCGTAATGGGATAATGCATAGCAGAGGGAGTGAACTGTCCTTCCATATTTCAAATCCCCGGCCAGTGCAATTTTAATTCCTTCAAGGTGGCTTTCACGTTTTATGGTATAAAGGTCAAGCAATGTTTGTGTTGGATGATGGCCTGCACCGTCTCCTGCATTAAGAATAGGCACTCTTGAAAACTCAGATGCAAGTTGTGCTGCCCCTTCTTTTGGGTGACGCAACACAATAGCATCGACGTACCCATCAACAACTCTCACGGTATCTGCTAGTGTTTCTCCTTTGGCTATGGAACTTGCATCCACGGAACCCAAATTCAGTACGTCTCCTCCCAGTCTTATCATTGCAGTTTCAAAGGACATCCTGGTCCTTGTACTTGGTTCAAAAAAGAGGACTGCAAGAACTTTTCCGGCAAGAAGATCTGATTTATGTTTCCCATGTGCAATGGGCTCCATTTTTTCAGCAGCATTGAGGATATGATCGATCATTTCTCTTGAGAATTCCCTCATGGAAATGATATGTTGGTCCTTGAATTTCATTTACTACTAAAGGCATTACATGGGATATAATAGTTGCCTGATATCCAGCTTTCATTTTTCTATTATATCTTCTGTCAATGAATTCCAATCATCTGTATTCACATCGTTGCATATATGCCTGTTTTTGAAAATGACTTTTCTCTTAGAGGATATTGTCAGTTCCTTGAGGTCCATGACAGCCCGCATAACACCTGCAGCCCTATCAAAGGTTTCTTTTGCCTCCTCGCGGCTCAGATGCTCATGTTCAAGACATTCCTCATATTCTTTTTCTTTGTCACTTAAAAGTTCCAGAAAGCGCTCTATGTTTCCCAGGTCAGCCTCTTCAAGTTTGGCTTTATTGACGATTTCCCAGACAACTTCATGAAGATTTACATTTTTTCCTTCGATACATACTTTATTTGGTATCTGTTCTCCTACCCAGAAAAGACATTTATGAAGTCTGTTAAGCAATTTTTGTCGTTCCTTATCAGATAATTCTTCGCTTTCAGTCATTTTTCCCCCAATTATTTCATAATATACCATTTTTGCGTGATTAAATTTATAGGTTTTCAAGTATTTTGGTAGTGTAAGTATTTCCAAAGGTGATCATATCAAACCAATCATTCAGGTAGCTCTTGACCTTTTAGAAACGGACAGAGCAATACAGATAGCAAAAGAATCCCTTGAGGGAGGTGCTGACTGGATAGAAGTCGGAACGCCCCTCATAAAAAGCGAGGGAATGGATGCCATAAGGGAAATCAGGAAAAACTTTCCCGACAGGACAATCATCGCAGATATGAAAATAGCAGACACCGGTTCAATAGAAGTTGAAATGGGTGCTAAAGCCGGTGCGGATATTATAGTTGTACTTGCCAGTTCTGACGATTCCACCATTCAGGAAGCGATACGTGCCGCAAAGAAATATGGTGTGAGGATAATGGCAGATCTGATATCTGCCAATGACCCTGTTTCCCGCAGCATCGAAATGGAAAAGCTGGGTGTCGATTACATTAATGTGCATGCCGGCATAGACCAGCAGATGAAAGGTCAGGATTCACTTGCCATAATGAAAGAAGTTGTGGCGCAGGTAAGTATCCCCGTTGCAATAGCAGGTGGACTTGATGCGGCATCGTGCTCTGAAGCCGTTTTTGCTGGTGCGAACATTGTAATAGTTGGCGGGAATATTGTTCGCTCATCCAATGTAACTGAATCATCAAAGGCTATTCGGCAAAGTGTTGACTCTCCTTGCGCAGCACCTATATTGAAAAGCTCTCCCGACGAAGAGATTCGAAAGATACTGGAAGGTGTTTCCACTCCTAATATTTCCGATGCCATGCACCGTAAAGGTGCTATGCAGGATATCTTTTCTATGTTGCCCGGAAAAAAAATGATCGGTACTGCGGTAACAGTACAGACTTTCAAAGGTGACTGGGCCAAGGCAGTGGAGGCCATAGATGAGGCAAAGGAGGGGGATGTAATTGTCATTTACAATGGTAGCAGGAATGTTGCGCCCTGGGGCGGCCTTGCAACCCTGAGTTGTCTTAATAAGAGCATAGCAGGTGTTGTCGTTGATGGAGCGGTCAGGGATATAGATGAGATTCGCAAAATAGGGCTGCCTGTCTTTGCAACCAGCAATGTTCCCAATGCAGGTGAGCCGAAAGGATTTGGTGAGATCAATTCTGAGATAGTCTGTGGAAACCAGTCCGTAAGCCCTGGTGATTATATCATCGGAGACGATAATGGGGTAGTGGTAATTCCAAAGGAACGTGCTTATGAGATTGCCAGACGTGCCAAAGAAGTCGAGAAGACTGAACAGCGTCTTTCTGAGGAGATTCGCAGGGGTTCAACTCTGTCAGAGGTCATGAAACTTAAGAAATGGGAGAAACACTGAAATGATCGAAATACTTAAAGTTCTTGCATGCATGCCTTTTTTGCTGTATGCCTGTTACGCTGATATAAAAACTCGTCGTGTAGCCAATGAAGTATGGGTCATGATGTTCGGTGTTGGATTCATCTTCATAATGTATGATCTTATGACATATGGTTTTCCATATCTCATACGCAACATCCTTTCTTTCATATTCATCTTTGCCTTCGTATACATGCTTTTCCAGTTTGGTGCTTTTGGGGGAGCGGATGCAAAGGTGTTGATGGTAATTTCGCTGATAATCCCCACGTTCCCGGTAATTACGATAGGTTCGACTTCACTTCCGCTTGATGGAATTCCGCTTATCAATTTGTTTGCCTTTAGTGTATTTGGCAACTCTATAATACTTACAATAATAGTTCCAATTGGGCTGTTCCTGTACAATCTGATAAAAAGTCCATCGGAATCTCTAAGGCGTCCCTTCTACATGTTCATTGGTTACATCATGCCGATATCAAAGCTGGAAAAAGGACACTTCCGTATGATCGAGTCATATGGCAAGACAAAGGAAGGAATTGAATTCAAATTCTCCAGATCAGGTACTGAACTTAGTTCTGATGTTATATCCGAACTGAAAGGTTACCGCAAGGAAGGCAAAGTAAAGGAGGGTGTGTGGATAACCCCTGGGCTCCCATTCATGATTCCGATAACTGCAGGTTTTATCACTGCAGTGGTTTTTGGAGATCTTATATTTTATCTTACAATGCAGTTCATGATGATGTGAACTGTTTTTTTCTTTTTCATTAACTTTTAATATTCCAAACTCTAATCTATAATTGGAGGTGGGTTATATAGAAGAAAAAACCCCTGAAGATAAAAAGCAGAAAAAGGAAGATGTAAAAGAGGCAAAAATCAGTCCAATTCATCCTGGCGATTCCAGGGTTCGCCCAAAAAGACATTTGTTGGATACCTGCGAATAATTGGACGTGAGCATTGGTTTGTATCATTTTCCCATTATAAGGGATTGATACACGTTTTTTATTTCATCATCAGAAAAAACGCCGCCTAGTTTGTCTTTTATCATTTTGACAACATCTTCTTCCAGGGCATCCATTGTCCTTACCAGTAGTTCCTTTTCAAGCTTCGGTTTTGAACTTGCCAGAGGCGCAGATGCAACAGGTTTTACAGTTTTCTTTTGCACTTCATTATCCGAAATTTTCAGTTCATGTTCTGCCTGCTTATTTCCTTCCAGTTCATCACGATGTTTTGCAATCTCTTTCAGGAAGAATTTGCCGTATTTCTTGAGTTTGTACTCGCCGACACCTGTGATCTTCAACAGCTCTTCATTATTTTCAGGTTTTTTAGTGGCCATTTGGCGAAGACTTGTATCAGCAAATATGATATATGGTGGCACATCCTGCATCTGGGCCATGGATATACGCAATTCTTTGAGTTTCTCAAAAAGGTCTTTGTCGGGATCATTACTTACCTTCCTGTGTATCACAGAAGGTGACTGTTCAGATATTTCATCTCTTTCAGGAGATTGTGTCACTGGTTCATAATCGGCCTGATTCTCTTCGTCTACTTTTCGCGTAAAGGTCACCATTCTTTTGCCGGACAGGACTTCCTCACTCTTCCTGTTGAGTTTGAGGAGTGGGTAACGTGCGCCTTCCACTTTGATGACATCCTGACGTACCATATCCCGGGCCATGTCCATCCAGTCAGCTTTAGGATACATATCGCCCTGACCAAAATTCTTGAGAAGCTGGTGTTTCTTATCTGTGATCTTTTTTGCCCTGCTACCTGTAAGCACATCAATGACATGGTTCATGCCAAATCTCTGGTCAAGTTCCTTTATACAATTTATAAGCAGCTTTGCATCATTTGTTCCGTCAACCTCTATGCGTGGTTGCAGGCATACGTCGCATTTCCCACAATTGTCTTCTGCAGTCTCTTCCCCGAAATACCTGAGCAACACTTTTCTGCGGCAGATGTTGCTTTCACAGTAGTCCACCATTTCGTTGAGTTGCTTAAGGGCAATGTCTCTCTCTTCCTTCTTGTCCTTCTGTTTGATGAAATATTCGATCTTGAACCTGTCACCCCTGCTGAAAAAAAGCACGCACTCGCATTCAAGTCCGTCTCTCCCTCCCCTTCCGGTTTCCTGGTAATAGCTTTCGAGATTCTTTGGAAGGTCATAGTGAATAACAAAACGGACATTGGGCTTGTCGATTCCCATGCCAAAGGCAATGGTAGCAACGATGATACTGACCCTGTCCTTTATGAACATCTCTTGATTCTTTTCTCGCTGGCTGTCTTTAAGCCCTGCATGGTATGAGAGGGCATTGAAACCGTCTTTCCTGAGTTTCTTCGTAAGGGTGTCAACTGTCTTTCGGCTCTGGCAGTAGATTATACCGCTTTCTCCTCTCTTCTTTCTCAGGTATTTGAGTAAATTATCATAAGTGTCCTTCTTTGCTCTGACCCGATAGAAAAGGTTTGCACGGTCAAAACTTGCAATGTATGTTTTGCCGTGGCTGATGCCAAGTTGATTAATTGTATCTTCCCTAACCTTAGGGGTGGCTGTTGCGGTAAGTGCAATGATGGGTACTTCGGGGAACTTTTTCTTCAGAAAATTGAGTTTGCGGTATTCCGGCCTGAAATCATGTCCCCATTCGGAGATACAATGACTTTCATCAATTGCAAAAAGACTTACATCCAGGCTCTTTAGAAGCGTGATGGTACTGGACATGGTCAGCCTTTCGGGTGCCACATACAGTATCTTTATCTCTCCACTTTTCAGTTCCTCGTATATTCTCCTGGATTCTGCAGGTTTCAGAGTACTGTTTAGGTATGCTGCATCGACTCCGCTTTCCGTGAGGCTGTCTACCTGATCCTTCATGAGGGAAATAAGGGGTGAAACAACTACTGTAATGCCATCTTTGAGCAGAGCCGGAAGCTGGTAGCAAAGTGACTTGCCTCCGCCTGTTGGCATAAGCACAAAAGTGTCCTTGTCATCGAGGACATCGTTAATTATGTCTTCCTGAAGGGGACGAAAATCAGAATATCCAAAGTACTTCTGGAGAGTCTTATGCATTTTTAGACCATACTTGTTTTCCTGCATATATGTAACCGCTGTATTTAATTGTCTGCTAAGCAGGGTGAAAGTATTCTGTGGATTTTTGTTTTTTCTCTCTGGTAAGTCTCTTATGTTCGGGAGAGCATTAATATGTACGAAATACTATTTCAGGGTAAATCCCATTTTGGAGTTCTCATTCATGGTAAAAGTAGACAAATTCATTCCTAAGGCAATAGAAAAGATTCAGCAGCAGATCAATGGCCCTGCCATCATAGCACTTTCAGGCGGCGTGGACAGTTCCGTTTGTGCTATCCTTGCACACCGTGCAATTGGCGATAAGCTGACACCTATATACATAGACACAGGCCTGATGCGCAAAGGTGAAACTGAGAGGATCAAGGAAATATTCTCTGACATGAACCTTCAGGTAGTGGATGCAAAAGACCGTTTCCTCTCAGCTCTTGCAGGTATCGAGGATCCTGAAGATAAGCGCAAGGCAGTCGGTGAGGCTTTTATACGTGTTTTTGAAGACGAAGCAAAGTTACTGAATGCTGAGTATCTTATACAGGGAACCATCTATCCTGACAGGATCGAATCAGAGGGTGGCATAAAATCACACCATAACGTAGGTGGTCTTCCTTCAGTTATGGATTTTAAGGCAATTGTGGAACCAATAGATGACCTATACAAGGATGAGGTTCGTGAGGTTGCCCGTGCACTGGAACTCCCTGATGAGGTATCCGAGAGGATGCCTTTCCCGGGCCCTGGTCTTTCAGTAAGGATCGTGGGCAAGGTCACAGAGGAACTCGTAGAGGCTGTAAGAGAAGCCAACGCAATTGTTGAGGAAGAACTTGTAGAGCAGTTCCGACCATGGCAGACCTTTGCCGCAATTGTTGGCAAGGGCACAGGTGTCAAGGGTGATGTGAGAGTTCACGGATGGATCGTTGCTGTAAGGGCAGTAGGTTCAAGAGATGGCATGACCGCAGAAGCAATGGAGCTTCCATGGGATGTTCTCAGGAAGATAGAATCAAGGATAACTGCACAGATACCCTCTGTTGCCAGGGTCCTGTATGATATTACTCCAAAGCCACCTGCTACAATAGAGTTCGAGTGAATAATTGATTTATGGAAGAGTTCAGGCAAATGTCACTTAATAAAGCAGTTCTTGATATTCGTAACCGTCAGAGGATAAAACCCTCTTCTACCCGTGATCCTGCCGCAGCGTGGACTGGGAAGGATGTTCTTGGCACCGGGCAGATAGACACTATCACTATAATTTTCAAGACATCAGGGTGCTGGTGGGGCAAGGCAGGAGGATGCACCATGTGCGGCTATGTCTATGACAGTGCGCAGACCGTTCCTTCTGATGATGACTTGATGGCTCAGCTTTCCCGGGCAATGAGGAAAGCTTCGGATTTTGATAAGTTCATGGTCAAGATATTCACTTCAGGCAGTTTCCTCGATACAAAAGAGATACCTCTTGAGGTACGGCACAAGATGCTGGCTGAGCTTGATGTGGATGAAAGGGTCGTAAAAGTGCTGGCTGAAACACGCCCTGAGTTTATAACTGAGGAAAGTGTAAAAGATTGTGTAAGCATTCTCAAAAACACGGATTTTGAAGTTGCAACGGGTCTTGAAACAAGTTCGGATGCCATTCGCAAACAATCTATCAACAAAGGTTTTACTTTTAAGAATTTCACCGATGCCGCCACTGCGGCAAGAGCAAATGGTGCAACAGTAAAAACCTATCTAATGCTAAAACCGCTGTTCCTGTCGGAGAAAGAGGCATTGGAGGATATTGTAAAGACCGTACGTGATGCGGCACAGTATTCTGATACATATTCTATCAATCTCTGCAATGTCCAGCGTGGCACATATGTGGAGTATCTCTGGGAAAGGAAGCAGTATCGTCCTCCCTGGTTATGGAGTATTGTCGAGATATTGAAAAGGACAAAGGCAGAGTTCCCGGATATGATTATCACATCCGATCCAGTAGGTGCAGGTTCAAAAAGAGGCCCTCGTAACTGCAGGGAATGCAGTCATACCGTTGCAGATGCAATCAGGTTGTTCTCACTCACACAGGATCTTTCATGCTTTGAGCATCTTTCCTGTGATTGCAAAGATCTATGGGAGCAGGTCTTAGAACTCGATGATCACACATTTGGCAGTCCGATAACGGATTAAAATGAATTAAGATGAGTTCTTACTCATCTTCTTTTTTGTAGACCATTGTACCTATTCCGGTGTCTGTGAACAGTTCAAGCAGTACTGAGTGGGAAATACTTCCGTCTATTATATGGATTTTCTCAACTCCACTTGTTACTGAACCTGCGGCACTTCTTATCTTAGGTATCATCCCACCTGAGATTAGCCCGCTGTCGACCATGTCATCAATTTCATCAATGGCAACCCTTGATATGCGTGAGCTTCTGTCATTGATATCTCTCAATAGTCCTGGGACATCGGTCATCAGGATGAGTTTCTTAGCCTTCAGAGCGGCTGCAATGTCACCGGCAACGGTATCTGCATTTATGTTAAGTGCTTTGCCGCTGACATCCATGGCAATCGGCGATATAACGGGTATATAACCTTCGCGAATAAGTATGTTAAGCAGTTCCGGGTTAATTATTTCCGTATCTCCTACCCACCCGAGGTCAACTTCATGTTCAACGTTCTCGATCATGATCTTCTGGAATGGTTTTTTCTTTGCTATGATCATCTTCCCATCTTTTCCGGAAAGTCCGATTCCCTTGGCACCGTGTTTTCCGATGAGTGCTACGATCTCTGTGTTGATATTGCCCACAAGGACCATGCGTGCGATCTCAAGTGTTTCATCGTCTGTGACTCGCAGGCCGCCTACAAACTGGGATTCTTTGCCCATGCGTTTCATCTTTTCAGAGATTTCCGGTCCGCCACCGTGGACTATGATGGGGTGTATCCCTACGTATCTTAGAAGGACGACATCCTGTATGATGTCACTCATTACCTCGGGATTGACCATTGCATGGCCACCGACTTTGATTACCATTATCGAATCATGGAAGTCCCTTATGTATGGCAATGCTTCGATCAGTACATTCTCTCGATTAAGTGTCATGATATTTCACCTGCTATCATTTATTATAAGCCCGGTATCTGCATGGCTATAACTTCGGAGCTTACTATTAATAGGGTTAAATGATTTAAAAGTTATTTCTGCTACAGGCAGCAGATATGTAAAAAAAGATGTTTAAAACAAAAAGACCCATGAAATGGGTCCCTCATGAAATTCAGACTTTCTCAAGCTTTTCGATACCGACTTTCTTAACAAATGGCTTGTTGATCTTGTCAGGCATCCAGTCTGGCTTGTTCTTTGGTGCGTCGACCATTTCTTTCCAGCCTTTGAACACATGGACTTTCTTTGTTCCGCGCTCACGAAGCCTGATGTCATCTGGCTTCTTTTTAGTTCCTTTTCCTCTGTTTGCAACCTTCAAAGCAGCCTGTCTTGGCTGTTTTCCAGTGAATACCCCATGTTCATTTCCTTTCTTGTCTCTTAACACAAAATTTCTTGTTTCAGACATGATGTCACCTCGTAATCATTATGCGATTACCACTGCTAACCGTATTTGGTATATGCAGTATATATATTTTTCTTTTAATGTTGTCTTTTGTTCTTGTTTTAACACATCTACCACAATTTTGACCATTTATTACCTGTCACTATGGCCTGATTTTTATAATATTTGTGCTGGGTTATCGTTCATTAGAGAGCGGCATGCCGCAACATGTCAAGTATACTTGATTTATTAATTGGCTATTTATCTCATATGTATCAGGTCGCAGTTACTTGTTTTGTATCTTGTATCTTCTTCTGTATCCATTTTGTTTTCTTTTAGTCGTGGGCTCTTAACACAACCTTTACATGCAATGAGTCCCTTGAGCATGATATAATTTCTATCCATCATTATAAGGTGGTTTGCCATCTTTTGATTTCAGAGGTCATAATAATGGAAATTCCGGTTGTAAAACTCCCCGATATACAGGCTGACAAGCCGCAGATACCTATTAACCTGACTCGTGTCGGTGTTACTAATGTTAAAAAACTAGTTCAGATCAAGAGAAGGGACAAGCGTCCTGTTATCCTGATATGTACTTTTGACATCTTCGTAGATCTTCCTTCTCACTTGAAGGGAGCCAATCTGTCTCGTAATTTTGAGGCAGTTGACGAAGTACTCCAAAAAGCAGTCAACATGCCTGTTTATGAGATTGAACAGCTGTGCAGTGATGTTGCTCAAAGTCTCCTGACCCGGCATGAATATGCTACTCGTGCTGAAGTTATTTTGAAAAGTGAGTACGTGGTTAAGCGAGAGTCTCCTGCTACCAAAATGGAATGCCAGGAAGTTGTAGAAATATTTGCTGAAGCAATTGCCATGCGTGAGGATGTCACTCAGATGGCGGTCAAGAAGCTCATTGGTGCAGAGGTTGTTGGAATGACTGCATGCCCATGTGCTCAGGAGATCATGAGAGATAACGCCAGGAAGGAACTGGAAAACATTGGTGTGGACGAGCAGCATATTGCAGAATTCCTTCACAGGGTTCCAATGGCTACTCACAACCAGCGTGGTCGTGGTATAATCTCCATAGAAGTAGAGGGCGATGTTTATGTGTCGCTTGAACATATCATTGAGATTATCGAAGGTTCTATGAGTTCCAGTGTATTCGAACTTCTGAAGCGCTCTGATGAAGCAATGGTTGTGCAGACAGCTCACAATAATCCTAAATTTGTGGAAGACTGCGTAAGGACTATGGCAAAGAATGTTGTCAAGGCCTTTGGACATTTGCCAAATGAGGCAATTGTAACGATCAAGCAGATCAATGAAGAAAGCATACACAGACACAATGCTTTTGCCGAAAGAGTTGCAAAGATTGGTGACCTGCGTCTTGAAATCTCTCAGGATGCTTAAACTTTTAAACTGCCCATGTTCATTGTACACTAAGTGAATTACAGGAGTTGCGCTATGACAGATTCTGAAATGATCGAAGCTCTGGACGTTGATGGAAATCCAATTGTAATTGACTCTGTGGTAAGGTACCTAAATACTGGTACCGTAGGCAGGGTTCTCGAGCTTAAGGAAGATGAAGACGGTGTCTGGGTATTGATGGATACCACAGGTCTTTACTATAAGCCGGAAACACTTGTTCTTGCAGATGCAAGCGAGATCATCAAAGAAAAAATAGAACGTAGTTCTGTTAAAGATGCTGAATCCTATCTAGACGATTATTCTAGTGTAGATGACATTGGCGCTGACATTGAACAGGTAACTGGCGGAGGTTAATCCGCCAAATGAATTTTTTTTAAATATGTTAAATAAGACCTTCTTTTTTAAGTAATGTGAGTGAGCGTATCCATTCACCTTTTGGTTCTCTGGAAGTTCCCACAACCAGTCTTTTAATGTTGCCGACCTGCTCTACAACACCCTGTGCTTCAATTATTTCTCCTTCAAGAGCCTGTCCTGCATAGGTGTGCGTGTATGAAAGCACATGGTCTATCTCATCATGTTCCACTTTGTAGACTGAAGGACTGTCAAAGGCAAGGTCTGCATTTGTGACCTTTGCTTCTATTTTAATGGTGCCGATATCCTCTCCTCTTAGTGTCGGCTCTTTAATCTGTTCCCAGTCACGAACAAAAAGAAGGTCGAAATATGTACCGTCAACCATTCCACGGTTGCCCTTTCTCTTTTCATGGGCAATGAATTCCTTAAATGAAATCTCAGGGATGCGTTTGTTGTATATTTTCTTCCACATCGTTTCGTCAATATCTTCAATAGGCCCGCTTTCTGACTTTGCTTTTGCTATTGCGTCCCTTGCAATGAACCACTGTGCACCATAGACTACAAAATCTATATCTGAGCCTTCATTCTGAAGCCCCGGTAAAAGTGAACCGGTAACGCCCATCATTTCTCTGCTGATGCCTGCTTCTTCAAGGGTGTCAACAACCACGGCAACTCTTTTGTCAGAATCATACAGTTTTTCAATGACACTGTTTGGGGGAAGCACTTTTTTTATCTGGTCTTCAGGTACTACATGAACATCCTCTACCCATTCAGGACGGTTCTGACGCATGAAATCAAAAGCCACGTCAAAATCATATTTTTTGTAGCGTTTCCCGTCGAGTTCGCGCTCACCGTTCTCATCAGGTACGTATCGCATTGTTGACCTGACTCCATGCGGGTGAAAATAATCGGAAACTGCAAAGATCCAATTATCTTTTGTAACAAGGAAATCTCTGAGTCTTGTTTTTATCATCTTTAGCCTTCCTGGTAATTTTCCGGTGTTTTTCCGGCAGTTATTTGTACAGGTAAAATGCCTCTTAACATAAAAATAGTGCTGACATAATTCTTGTATCAAATACGATACATACTTTTGATTACATAGTTTGTTTTGTATAATTTATGTTAATAGTCTGTGTGAGGTGAAATAATTTGCAATCCTTTGAAAAATGGGTACAGCATACTCGCCGTGAGTTTCACAGGAATCCAGAACTAAGTTTTCATGAATACGAAACACAGTCCCGGATAATGTCAATTCTGGAAGAGCTTGGAATTGATTACAGAAAGATTGCTGATACAGGTGTGCTTGCAGAGGTCCGCGGCAAGGGTCTTGGTCCATGTATAGTCATCCGTTCGGACATTGACGCACTTGCAGCACATGAGTCTCTTACTAAGTTAAATGAAGACTATATATCGCAGAATCCCGGAGTAATGCATGCGTGTGGTCATGACGGACATATGGCTATTGTCCTGGGTGTTGCCAGACTCATTAAAGAGAACTGTGACAATATTTCCGGAACTGTTAGGTTCATCTTCCAGCCTGCTGAGGAAATCCCTCCGGGTGGTGCAGTGAGGGTCATAGAAGAAGGTGGCCTTGAAGGGGTAGATGCGGTCATTGGTCTTCATATATTTGGAGATGTTGATGTAGGTGACATTCACATACGTGCAGGTCCTTTCATGGCAAGTTCCAACCGCTTCACTGTGAATCTATTCGGAAAAGGTGGGCACCATTCAACACCTGATCTATGCATAGATCCGATACAGATCGCTTCAGAATTCATATCTTCACTGAATCCTTCGATATCTCAGAAGTTATCTCCTTTGGATTATGTACTTGGGTTTGGTACTATCCATAGTGGCAACCAATTCAACAGGTCACCTGATGAACTTGAACTTGTAGGTAGTTTCAGGACATTCGATGATGGGGATACTGATGTCATAGAACAAACGATGTCTTATATTCTTGATTCCTTAATGGTTTCCTATTCACGAGAAGACTTTGATGGAGTTCCTTCTTATGAACTTGAAGTTTATCGTGGTTATCCTGTACTTTTCAATGATCCTCTTTTTACAGAAGCAGCTTCAAAATTATTAAAAATGAAGTTCCCCATTGTTAACACTCATGTAAATGCGATATTTGGTGCAGAGGATTTTGCTTATTACCTGAAGAAAGTCCCGGGTATGTATGCCATAATAGGCACAAGAAATATGGAAAAAGGAATTGTGGAAGGGAATCATTCGGCCAGTTTTGATATAGATGAGGATGTATTGATCACTGGAGTTGAGTTGCTATCTTCAATAGCACTCGATTTTTTGAAAAATTCCGGAGCATATCTGGAATGAACATAATCTCATTTTCATCAGACCTTTCTTCAAAAACAAAAGCATTTGTTCTTGACGTACTCTCTGAAGAGGGATTTGAATATGATGCACTAAAAGATATTGACCTTGACGATATAGAAGGCAATTACATCTGCAAAGGTGGTGCTTTTTTCATATCTTTACACAATGGCGAGGTGGTCGGAACATCTGCTGTCAGGAACCTGGGTTCTGATACTTGTGAAATAAAGAGATTCTATGTAAAGAAGGAATGTCGTGGAAAAGGACTTGGTCTGGATTTATTCATGGTTGCAATGGATTTTGCAAAACGGAATTATTCCTATGTAAAATTGAAAACCGATTCTTCTCTTGAGCGGGCTATATCGATCTATCTAAGGCACGGTTTTATTGTAGTAAAAGAAGAAAATGGGATTGTGTATTTTGAAAAGTCCCTGTGATTGCAATTATCCGTGATATTCAGACATCTTTAAGCATTGCGACTTCATCACAATTGGGGAATTTGGGACATTTTATACATCCACTCCATATTTTGTGTGGGAGCAGTTGTTTGTCTATCGTCTTAAATCCCTGTTTTTCAAAAAAAGGAACTGCATAGGTCAATGTAAATACACTGTTGATACCAAGTGCTTTCGCTTCTTCAAGGCTGGTACTAACCAATTTTGTACCAATTCCCTGGTCTCTGTATTCTGATCTGACTGCAAAGGACATTACTTCCGCCATGTCTTCCCAGCTTACCTGAAGGGCGCAGCAACCTATTATTTCATTATCTATTTCACAAACGCAGAAACTACGGGTGAATTCATACAGTTCACTCAATGAACGGGGAAGCATCATTTCCTGTTTTGCATAAATATCTATGATGCTCTTAATGCCAGGTATATCATTGACAGTAGCCTTTCTTATTATCAATTGTCAATCTCCGGTAATTATTAAAAAGAGAAATAACGAGCGTGAAGGGATTTGAACCCCCGGCTTGCAGCTTAGGAGGCTGCCGCCATATCCTGACTAGGCCACACGCTCATGTTGTGCTACTCACGTAATAACATCCAATATCTTAAAGTTATTGGTGAAATACATTTCCGATCTATATATTTCTACAACATGTGAGGAATGTATTTTTAAGATTCCATTCCTGCGTCCAGTAAATTCATAAACTTCTTGTTCTTCTCGATGTCTGTATCAATTCCAAGCATTTCCGCAGGGAATCCCAACGCAAGTCCGAGCAGTTGCGTATAGTGCAGCACAGGGATTTCGTACTCAATTTCCATTTGCTCTTTGATATCAGATTGTCCTTCATCAAGTTGCATATGGCAGAACGGACACGAGTTGACTATGCAATCAACTTCTGCTTCTTTTATCCTGGAAAGTTTGGCTTCTGTCATCTTCAGTGACCTGTCTTTCATTGAGGAACGCACTCCACCTCCTGCTCCGCAGCATGCCATCTTATCCGGGTATTCGACACTTGTTGCACCAAGTGCAGTGACCAGCTCGTCAAAGAATGTTGGTCTTTCAAAATTACCCAGTCCTCTGTCCTTTGTGGGTTTGATGAGGTGGCATCCATAGTGTACTGCGACCCGGATGTCCAGTTGTCTTTCAACATAAGAAGCAATCTTTTCAGGTCCGTATTCTTCATACAGGAATTCTATAATGTGCCGGACGTCAATGTTGCCTTTTACTTCCTTTCCGATTTTTTCCAGATGCTCGTTAACCTTTTCTTTTGCAGAGTCATCTTCTTTTATACTGTGGTTTGCATCTGCAAGAGTACTGAAGCATCCGTTGCAGATGGTGAGCATGTCTCTTTCCATTTGTTCTGACAGTACTATATTGCGGCTTGCAAGCGTCAGCCATGTTGTTCTGTCAAATGATCGGAACACCCCGGGAGCCGGACAGCAGGATGCACCGGGCAGATCTGTACAGTCAATGTCAAGCTTTGCAAGACATAGTTTTGTTGCCAGTTCGATTCCTGGGTAGCGGTTGGGTACAAGACATCCTAAAAAGAGTGATAGTCCTTTCATGTTTTATCTTCCGTTACTCCACTTTCAGTATGTTCTATGAGTTTTCCAAAACCACAGGATGCAAGCAGTGACTTCACTTCTTCAAGCCCGTCCACGTACTTGTGTACGGTCTCGGGAAGCTCTTCCAGTCCGAGATTCACCCTTTTTTTCCTGTTCTTTTCATTAATGGGTACTGCATGTCCATATTCGAGCAACATTTCGCAGACCGCCCTATGTTCGGGATGTATGAATCCCTGATGCACGGAAATAGCCCTGATGTCCAGTAGTATATCTACAATATTTATATTCCTTGGACATCTTTCCTGGCAATTGTAACATGTGGTGCACATCCAGAGTTCTTCACTGCTGAGAATGTCGGTCGTCTTGCCTGCAATCCTTACAAGTTTCCTTATATTCAGGGTTGTATGTCTTCCAGAGGGGCAGCTGGCACTGCAGACTCCACATTGCATGCATTTGGATGCATCAATGGATGTATTTTTCAGTTCATCCAAAATTCCAGTTTCAACCTCTTTTATGTCTTTCATATCCCATCTCGCTTATCTTAAAATCAATATTTTTGCAAGAATAATAAACCTTCCGTAAGTATCCCTGTAAGGTTGCGGCAACCTCAGACATAGACATCCTTTTTCCTTTGTTTTAACTTTTTGCAGAGAATGGAATTTTGATATGAAACTGGTTTTGTACTATCTCTAAAAATGTTGATTTATTTTTCAGAATCCTGTTTTTTGTTATTTTGTATCATTTTAGAGGCAAGTTTTAATTATTGTAAGGTTTTGTTTTTATTTAGTAAGTGGTCAGTTTTATTCTTCCAATTATGCAAAGATATATATAGGTGGGGATAGGTAATGGGTTACTTACACCCCTTAGTGAATAGAGAGGAGTAGTCAAAATGGTAAATGGAAATCCAGTAACGAAGGAAGACGTGTTACAGGCTGTAACCGAGAACGATGTTAAATTTATAAGAACCCAATTCACCGATACCCTCGGTATGATCAAAAGCTGGGCAATCCCTGCAGAAGATCTTGAAGGTGCATTTGAGAACGGTGTAATGTTCGATGGTTCATCAATAGAAGGATTTACAAGGATCGAAGAATCCGATATGGTCCTTATGCCAGATCCAACCACCTTTAGATTGCTCCCATGGAGACCAAAGGAAGGTGCAGTTGCCCGTATCATTGGCGATGTATACAGACCAAACGGAAAGCCTTTCGAGGGTGATCCAAGATATGTACTGAAGCAGGCTGTTGCAAAAGCAGAGGAAATGGGTTTCACAATGAACACCGGTCCTGAACTTGAGTTCTTCCTCTTTGAACTCGATGAGAAAGGTCACCCAACAACAAACCTCACAGACAAGGGGGGATACTTCGACTTTGCTCCTCTTGACAAGGCACAGGATGTAAGAAGAGCTATTGATTTCGCTCTTGAGGACATGGGCTTTAAAATTGAAGCATCTCACCACGAGGTAGCTCCATCACAGCACGAGATCAATTTCAGATTTGGTGATGTACTGAACACATGTGACAACATTGTGACATTCAAGTATGTCGTAAAATCCATTGCATATCATATGGGATACTATGCAACCTTCATGCCAAAACCACTCTATGGCGTGAATGGTTCAGGTATGCACTCCAACCAGTCCCTCATGAAGGACGGAAAGAATGCATTCTACGATCCAGAAACACCTGACCAGCTCTCAACAACTGCAAAGCAGTACATTGCCGGTCTGTTGAAGCACGTCCGTGACTTTGCTGCAATTACAAATTCAACTGTAAACTCATATAAGAGACTCGTTCCAGGGTATGAGGCACCTATCTACTGCACATGGTCTGCATCAAACCGCAGTTCCCTTATCAGGATTCCATCATCAAGGGGTATTGGTACAAGGGTAGAACTGAGAAGTCCTGACCCTGCATGTAATCCATACCTTGCATTTGCAGCAATGCTTCTTGCAGGTCTTGATGGTATAAAGAACGAACTTGAAGCACCAGCATCAACCGATGTCAACATCTTCAAGCTCACAGAAGAGGATAGAAAGGTAAGAGGTATTGATTCATTACCAGCAGACCTTAAAGAGGCAATTGACTGCATGTCTGGCAGTTCATTTGTCAAAGAAGCAATGGGCGAACATGTGTTCGAAAACTATCTCACAGCAGTAAATGCTCAGTGGGATGACTACAAGGCTCAGGTTAGCCAGTGGGAAATCGACACCTACCTTAGCATACTGTAAGGGAATTTCCCCTTACTTTCACTTAATATTTCAAGATCATAATTTACAATTTATCTTAAGTCAGCAGCGTTTCTTGTTGTTGCTAAAACGTGAATAGAAGTTGTTCACACAACCCCGGGCTTTCCCTTTATGGATTTTTGCATGGTTAAATTCATATCCGGTGAATGCTCTTTAATAGCCCTTATATTAAATACTCATAGTGATCAACATGTGTGGAATTATAGGCGTAATCGATCGGACTATGTCCAGAATGGACGGCTCCAGTATAAAGGAAGCACTTAGTCTGATGGATGAAAGAGGAAGTGGAGAAGGCGCAGGATACGTAGCTTATGGTATATACCCTGACTATGCGGATTGCTACGCCATCCACGTATTTTTTGATAATTTGTTAGAACCAAAAACCGAGGTGGACTGTATACTGCAAAAATGGGGCAGGATAGTCCATCAGGAAGAGATCCCTACATATGAACAACCGGGTCTCAAAAAGGAACACATCCCATGGAGATATTTCTTCAAACCTTATACTGATCTGATGGTGGGTACTACAAACCCCGACGACGATAATGTCAAGCATCTTGTGATGACTGTCAATTCAACCGTTGAAGGTGCTTTGATCTTTTCATCAGGAATTAATCTGGGAGTTTTCAAAGCTTCCGGATGGCCTGAAGATGTAGCCAACTTCTACAGGATAGAAGACTACAAAGGTTACATCTGGCTGGCACACAACCGTTATCCTACCAATACTTCCGGATGGTGGGGAGGGGCTCATCCCTTCAACCTGCTTGACTGGTCAGTTGTTCACAATGGTGAGATAACTTCTTACGGTACTAACCGTCGTTATGTGGAAAGCAATGGCTATGATTGTACAATGTCCACTGATACGGAAGTTGTGGCTTATCTCTTTGATCTTCTTGGAAGAAGGCACGGACTTCCGTCCGAAACAGTTGTTACGGCACTTGCTCCGCCTTTCTGGGATGTTATTGACGAGATGCCGGAAAAGAAGGAAGAATTCCTGCGTACATTGCGACTTACATACGGACCCGCATTGATGAACGGTCCCTTTGCTATCGTTGTTGCTACAAAGGATGGAATCGTGGGTTTCACTGACAGGATTAAGCTTCGTCCTCTTGTTGTAGGAGAGAACGGATCCCGTCTTTACATATCAAGCGAAGAAGCTGCTATACGCACAATGGACCCGGAAGTAGAGACAATATACATGCCAAGAGCAGGCGAGCCAGTCATTGGGAGGGTTACAGAATGAGCCTTGGAAGTGTTCCCCTAAAGTACAAGATAAGTATTGACCGCGACCAGTGCATGAAATGTATGCGTTGCGTTGATAACTGTTCTTATGGTGTTTACAGGATAGAGGATGACAAGATCCTCATAGATTCCCGTAAGTGTACTGCATGCCACCGTTGTATCTCCATGTGTCCAAGAGATGCTATCAATCTCCAGGAAAAGCCTGTGGACTACCGCAGTCATCCTCTGTGGACCGCAGAAGCACGTGAAGACGTGATCAATCAGGCACGTACAGGAAAGATAATCCTGGCTGGAATGGGCAATGCACGCGATTACCCTATTATCTTTGACAGGCTGGTACTGGATGCTTGCCAGGTCACAAATCCAAGTATCGATCCTCTAAGAGAGCCAATGGAGCTGAGGACGTATATCGGTAAGAAGCCTGCAAAACTTGAATTTACAAAGAACAATGGTGATGTGGAGCTCAAAACAAAGCTTGCTCCAAACCTTAAACTCGATACTCCTATAATGATAGGTCACATGAGTTACGGTGCCATCAGCCTGAATGCACAGCTCAGTCTTGCAAAGGCAGTGGCAAAGACCGGAACTTTCATGGGTACTGGTGAAGGAGGAATGCATGAGTCCATCTATCCATACCAGAATCATACCATCGTCCAGATAGCATCAGGACGTTTCGGTGTTGACATCAATTATCTGGAGCGTGGTGCAGCGATTGAGATTAAGGTTGGACAGGGTGCAAAACCTGGTATTGGTGGTCACCTTCCCGGAGAGAAAGTATGCTCTGATGTTTCCTGTACCCGTATGATACCATTGGGTTCAGATGCAATTAGCCCGGCTCCTCATCATGATATTTATAGTATAGAAGATCTTGCTCAGCTTGTACGCAGTCTCAAAGAGGCTACTAACTGGGAAAAGCCGGTTTTCGTAAAGATAGCTGCAGTACATAACGTGGCAGCAATTGCAGCAGGAATCGCAAGATCTGATGCAGATGCCGTAGTAGTTGATGGTTTCAAAGGCGGTACAGGTGCAGCACCAAAGGTATTCAGGGACAATGTCGGTATTCCTATTGAAGCTGCTATTGCTGCAGTGGATGAGAAACTGAATGAGCAGGGAATAAGGAATAAAGTTTCATTGATCGCAAGTGGTGGTATCCGCAATAGTGCTGATATTACGAAGTCTATAGCACTCGGTGCTGATGCAGTTTACATTGGAACGGCCTCACTCATAGCACTAGGATGTCGTGTATGTGGGAACTGCTATCGTGGACTCTGTCCATGGGGTATCGCAACTCAAAAGCAGGAATTGGTTGACCGTATAGACCCTGAGATCGGTTCAGAAAATGTTGCAAACCTTATCAATGCCTGGACACTTGAAATAAGTGAACTCATGGGTGCTGCAGGTCTTAACAGCATTGAGAGTCTTCGTGGAAACCGCGAGCGTCTACGTGGTTACATGCTTGACCAGGGTCTGCTTGACGTACTCAAAATAGAATCTGTAGGGGCCTGATTGAAGTGGAACCTTTAGTAATAGATGTAAAGGGTATGCATTACACTCCATTGAATAAAATTATCCGTGAAGCAGTAGCTTCCGGAATAAAGGAAATCGTCCTCAATAATGTTCTTGGACAGCGTTTCATCGGGAATGGAGTAAGGGGCGACGCAAAGATTACCATAAATGGCGTTCCCGGTGGAGACCTTGGGATGTTCATGAGTGGTCCTGAATGTGAGATTTTCGGTAACGCAGAACATGCTCCTGGAAATACAATGGATTACGGGTCATTGATAATTCACGGAAGTGCCGGAGATGCAGTAGCACACAGCATGCGTGGCGGTAAGGTCTTCGTAAAAGGCAACATCGGTTACCGTGGTGGCATTCACATGAAGGAGTATGAGGGTAAACGTCCCATCCTTGTAGTAGGTGGTACATCCCACGCATTCCTCGGAGAATACATGGCCGGTGGTCTCATCCTTGTTCTTGGAATTGGACAGGAACCAACTATACAGGACCGTGGAATTGGCAGTGGAATACACGGCGGAGAGATCGTTATAAGGGGCGATGTCAATGAAAAGTTGCTTGGTGTCGGAGCCAAGAAAGTTGAATTTAATGAAGACGACCTGGCAAGATTAACTCCTGTGATAAAAGATTTCTGTGAACGGTTTGACATAGATTCGTCCCAGTTCCTGGATACGAACTATTCGAGAATAATTCCTGCAAGCAGCAGACCATTTGCAGGTAAATACACATGGGAGTGATTATAATGGCAGGTAAAAATTATCTAGATCTTAAGGCAGAAATCTGGGATACAGGTAAATGCGCAGCATGTGGTGCCTGTGTAGCTGTATGCCCGGCAGATGCTATTTACTTTGAAATTGGCAGTGATTCCACTCATCCTCTCAACAGTGGCTACTGTAAGGATGTCGATGACGGAGTTCCATGTGGTGCATGCTATGAAGTGTGTCCCAGAATTGACAAACCATCATCTGAGGTTCTTGGTGAATACATAGACATCGTGTCTGCAAAAGCAGATGTCGATATTCCAAGAAAACAAAGCGGTGGAGCTGTAACAGCAATACTTACTAATGCCCTTGAACAGGGAATGATCGATGCAATAGTTACTGTTGTTGAAGATCCCTGGACACTAAGGCCTTCATCCTCTGTAATTACATCATCAGAAGTGCTTGTTCACCATGCAGGAAGCCGTTACAACTGGTGGGTTCCTCTGGTAGCTTCTCTTAAAGAAGCGGTCATCGCTCGTAAGTACACTAACATAGCAGTTGTTGGTGTTCCATGTGTCATGCAGGCTGTAAGTAAGATGAGAAGCAGTGAAATGGATCTTTTACGTCCATTCAGGAAAAACATTCGTCTTGAAATGGGACTTTTCTGCACGGAAACTTTCGACTACGAAAAACTTGTACAGGACAAACTTATTGCAGAGCGCCAGATAGATCCTCTGGACATCATACACTTTGATGTAAAGGGCAAGCTTGAGATCACACTGAAGGACGGAAGCATGACGGTCATCTCACTGAAAGATGTTGAGGATTGTGTGCGTCCCGGATGCCATATATGCACAGATCTCACAGCACTGGCTGCTGACATATCAGCAGGTTCCATTGGCAGTGCCAAAGGTTACACAACCCTGATAATACGCAATCCGGTTGGCAAGCAATTTGTTGACAATGCAGTAAGAAAGGGTAAACTTTCACTTGCAAATGATGTAAATCTGGAATTGGTTGAAAAGCTCTCTGCAAAGAAGCTTGAACGAATGCCAGAGGAGTAACTAAAAACAGAAAAATATCACGTTTATGGACACGGTGCCTACCACTTCCTCTATTCTTCCTAACCATGCAATAGGCACTCGTGTCCTGTCTTTTTTCAACCAATGCGATCAAAATCTTTGAGGATGAAATATCCTGCAAAGCTTCACGCAATGATAGTAATTTTTCAGGAAAAGACAATGTTATCGAGAATCTTATCGTATATTATTGTTTTGGATAATGTGATCCTATATTTTCTTCTTGTAATATATTGTATCTATTCCTTTTCCCCTGTCATTGAGAATGACTGAATATGCACAATATCCAATATTTTCATAGAATTTCATCGCAGCTGGATTACTTGACCAGGTGCAAAGATATATCTTTTTGATACCCTGTTTCGTCAGAATCTCTTCCAGTCTCAGGCAGAGAGCTTTGCTAATTCCATAGTTTCTGTGGTCTGGATGTGTTGCAAGAAAATTGATGTAAGCACTGTCGTTACCTTTCCAGTTCCTTGTGCAACCCAGCATCCCTACAAATCCGTTAAGAGTGTCATATGGATCTCTTTCTTCTAATCTGGCAACAAGGAAATTTGCTTCAGGCGTGTCCAGATTTCCATCTACTCTTTCAGGAATACCACCTCCCCTTTTACTCAGGGGAGGGTAAAAATCATTATCTACAAGTTCAATGAACCTTTTGACCTGCAGATAATCCGCTTTTCTTGATTCCTTAATAGAATATGCCCGATTCATGCTTCAGATAGTATTCAGGTAACGCTGTACTTCCCAGTCGTGGACCTGTGTTCTGTATGCATCCCATTCTGCTCTTGCAATTCTCAGTATATTATTGTGGACGTGTTCTCCAAGAGCGTCTTTAAGGACTTCATCATTTTCAAGATGATTGACACTTTCATTAATGGTTGATGGCAGTGTTTCAATTCCTCTCTCGGCAAGTTCCTTTACTGTAAGGTCAAAGACATTGTTTTCCATCATTCTTCCCGGGTCCATCTGATTCTTTATCCCGTCCAGGCCGGCAGCAAGGATAGCTGCAAACGTCAGGTATGGGTTACATGATGGGTCCGGACTTCTGAGCTCTACCCTTGTGCTCTTTCCTCTGGCAGAAGGTATGCGTATGAGTGAGCTTCGGTTTGCACCTGACCATGTGATATATACAGGTGCCTCATATCCGGGGATGAGTCTCTTGTATGAGTTTACAAGTGGGTTTGCAATGCAGGTTATGGCTTTGACGTGTTTCAGGACACCTGCGATGAAATATTTTGAGGCGTCACTGATCTCCATTTCACCTTTAGGGTCATAAAATGCATTTTCGTCTCCCTTGGATAGTGAAAGATTCACATGCATACCTGATCCATTCTCAACAGCAATGGGCTTTGGCATGAAAGTTGCATGCAGTCCGTGCAGTTTTGCAATGGTTCTTGTAACATACTTGAATGTCATTACATTGTCAGCTGTTGTCAGTGCATTACCGTATTTAAAATCTATTTCATGCTGTCCAAAAGCGACCTCGTGATGTGATGCCTCTATATCGAAGTTAAGTTCAGTGAGGGTCAGGACTATATCTCTTCTGATATCCTCGCCAATGTCAGTAGGTGCAAACTCAAAATATCTTCCATAATCATGGGGTATTGTAGTTGCCTTTCCTTCTTTCTTTTCGAAAAGGAAAAACTCAAGTTCAGGGCCTACATTCAGGGTATATCCCATATCTCCAGCTTCTTTCATGACCTTTTTAAGGACATAACGAGGGTCAGCTTCGAACTCTTCTCCGTTTGGCAGGTGAATATCGCATATAATTCTTGCAACCACACCTTTATCCTTGTTCCATGGAAGGATAGCAAAGGTCTTGATATCCGGTTTTAGCACCATGTCCGATTCATCGATCCTTACAAAACCTTCTATAGATGATCCATCAAAGGATATTCCTATGGTCAAAGCCTTTTCGATCTGCGTCACAGGGATCTCAACATCCTTAACTACTCCCTGAATATCCGTAAACTGCAAACGTATGAACTTTACGTTGTTCGTCTCGATGGCTTTGATAACGTCTTCCTTATTTTCAATTATCATTAAATCGCCTGCTATTCTTCCTCTATATTCTGCACATGCAATGCAAAATTATTTCTGGTTATCTAACTCCATGCAATTATAGATTGCCATGAAAGTGACATTTAAAGTTCAAAAATAATAAGATAAATAAAAAAAAGTAAGAAAGCAGGTGCAAAATTCAAACGAATTTCAGACTGATATCCTTCATTTCATTCCTTGCTGCAACATTGATCAACAAAGGTGTTAGGGATTCGATCATTCCTGCAGTTTCAAGTGGTCCAATGTCAAGAGGTCTCATGTTGGATATATCCCTTACAAGATCGAATACTATATTTTTTGAATGCATGGAATTTCCGCAAACACCGATGTCATAGTCAAGTTCCATCTCAAGGTTTGCCAGTTTCTTTGCAGGTACAGTATGGAATGCAGCTACAAGTTCTGTATTATCGGGTAGCATCATTTGTATTTCCTGGGCAGCGCTTCCAGCTTCAGGCATTGAAAAACAGAAGTATTCTGTATTGAAATCATCACTATTTATTGGAACTGTCAGGTGTTCAGCACCGGAATCTATGTAGCACATGTTCTTTTCCATTGGAACGACTACACTGACAATTATCTTGTTCTCTATGACCGGGTGTATCAGTTCCATTACAGGCTTAAGCTGATTGTATCTGATGGCAACGACGATTATCTCTGCATTTTCGGCAGCTGTTTTGTTATCAGTACCTGTTATGTGTGCAGTGTGGCCGAACTTGCCAAGTACTTCATTATATTCTGCAGCGACTGCTTCGGCTTTTTCTATTTCCCTGGAGCCTATGATTATTTCGTGTTTCTGGCCCCAACGAAGCGCAAAGCCCTTGCCTATTTTGCCTGTGCCTCCAAGTATTGCGATCTTCATGAAGTTTCTCCTGCTTTGGTCGGAAATGTAATCATATTTTATTATTTGTTAACGTTTTTAGTATCCTCATAAAGGGATTATTTGACTGTGTTAATCATTGTCATGGTATATATATTAATTCCTCATTTACTATAATCACCGACAGTATTTATCTGCTACTAATGCCGACAGTAAAAATAAGCAAAAAAAGAGTGACCTGATATTGGATAATCCATTGTTCCATTCAGGTAAATATAGGGGGATAATGCAAGAATAAATAGCTTAAAAGAATCCTTTGATCATATTGATAAGACTGCTTAGCAACCCGGTGCTTTCTTTTGATACTCCTTCGTTGCTGACTTCATCAGTTGGGGCATTACCATTATCTGTTTTATCTATTGTTTTTTCCTCACCCATACTTCCATTTCCTGGGAAGTCACCCTCGAAAGATTCTGTATTCGCAGTGTCTCTCTCTGGTCTTTCACCATCCATGGCGACCTGACCTTCTCTTTCCATCGGGTTGTTTTGCATCAATGTCTCACGCAGTTCTTCAGGTGCTTCTTCAATTGAGCTCCTGAGTTCATTCATAATCTCCACAATTGCCGCTTGATCATCAGTAGTCTCAAGTTCCGTTTTCAGTGATTCCATCTGCTCGAGCAGACTAGCAACAGAATCCAGAAGTTCTTCATCGTCACTCTCTGACTGGAGGCTGGTAAGTGAATCAATGTTACTATCTATCATTTCCATATTCATTTCTTTCATCTGTTCAGCATTTATCTCTGGCATTCCCATGCTTTCCTCATCTTGCATGGCATATACTCCTGGTATTGAAGTGCTGAAGAGTATCATCATTAAAGCAAATGTAATCGTGATCTTTCTCATCATAATAAAACTCCTTATAAGTTGGTAAATTAAATTTTTGTGAGATAGGAGATGTCCTATCTCATAGTTGGTGGTACTAATTATTTCACGGTCGATCGATTTGGTCCTATTCTGCGGTTACTTTTTCCTTAAAACCAGGGTTCATAGGTCCGTATTCTCTTCCGTGTCCACATGCTTGTGGATTGTTATCTCTTGCTTCTTCCATTATCTCCTTTAGTTCATCCAGTGTTGTTGCACTTTCGATGTCTTCCAGGAGTGCTTCCATTTCAGTTATGTGCTCTTCAATTGACTCTTCAGTGATGTTTTCATTGTCTATTTCATCAATGTTTTCGAGCATTTCGTTCAATCTTTCAATTCTATCGTTGATTGATTCTGTCTGCTTCTCTACATGGAATTCTATCTCTTCTTCTTCGGTTTCAAACTCCATTTCTTCGATTTGTGTTTTTTCACCCATCATTCCATGCTTTTCCATCATCATGGTTTTTCTTGCTTCTTCCATGGTCTCTTTGAGTTCGTCCAGTGTTGTTGCACTTTCGATGTCTTCAAGAAGTGCTTCCAGTTCAGCGATTTGCTCTTCAATTGATTCCTCAGTGATGTCCTCGTTATCTATCTCATCAATGTTTTCGAGCATTTCGTTCAATCTTTCAATTCTGTTATTGATCGATTCTGTCTGCTTTTCTACATGGAATTCCAATTCTTCTTCTTCAGTATCAAAGACGAGTGCTTCCATGGGTTCCTCTTCATTCATCTCAGGATTTCCACGTGGTGAGTGCATCATCTTATGATCTTTCAATTCTTTTGTTTCTTCAGCGGTTCCTGTTTCATCAGCAAAGGCGCCTGGTGCCATAGCACTAAACACCATAAGTACTAATGAAAGACAGGCAATTGCTTTTATGAATCTGTGTTTCATTTTTTTCCTCCTTTATTATGTCTGTCAGATTCAGTGCCGGATAATTAGCAGTGCTTTTCTGACATTCCCATGATTAGCAGACTTGAATATAAGTATACTTAGCGAAAAAACGTGTAATTAGGCCTTTAAATTCAAAAATAAAGCTTTAATAAAGGTTTAGGGTCATGCACAAACTTTAAAAAACTCTAATGAACAATTATGCTTCTTCAGAATTATTCCATGCCATGAAATTCTCAGGTATTTGTGAATCAAGGTTCAATTCCAATTCTATTATGGCATTATTCTTACATATTCATAATTATACAGTTAAATCAGCAAAAAACTCTTATGGTGAGCAATTTGCCTGTTTATACCAAAAATATGTTATTATTTAACAATCCATGCTGTGAAAAAGCTTCATAAAGAGTAAGATACTAATAAATTACTTTGTTTTTTTCAAAACATATCTTCCAGCTAAAGTATGTTTATATTTAAATCTTTCTTTTTTGTGTAATATGAGAAAAACGTTAAGATTTATTGCAATCTGTTTATTCATATTGATAAATAGAATTATATGGAAGCGTTTGAGTAAGGTGTAATATCCAATGAAAAAGCTGCCACTTACAATGATAATATTCCTTATATCTATCGTATTGATATCTGGTTTTATTGAATCAGAACGTTTCTCTGATATTCGTGAGGATCACCGTGGTTTATCGTCCTCACATCCTGCTTTTATCAACGAAGAACTCTTAGATGAAAGATTTCTTATCGAGTCTGATAATCGCAAACCTCCAAGAGATGAAGGTATTATTTTTGCAGATAATATTAAAAAATCAGATGGAATGGTAGAACGTCTCGAGGGTGCAATTCTTGATTTGAAAGAAAAAGGGAATGATGTTCGGGAACTTGAACAAATGGTTGAGAATTACTCTTTTCTAGTGTCCGAGGCAAAAAACAATCTTTCAAAGGCTGATGCTTCTTCCTCACTTTTAGATAAGCAAACATATCTCGCTTTGTCAAAAGATAATATAATTCTTGCAAATTCGGAGCTAAAGGACATTTTCGATAAGATGCAAACATATTTTCCCAAACCTGTCAGTATAGCCGGGAATGATAGTCTGACTGCTCAGGGAAGTGGTATCATCATTTTGTCAGGTGACCTTAACATTGAACTTAGTCTGTATATGGGTAAGTTTTCAGTAGTTGATTTTGCAGGAGACCTGAATATTGATACAGAAGGCATGTACAGCCCTGAAATAATCACAGAGAAAGTAATTCCATCCAATGATTCCAAATTTCCACAAACGATGCTTTCCTATAGGGATATAGAAGGCAATGTAAATCTGTCCGGTTCAGTGCTTACTGTGGTTATTATGGGTGATAATGCAAGTCTTTTTGTAAAAGGAAATGGAGAAGCTGAATTATACGGTAACGGAACCTATTATCTTAGCAATGGAAACGTGGAGCGGGAAGGTACCTGGTCCTCCTCGATATTTGATATTGACTAAAACAATACTGTTAACGTCTTAATGTGGTATGAGGAGTTATTTCAAAATAAATCGTAACTATTCAGCCTGGCACGATTTGCCTATTGGTACTGATTTCATCGAAATAGAGATGTCTGCTCACTAACAATCTAACAATCAAAAAAGCAATCAATAGCAACAATCAAAATAAATGATCCTAATGAAATTTACGTTTCAACTTTTTGTCAAGATTGTTATTGATAGCGTTTTTATCAGGCTGAATAGTTACAATAAATCAATCTATATATGCTGTTTTTTCCGGTTAGAAAGTTATATTTGTTCCTGATACTTATTAGATTCTGTTTTGGTATTTATTATCTGAATCAAAGGTCTTATAAAGGTTTATTATCTGTTTTTGATGTGTATTCTTTCTTTTCCAGTAAGTATCCTTTTATTTAAGAATGCTAATGGGGGAATTGTCTGTCAGTAATAATATAATGGCAGACACCACCCCTACTTGGTGGCACCTTATCCCCCCAACCCCCTAATTACATCCAACCAAGGTGCCACCATCGTACCACCAACCCTTCTCGTTTAAGGGATGCCTGCAATAAGTGCATCTCTTGATCGATACAGGTGATCAAATTAAGTATTTTCATATGGACTCATTCTACTTTTAAGCGGTTGGCAATTTAAGCGTATTCAATTTGCAAGTAGTAATCATTAAGTTCATTACCTGCAACAAGAGCATGCATTTAAATATATGTGGAATATATTAAATGAAAGTAGTGCTTAAGATGCTTTGATCTCTGTTTACTGTCCTTGAATAGGATCTGGTAATTTGTTGCTTGTATTCCCAAAGGTGTGATCATCAATGAAAAAGATGCCTCTGATAATATTGATATTCCTCATGCTGCTAGTTGTTATTTCAGGCATGGTGAATTTTGGTGATGTGCAACAATATCCTGATGAAAGACATGAACGGTATTCTCAATTGTTTCCTCCTCCTTTTGATATAAAAGAGCCACAAAAAGGAGAAATGGTCCTTATCTACATGTTTCCGTATTCTTTTAATGCGGATGAAAAAAGTATACTCGAAGACAATATTGAGAAGGCAGAGGCGATGGTGGAACGTCTTGATATTGTAATCATACGTCTGAATGAGAAAGGTAATGATGTTCAGGATCTCGACCAGATGGTGGATGAGTATGATGTTCTTGTGTCTGAGTCCAGGGGTTATCTTGTACAGGCTGAAACCTCCTCCGTAAATTCAGATAAAGAGAAATATATAAAATTATCAAAGGAGAGTATCGTTCGTGCAAATTCAGAACTTAAACACATATTCGACAAGATAAAAACATATCTTCCTGGTCCCGTGATATTATCTGGTAATAGTAGTCTGGTAGCTGAAGGTAGCGGTGTTGTAATATTGTCCGGTGACCTTGATACAAGTTTCTTCTTGTCCGAAGGTAAGTTCTCAGTAGTTGATTTTGCAGGAGATATATCAATTGATATGGAAAAAGACTACAAGCAGGAAGTTCTCCAAGAAAAGGACGGAACACCTGATCACAATAAACCATATATTATGATTTCATATGTAGAGGTAGAAGGGAATACATCCTTGTCTGGTTCTGATTTTTCCGTTGCGATAATGGCTGATAGAATGAGTCTTCTTGTAATTGGTACAGGTGAAGTCGAGCTGATTGGCAACGGAACCTATTATTTTGATGATGGTACATCCAGTAGAATAGGAACTGTCTGGGCAAAACCAATATTTGAGAGTGACTGACATAAAAACCAGGTTGTATGACATGAGAGTATTATCCTGCATAGTTTGTATTGCCATGATTTTGCTGTTATCAGGCGTTACTGCAGCTTCAAGTATTGCAACTGTACATGGTGTGGCTTATGAATGGAGCACATTCGAACCTCTTGACAATGCAATAATAGAGGTAAATTCAACTCCTTCGCAGTCGATGGTGGCTAAGTATGGTGTTTACTCCTTTGAATTACCAAACGGTAGTTATCACATCACTGCAAGTTATTACGAAGATGATCAACTTACCTACTCTGCTGAAGATACGATCGTAGTTTCAGACGAGGGGAGTTATGTTTTAGATCTTCTGCTTTTGCCATCATATTCCAGCACTGGTGAGGAAACTGTAAGTAGTGCAGAAACGACATTACGAAACAATTCTATTCTTATTGGGGCTATATTTGTTGTAGTTATTCTTATGTTTATTCTGGTAGTCCAGATCAAACGGAAACCACAAAAGTCTCTTCCATCAAAGAAAGTAAAAATTGAAGAATTTTTACATGTATCGCCAGTGCTTATAGAAACAGCAACTGATAAAAGTGTAGAAGAAGAGCAGGAAGTGGTGCCGGAAGAAGACACTTCCACAACAGCAAGTGAAACAATTGATGAAGTTGTGAATATCCCCTTAGCAGAATCAAAAAAAGAACCTTTTCCCATTCATTCTGATGAACCGGTGCCTGCCGATCTTCAGGAAATCCTTGACATACTCAAGTCCCAGGGTGGCAGGATGACCCAGAAAGATATGCGTAAGCGTTTGAAATATTCAGAAGGCAAGGTCAGTCTCATGCTCCTTGACCTTGAAAAGAGGGGAAAGATACAGAAGTTCAAGAAAGGGCGTGGAAATGTACTTTTCCTGGTAGAATCTGAAGAGTAATTGTCTCTCTGCAAATTACAATATGATTTTTTCATGGTACAGATATTCTATATCAAAATGTCATTATTTAATCTTTTATGTGTTATTATGTATATTACCCGTTCGAATCAATATCAAAATTCTTAATAATTCTTAATAAGCTTTTTATTGTTTTATATGTTCTATAATTTCTATTGTAATCTCTATAAAGCTTTATTTTTTAAATATTGTTCTTTTTTTGCCTTTTTGAAGTAAGTATGCTTTTATTCAAAACTGGTTAATTGATGATTGCCTACCGATTAAAAATCCTGGTGGGTACCACCAAAACTAGGTGCCACCAAACCCCCAACCACATCTGGTCCGGTGTCACCGACATACCAACAACCAACCATCCCTTCGTTTAAGGGATGTCTGCCCCTATCCGGCAGATGTCTCTTATCCGAAATTGGAGGATGAATGAAGAACAATAATAATACACAGCAAAAATTCAATGGATGGAACGCTGATCGTTCAAGCCAGAATTGGACAAATGTTTCTGAACATGTCATTTCCTCTCTGTACAGGAAACTGGATATTGGGCAAATTGATCGTTTGCTGCAAATATCTCCGATAAGGGAAGATTGATTAATATATTCTCTGTGTATTAGTTGCACAGGTATATGTATTAAATACTAATTATATATTTTATATTTAAATTAAAGTGCCACGCATTGAGGTAAATTATGGACGGGAATTTTACGAATGTGAAAAACAAGTCTTCAGACGATTATATTGAGACTGCTAAGAATCTCATTGATAGAGCTAATTTGGAAAACAGGTTTTATGGTGATTATACTGAGACTGTTAAGAATGTCATCGATGAAACGAATGTGGTAAACAAGTCTTCAGGCAACAATCCCGATACTCTCATGCGTCTTACTGATGTGTGGAAGATATACAAGATGGGAGAGGTAGAATTTGCAGCATTGAAGAGTGTCGATCTGGAGATCCTGCATGGCGAGTTTGTTGTCATACTGGGACCCAGTGGAAGCGGGAAAAGTACAATGATGAATCTTCTGGGATGTCTGGATATTCCAAGTAAGGGAACTGTAGAGCTAAATAATAAGGATATTTCAAAAATGCCAGAATCCGAGCTTGCCCAGATAAGAGGGCAGCTCATCGGTTTCATTTTCCAGCAATTTAATTTGATACCAACGTTAAACACAATCGAAAATGTAATGCTTCCTCTTGACTTCCAGGAAGCAGATTCTGATTTTTCATGGAAGAGAGCTGAAGAACTTCTTGAGATAGTTACTCTTTCTGATAAAAAGTACAATCTCCCCTCCCAATTATCAGGTGGCCAGAGACAAAGAGTTGCGATTGCAAGGTCACTGGCAGTTGATCCCAAAGTAATCCTTGCAGATGAACCAACCGGAAATCTGGACAGCGAAACAGGAAATTATATTCTTGAATTTTTAAGCAACCTTCACAAAAACGAAGGCAAGACGATTATAATGATAACTCACGATCCGGAACTTACAAAATATGCAGATCGTGTGGTCCATATCAAAGATGGAATGGTGGACAGTATAGAAATAAAAAACAGTGAAGCTATGTGATGAATATGAAAAAAATATTATTATTGATGTTAATACTGATATTGTCAATTACCAGTGCTTCGGCAGCTATTAGTGCCGGTGTATCGGGAATAGAGGCAGATCTAATGACTCAGAGTCCAAACCCTGCAAGACCCGGTGAAACAGTAGAACTCACTTTCAGTATCCAGAACGTAGGAAATAATGATCTTACAGGTATAGTAGTTGAGATAGAGCCGGAATATCCTTTTTCTCAGGTATCCGGAGAGTCCTTAACTAAAACAATATCATTCCTTGAAGCCCGTCAGGATGAGGAAGATGCAACTCTTGTTAAATTCAAATTAAAGGTTGATGCAGATGTTGCAGAGGATATCTATGAAATAGACGTAGTTGTCAGTGACAGTGATACAGATTCAAGTGTCTCTACAACAGTTGATGTGGATATACAGGGAAAGGAATACGCACAGGTTGTCACAATAAGTGAGTCCAATATTGATGTTGCAACTGTGGAACCCATAGAATTCGTAATCACAAATACTGGAAGTTCTCCACTCAAGAACATGGCTGTTTCATGGGACGAAACAACAGGTATTATCTTGCCTGTATATTCATCTAATACCAAGTACATAAGCTATCTTGATGTAGGTGAATCAGCAACAGTAGCATACTCTGTAATGGCAGATGTAAATGCAGATCCGGGATTATATCAGCTTGATATCACCCTTGAGTTTGAGGATTATGACTCAAATACCAATACCATCGAAACCAAGGCAGGTCTGTTTGTGGGAGGTACCACTGACTTCGATCTGAGTTACTCTGAGAGCGATGAAGGTGAAGTATCTTTATCACTTGCAAACGTGGGTAACAATGAAGCTTACTCTGTCAAGGTTTCAATACCGGAACAGGATAATTTCCAGGCTACAGGAAGTACATCCACAATCGTCGGTAACCTTGAGAAGGGAGATTATACTATCACTTCATTCTCCATATCACAGGTTGGTTCGATGACTTCCACAGATGAGGATTCATCCGGTACCGCCCAGGCACGTCCTGACCTTTCAGAGATGACAGATGAGCAGATAGTAGCAAAGCAAGAACAGATGGAATCAAAGAATGAGCTTCTGGTTCTAATTGAGTATACAGATTCAGCAGGTCAGAGGAACTCAGTTGAGAAAACGGTTCAGATAGAAGAACTGACCGGCGGAACCATGGCAGCAGGCATGGGCCCGGGGCAAAGACAATCAAGCAGTAACAATTACTACCTGTACGGCGCTGCCCTCCTTGTAATCGTGGCTGTAGGATTCAATTACAGGAAAAAAAAGATGCAAAAGGAAGGTACTTATAAGCCTCTGAGTGTTGAACTTAAAAATCTCAAAGGTAGTATCTTGAAGAAGGAAAAGAAATGAGGCGAAGTACCTATCTAAAGCTTGCTATGAACATTCTGATCCACAGTAAGATCAGAAGCTGGCTCACTATAATAGGTATTGTTATTGGTGTTGGTTCAGTTGTCACTATTATGGCACTCAGTGACAGTATGACCGCAGATATGGAGGACAGATTTGCTGATATGGACCTAACCTCAATAACGGTCACTCCGGGATATACCAAGGCTCAGTCAGGTTTCGGTCCTGGTAGGGGAGGTGATTCCTCTTCTTCTTCATCTGACGCAGAGCTGACAGATAAGGATATTATGGCCATAAAACTGGTTGAAAATATCGATTACATCTATGGGCAGATATCTGACAGTGGTATGGAAGTGTATTTCATGGGTGAGGCTGCCGATCTTTCTGTGAAAGGCGTTGATCCGCAGGTCTGGCAGTACACTGTGACGTATAATCTTGAATCCGGCAGACTGCTGGATGCCACTGACAACAATGCTGTGGTCATAGGTTACAGGATAGCCCATGAAATGTTCGATGATGAAGTAGGTCTAAATCGTGTACTTACTATCGAAGGTAAATCTTTCAGGGTTGTAGGTATACTGGAGGATGGTGAAAGTGATAGTTCTATCATCATGCCAATAGATGCAGCAGTTGATATAATTGATGATGCAGAGCGTGATGTCTTTGACTCTATAGTAGTAAAGGCAGATGATGTTGATAATGTAGAGACAGTAGTTGATGCTGTCGAAGAGAAACTTATGATATCCAGACACATCGTCAATGATGATGACAGGGATTTCACGGTATCTGACTCATTGTCACAGGCAGAATCTGCCAGTGAGATGATGGATTCAATGACATTGTTCCTGGGAGCTATAGCAGGTGTATCACTTGTTGTGGGTTCGGTGGGAATTGCAAACACCATGTTCACATCTGTGCTGGAAAAGACCAAGGAGATCGGTACTATGAAAGCCATAGGAGCTAAGAATCGGGATATTCTCATGATATTCCTCGTGAACTCTGCACTTGTGGGCTTTGTAGGAGGTGTGCTTGGCATATTGTTGAGTCTTGTGCTGACGTCTCTTATGCCATATCTTGGCATCTCCATAATGCGTTCATCCATGGGTTCGACCATTGCTCCTGACCTCATGTTAATGGGCATATCCATAGCTGTTGGCATAGGTATCCTTTCGGGTGTGATTCCAGCCTATAATGCGTCGAAGATGAAACCTGTGGATGCACTGAGATACGAGTGAAGTTCCTCTCCACAAAAGAGGATATTGGTTTGGTCTATGTGAGGCTACAACGCTTCATATAGCCAAATTTCATCATAAAATCAGAATTTATTATGGTTTCAGATAAAATTAAATGAAATGAAGTAACATACAGGTAGTATATCATACAGAAATAATGTGATAAAATAGGGCGAAATACTATGGAAAAATCGATACTTTCTATTTTTCTAGTAATGATATTGATGTTTTCGGCCTATACTGTGTCTGATGAGAACGATGATGCAACTACATCTTCTTCTTCTGTTTCTTTTGAAGAAAATGTTTCAGATAATATAAGGTCTGAAGTTCAGAAAATAACCTTTATGAGTAGTTGTCAGTTCCCAGGATTCAACATGCTTCAACTTCTTGGATCTGACTCAAATTCGATGGGTGAGTCAAAAAACATACAAAGTATGCAGAATAGTTCACAAGACCCTAAAAATATTGATTCTTCAACCATTCCTTCTCAAAATATCCGCATAGCTCCGGTTCCATGGATGCTGCCAGAGATGGTTGACAAAGAGGAACTCAGCTCTTTCCTTCAGGCTAATACTCCTGAAACGAGAGGTGTTTCACAGGTCCAGGAATATGTAACTCCATATGCTGATGCTGTTCAAGATTATCTTGGGGATGAGAACCTTGATGATGCAGAGGATATATACGAGGCTGCAGTTTCATGGATATGGGTGTCTGACACTATATTGAATGGACAGCAGGATGCATGGTTGCCTCCTGCAGAGTTTCTGGAAGATACTCCATATTTCGATTCGAATCCCATGCCAGGCGAGATTGTCAGTGACTGTTCAGAACAGGCCAATACTCTGGCATCTTTGCTTATAGGCTCTGGTAAGTATGATGAAAGCACTGTGAGGGTTGCCATAGGTGAAAGGGAGTTCAGTACCAGTACCGGTGGCCATGCATGGGTGGAGGTCTATGAGGATGGGGGATGGTTTCCAGTAGATGCTGTTGTGGGTCCATACTATGATGATGATACTTCAGAAATAGTGTATCCTGATAATTATGAAGATATCGACTTCTATTATTATCTGGATGAAAACTATTCTGCGATAGAGGTATGGTACTATTACAACAATGAATACTTCATTGATGTAGATTCAGGAACGGTAGATGCACCAGACAACTGGAATTCCATTCCTTCCAGTTATTCTTGATTTTTACTGTTGATGTCCTTTTAGTTTCAACGTTACACAATAGTGTTGTTGTTACTTACAATCAAAAGTAGACAATACCTCGTCTTGATATGTTTATTATTGTTTCACGACAACTATTTATATTTTTGAATCCCTGATATTTATGGGAGATACGCATGTCGGAAAAATCCTGGTTTTTTGCACTTAATGATAGTGATTTGAATGAGGGCAATATGGAGTTTGTCAGGGTAAAAGGAACACCTTTGCTTCTTATAAGGAAAAATGGAGTTATCTATTCACTTTTCGGTAAGTGTAAACATATGGGATGTCGTCTTTCTAAAGGAACTTTCAGCGATGAGTTTATTCTGAAGTGCCCGTGCCATGGCTGGGAATATGACATAAGGTCTGGCAAATATCTTGGAGACAAGGACGAAGCTCTTGAATTCTACGAGAACAAGGTAGAAGATGGAGAAATACTTGTCCTTCTTTGAACTGTTCGTTACATAAGGAGGTCTGAAATGACTTCGTGGGTAATAGTCGCAAATGATGTTGAAGTGAAAGAAGGTGAAATGAAACCCATGGATGTTGGGGACAAACAATTACTCCTTATCCGTAAAGGTGGGGAAGTGTTTGCTCTTGAGAACCGATGTCCACATATGAACTGTCATCTTGAGGGTGGTACCCTGCAGGACTATTCCCTAAAATGTCCGTGTCACAGTTGGATATTTGATATTCGCACCGGGGCATACGTAGCATCCGATAAGATAAAAGTGAACGTGTACGATACACAGGTGAAGGATGGCAAGATAGCCGTTCTAACATGATATGCAACAGGAATGTATCTATGAATCAGGAAAGTAAATGGATATTTGCAATAAAGGAAGATGAACTTGCTGATGATGAAAAAAAGGCATTATTACTTGAAGATGATAAAGTGCTCCTTATCAGAAAAGATGGTCTGTTTTTTGCAATATCCAATAAGTGTCCTCATATGGAATGTCCACTGTCAAAAGGTACTCTGGAACAGTATATATTAAAATGTCCCTGCCATGACTGGAGATTTGATATTCGAAGTGGTGAGTTCCTTGATGCAAAAGAGATCAGGGTATCTGTCTATGAAACAAAGCTCATGGATGGCGGTGTTTTTGTAAATATGGGAGGTGCAAGCAAGTGAAGAAAGTAGTTATGTACACACTCAGTACCTGCCCCTGGTGTATGAGGGCAAAGAAATTCTTCAGGGAACAGGATATTCCCTTTGAGTATATTGATTATGACAAGGCAGATGACGATACAAAAAAGGCTATCAAGGATGATTGTCTTGCCCATGGTTCTGAAATGTCTTTTCCATTTGTGAAGGTCGATGAGGATGTCGTAGTGGGATACAATCCGGCCAAGTACTCAAAATTACTCAAGTTGTGATCAAAGATGGATAACGAAAAGCGTAAGGAGAAACTCAGGGCAATGTTCTCAAAGGTTGTAGATCCTCTGGGATACAAAATCAGTCCTGACACTGAACTGGTTGATTTCTTACTTGAGCAGGAAGTTAACATCGAAAAAGAAAAAGGCAGTCCTTTTTGTCCCTGTCAGGGTCTTACAGGTGAAAGAGAGCATGATATGAAGCTCGTCTGTCCATGTATACCTTTTCACAGGGAACACTATGATGCGATGAAGCGCTGCTGGTGTGGTCTTTATGTACACAAGGATATTGAAGACCCGGACAGTCTTATGCAGATATCTCTGCAAGAGTTCCTTGAATCAAAAAAATAGGAGTTGTTCTAATGGGTGTGGAGAAAAATAGCGTAATTGAAAATATAAAGACACGAAGGAGTATCAGTGAATATACTGATAAGGAGGTAAGTGACGAAGACATCAAGAAGATAATTGATGCCGGTGTTCATGCACCTTCCGGTTTCGACAGCCAGCCATGGTTCTTTGTTGTGATTAAGAATCGTGAAATGATGATGAGAATGTCAGATCATTGTAAACCGCGCCTTCTTACTCAATTAGGCGAGGCTACAAATGATGCAGCTATAGCGTTCAAGAAAGAACTTGCAAAAGAAGATTTTAACATCTTCTACGATGCTCCTGTCCTTGTAATTGTTCTTGGAAACAATGCAGGTTTCACTACGGATTACGATTGTTCTCTGTGTGCTGAGAACATGATGCTTGCAGCTCATTCTATGGGCATTGGTAGTTGTTGGATAGGAACCGGGTGTTTCATTCAGGATAATCTTGAATTACTCGAAGAACTGGGGATTACACCTGATTACAGAGTAATTGCACCAATCGTATTTGGTTATCCTCTAGCAGAACCTGGAGAGATCCCTAAAAAAGAACCTGAAATTGTGTGGGTGAACTAAGTATTTTATCTTTTAATTAACCTTTTCATTCATTTTATTTTGAGCCAACAGCAACTATATATTGCATCTGCCACCAACATTATATGGTGATACGGTGGGCATTAATCAATCTATTTTATGCAAGTTACTTATTGTTATCATATTATTAGGAGCTCAGTTTTATCCGGCAGTAGCTGCAAGTAATGAAGATCTGTTTTACAATGAAGATGATTCCTATATTCCTCAGGATACCCTTATGAGCTTATCGATGGTGTCCCAGATAAAAACCCAGACTCCATCTGATAATGGACTGGATGTTTTGGAACTCATAAATCTTACAACTGATCCCAGTGACAGTGATGGAGACGGCTTACCTGATTCCGTAGAACTTGTTCTTGGAACTGATTTTAATAATACCGATTCTGATTTTGACCAGCTTGATGATTATAACGAAACAGTGATTTACCTCTCTGATCCTCTGGAAATTGATTCTAACTACGACGGTTTTCCTGATAATCTTGAAGTTACGGATGTATCTTCCCTTGATGTTGATTCGGATGGTGTTCCCAATGTGTGGGATTTTGATAATGACGACGATGGTGTAGAAGACAATGTCGATCCTTCACCTTTTGCATCGTCTATCAGTTATGACACTTTTAATTTTGACCTTACGACAAACGGTAATCCCGTTTACATAGACTTCCAGCTTCTTCCAGAAGTACCTGGTCATGTAAGACTTGCCTACAAGGAATGGGACTGGCCTTATGATAACAAGAGTACAATGCAGGATCTTGATAATTCCCGGGATGACCTGAAACTCATACCACTTCTCGAACTGACCATGGATTCCGTTCCGCAGCAGTCGGATGTTGAAGATTATGGTATCGGTATTTCCAGGGACCGGGCATATGTTCCGCTTTTCCAGGTCAATGGAATAGGAGGGGAGACTGCCCTTGCAGGAAAGATGTTCTATCCACAATCCAGTACCACTGACATTCATATAAATGCAAGCCTCATGTGGCTTGTACAGGCAAACACCGACAGCCTGGATGAGACCAACGATACAATAATCACAGACACCACCACTATTGTATCGTACAGGGAAAATTTTACCCTAACCGGTTTCAGTGTTGAGGAAAGTTATGGTAGCGATGTTGGAGTTTTCTACACCGATGATTTTAATCAGAGCATAGCCAGCAATTTTATGCTCACATATTCATTTTTGAGAAACAACCAGTCTATCGTTCAGGAGATGTCCCAGAAGCTTTCCAGTCACAATATTAGCATTTCATCTGACATAGAGGGTTTTGCACACCGTGATCTCGGATTAAAAGGTCTTACAACCAGAATGACACCCGATGCTCTGGATTCTCTTCCTGATAATCGTGTTCTTCCGGTTATAACTGCGTTGCAGAATGATTTTTCAAAAAAGGATCTCTATGAACTTGGATCAGGCTCTGCCACAATTGGCAATGATATTTCTATAGATATGCGCAGTGAACCGGTCATTTCTTTAAAGACCATGAAGACCAACTGGTTCAATACAACAGATAACACCCCAGCAGATTCTGATTCCATATTAAGTGAATTACAGGATTGGGGTAATGTGGTTAATGTAGATGAGGATGCACTGTCATCTTTAATGACTCTGGCAGTCGTCTGGAGTGCAGGTGAGTCAAAGGTTACAAAGATTGGTGATTCACTGATTAGTTTCAATGACCAGCACGCAATAGACGTTGTCAGTGATGTCCAGTTATGGACCAGTACTGCTTTCCTTGCTACTACTACTTTAATAGATATAATTGCCAATACGGCGGAAGTAACATACAGGGTGTATGTCCTTGCGAATATTATCAGTAAAGGCTGGGATGGAGCTATGAAAATAGCTAATGGTATTACAAAGGGTGCATCCAGTCTGGGTAAAGTATTTGCTGTAATTGGTGGAATTACATTGGTGATCGGGTTTGTACTTGATGCCACTTTTGCGATATGGGGTTTCTTTAAGATAGCAATGGAAACAGGATGGTCAAATACTGGTACTTTGCAGGGGGCGGTCTATGCTACCATTATGCTGGGATACGCCGCTGTGATGTTTGCCATTGGCGCCGTTATTCTGGCGTGCGGATTCATACCTTATGTGGGATGGATAATCGCACTTGTAGGCGGCATAGTTCTTGGACTTGTAGCTCTTGCTGATTTCATACTTAGTTTCTTCGGAATAAGTTTCGCTGATTTTGCCGCATGGGTTGTAAGCCTTTTCCATCAAACATATCCGAATACGGAACATTCTCTGGATATAATTAATACATCACTTGATATGGAAGACCACGACAGTAACGGCTTGAGTGCGAAAGACAGGATAATTTTTAAGAGTTATATAAACGGAACGATTACAAGTACGTCGTCTGGTACCTGGCAGGATGTTCAGGATAGTTACATTGTTCCGCATTACAAAGTCAGGCGGTGGATGTGGGCGAATGAAAGTACTCCGTACTTCTACTGGAGCTCGGCTTATGGTGATTTCAGCAATTTAGTGTCTACCGTTGAATCAAATCCGGATTACAGGAACACCACCTATGAGGTTGGTGCATGGATCGAACCTGCATCGGGTGCAGGTAACTTCCCACTCCCGATTGTGTTTGAAGCGGATTACAAAGTGATATATACGGAACGTAAAATTGAATGGGACTTCTGGAACGGTTACAAATACAGCCTTGTTGATGAAACAGGTACTGTCAAAAGTGAAGTGGATGTACTTTACTTTGATGTCCTTCCCGGAAGTGTAGGTGATCTTGCAGACTGGTATTATATCTCCTCATTAGACAATGACTTTGACGGTCTTGGTAACGATGATGACCCGTATCCATGGGCATGGGATACCGATGGTGACGGACTAAGCGATGCCTTTGAGATCAACTCGGCAGGTTCCGATCCTTCCAACCCCGATAAGGATGGAGATGGTCTGAATGACAGAATGGAGATCCTCTACGGTACAGACCTCACAGACTTTGATTCTGACAACGATAACATGTCGGATTACAAGGAGATCACCGGCTGGGAGATTAGCTTCAACTACAGTAATCAGACCTTCAACATGACCGTTCACTCCGATCCTCTTGATATGGACAGCGATGACGATGGTATTGATGACCAGATGGAATATTGGAGTTCTCTGAATCCGATGTCAGCAGATACGAATGGTGATGGTGTTGCCGATGTAGCTGATCCTCAACATATAACATATGTGAATTTCGAGACGAAATGGGGCAGTGAAGGTTCCGATGATGGGGAATTCAACAGTCCTGTGGCAGTGACAGTGGATTCTGAAAGATATGTCTACGTTGCAGATTCAGGTAATCATCGCATTCAGAAATTTGATTCCAGCGGCAATTTCATCAGCAAATGGACACCAATAACTGGTGAAAATTCCAGTCTGCATATGATTGATATTGCTGTGGATCAGGATGATAATATCTATGCATTTGGAAGTATGTCCGTAGAGAACAACTTTTATTCAGAAATCATACAGAAATTCGATTCAAATGGTAGTTTCCTCTCTTCATGGAATGTAAGCTCGGATCGTGGCTTTGGAATTACCAGTGACGGACACATCTACATCTATAATGGTGTACCATATGTTGGACTCCGTAGCGGATTATTTGATATTTTCAATTCAAGCGGAACATTAGTCGGGAACATGACATTTACAGGTGGAAACAAGGTATTTGAAAGCTTTTCAACAATGGCCGTTTCTCAGGATGGTTATTTCTATCTGACGGACGGGTATGACTGGCATAACAACGGTATATTCAAGTTCGATCCTAACGGAACGTTTGTTAAGAGATGGGGAAGCGAAGGAGGTTCGGATCACAATTTCTCATGGCCTGAAGCACTTGCAGTTGATGAAAAGGGATATGTTTACATTGCTGACACAGGTAATCATCACATTCAGAAATTCAGCTCGGATGGATTTTTCGTTACCAGATGGGGCCAGTTCGGTGTAAACGATAGTGAATTCACTAATCCCACAGGTATCGCAATTGATGCTGATGAGAATGTCTATATCAGCGAAGGATCTCGTTATTGGGGAACTGCTGGAAACCGCATACAGAAATTCTCTCAAATAACGGATATTCCACCACGCAACGTATCCGACACTATAGATACCGACGGTGATGGTCTCTTTGACAATAATGAAACCGCAGGATGGGATGTGACTTTCACCAGTTCAAAAGGTACGTACACTGTTCATGTTGAAAGTGAGCCTCTTGTAAAGGATACGGACTTCGAAGGTCTGAACGATCTGCAGGAATTCAACAGTTCTTCCAACCCGAATGACGTTGATACCGATGATGATGGTCTGAGTGACTATGTAGAATTCACCATTGGAACAAATATTACTCACTACGATACCGATGGTGATGGCCTTAATGACATGACCGAGATTATTTTTGGAAGTGATCCGAAAGTGGTTGATACTGATGGTGATGGTCTCTTTGATGATGAAGAGTTTGACTTTGGCTCCGACCCTACAAAAGAGGATACCGATGAAGATGACCTTACGGATAAGGAAGAAAAAGACTTCGGTTCCAATCCGCGCAATCCTGATACAGATGGAGATTTGATGTTTGATAAGACAGAGGTCAATGAAACTGGCTCTGCTAACAATTCCGACACCGATGGCGACGGCCTACTTGACGGTCTTGAACTGCTGTACAATACCAGTGCAAGGAACAATGACACTGATAAGGATGGCATACCTGATGGTAAGGAAGTCGACAACAGGATGAATCCGAAGAGTAATGATACCGATGGTGACGGACTAACGGATCTGTTCGAGTTCAACAACGGTACCGATCCTACTAACAGGGATACTGACGGAAACGGCCTGAACGATTCCGAAGATCCGTACTCATTCGCGACCAATGCCGAAAGAATATGGGTCAGTTACGATGAGACTGATAATTCTCTGCAGTTGGTCGATGACCTTGAAAGGTACACCAATGTGACAGTTTTCCAGCCTGAAGATATCGGCAATTATAGCGATAAAGAAAATATCCTGTTTGTCGGAAGGCTGGGAACGGACAGCAGCACGGCAGGCAATATCACTATGAACATACTTGCATCCGTTACGCCGGAGAAACTCCTTGAAATGCAGGAATCGGATTACAACAGGTTTGCTGTGGAGTACGATGTGTGGTCTGATAATCAGACAGTTGTTATGCTATCTCATCCGTATCCTAATGACCATTACAGAGTGCTTGAATTGTTCAAGACGAGTCCCCAGGAAATGGAATATCAGGATACTGTAAAAGAGTTCAGGGTAGATTCCATTGATAAAATGGGACTTTACGTGATGGTTGAACTTAAAAACCCTGTAAAGCCTTCTATAAAACTGAGCCAGTACGACGAAGATGAACTTGCTCACAACCTGAGTTACGGACTGGCATCAGGAGACCTTGGTGTTAAATTCCTGAATATCAATGTAAGCGAGAATGTCATGAACGGAACTGTCAACAACATCGATCGTGCTCTCATAGTCATTTACTATACCGCACGCGACCTTGACAGGACCGGTGATCTTGACGGTAACGATGTCGATGATATCGATGAATCCACACTTTCGATGGTCTGGTACAATGAGGACAGCGGACAGTGGGAAAAGATGAGCACTGGTATGGATTGGGTGCATAATATCGGGGTAAACACCGATAATGACATCATTGGCGGCAAGGAATACGAGGGTTACATGTGGGCTAATGTATCTCATTTTAGCACTTATGGTCTTTCCGGAGGAGCAAGAACTGAAAATGTTGAGCAAACAGATGACGATGACAGTCCTCTGGATTCCGACCGTGATGGTTTGTATGACTTCATAGAACGAAGAATGGGTACGGATCCTTTCAACCCGGATACTGATGGTGACGGTATCATTGATTCGGAAGATGATGATCCACTAGTTTCTTACATGTCTGTCGTTGATGAGGATAGAGACCAGTCAGTATCAGATCATATGGAAGACACACAGGATGACACTCAGGCAATGTCAACAGAAGATGGAGGTGCACCTGCTGAAAGTACATCTATGCTGTTCTGGATTCTTGCGTTCATAGTTATTGCATTGCTGGCTGGTTTTGTAGCGTTGCGGAAAAAGGAGTAAGGTAAATTCTTAGAAGTATCAGGAGTAGGCTGATAAATCAGCCTATACTTGTTTATTTTTTCAAAAATACAGCGTGGCATACAGTAACATGCAGCAAATTACTTATACGGGACTTCCTTTTTATATTGAGAAGGTGGCACCATTACCAAAAATATTCTATTTCAGATACTTATAGTTGTAACGCTGTTAGGAGCTCAATTCTACCCTGCTGTCGCAGCCAGCAATGAAGATATATTTAGCAATGAAGACAATCCTTATATTCCACAGGACACGGTCACAGCATTATCGATGTTTTCCCAGATAAAAATGCAAACTCCTGCAGCTAGCGGAGTAAATGTTCTGGAACTTATAGCTGTTACAACCGATCCAACTGATACAGACGGCGATGGATTGCCTGATGCCGTTGAATCGATACTTGGAACTAATATTAGTAACACTGATTCCGATCTTGACCAACTAGACGACTACAATGAATCCGTACTTTACTTTTCTGATCCTCTTGAGATGGATTCGAACTATGACGGTCTTACTGATAACTTCGAAGTAACAGACGTATTATCTCTTGATATTGATTCTGATGGTGTCTCCAACATATGGGATTTTGATAATGACGATGATGGTGTAGAGGATAATATAGATCCTTCACCTTTTGCACGTTCAACAAGTTACGATTATTTCAATTTTGATATTTCAACCAATGGAAATCCGGTTTATATTGATTTCCAGCTTGTTCCGCAAAGTCCCAGCCATGTCAGACTTGCCTATCAGGAACTGGACTGGCCTTTTGATAATAAAAGCACCATGCAGGACCTTGACAGTTCTACAGATGACTTGAAGATCGTACCTCTTCTGGAGCTTACTATGGATCACGTTCCAGAGCAGTCAGACGTTGAAGATTATGGTCTTGGAATTTCCGGGGACAGAGTATATGTTCCACTATTCCAGGTAAATGGTATAGGTGGAGAAACTGCTCTTGCTGGAAAAATGTTCTACCCGGAGTCCAGTACGACCGACGTTAGTATAAATGCAAGTCTTCTGTGGCTTGTGCAGGCAAAAACAGATAGTCAGGATGAGAATACTGGAGCAATAAGCACATCCACTACAACCCTTATAACCTACAGGGAAGATTTCACTCTGACAGGTTTAAGTGTAGAAGAGAATTATGGAGGTGATGTCGGTGTTTTCTATACTGACAACATTAACCAGAGCATTGGCACTAATTTCATGATGGCATATTCATTTTTGAGAAATAATCAGTCTACCGTACAGGATATGCCGCTGGAACTTTCCAATCATAGTATTAGCATATCATCTGACATAGAAAGTTTTGCACATCGTGATCTGGGATTACAGGGACTAACCACCGAAATGACGCCAAATGCCCTTGATTCTCTTCCAGATGGTCACATACTTCCTGTTATTTCTGCAATCCAGAATAATTTCACAATATCTGATCTGTCTGATATGGGCTCAGGTTCATACATTGTTGGAAATGATATTTCAGTAGATATGAGCAGCGAACCTGTTATTTCTTTAAAGACACTGCAGACAAACTGGTACAATACCACAGATAATTCCCGTGTAGATTCTGAATCCATGTTTGGCGAACTCGAGGATTGGGGTAATGCAGTAAATATGAATGCAGACTCTCTCCAATCGGTTATGGCTCTGTCACTTGTATGGGCAGTGGGTGAATCAAAGGTCGTAAAGATTGGTGGAACACTTCTATCCTTTGAATATCCGCTGGAAATGGATATTCTCAATGATATCCAATCATGGGCAGGAAATGTTATTTTTGTAAGCTTTGCATTTATGGATCTTGTTTCAAATGCAACGGAAGTGGCTTACAGGGCGTTCTTTGCCACCAAATATGTTCTGGAAACAGTAAAAGGATTCTTAGGGATTCTTCTGACCACGAGTCAGTCTCTCAACAAAACCCTCGGGGTGGTTGGTAGTATTGCTAAAGGCCTGAATGGGTTTGGTAAGGTACTAGGTGTTATCGGCATAATCACCATGATCGCGGGTTTTGTCTTTGACGTTGGCTTTGCCTTGTGGGGATTCTTTAATATCGCCATGAGCGAGGGCTGGTCAAATACTGGAACTTTCCAGGGTGCTATTTATGCTACGCTAATGGTTGCATATGCGGCTGTGATGCTTAGTATTGGTGTTCTCCTTCTGGTATGTGCAGCAATACCTACAGTAGGATGGATAATTGCGCTTGTGGGTGGTATTATTCTGGGACTTGTTGGTTTGACCGATTTTATCCTGGGAATATTTGGAATAGGTTTCTCAGACTTTGTCTCATGGATTGTTGATAAATTCCATCAAACATATCCGAATACGGAGTGTTCACTGGGTATGATCAATACATCACTTGACATGAGGGATAACGAAAGCAATGGACTGGATTATGGGGACCGGATAATTTTCAGGAGTTATATTAATGGAACGATCACAAAAACATCAGATGGTACCTGGCAGAATGTCCAGGATAGTTATATAGTTCCTCACTACAAGAACAGTCGCTGGGGGGATTCACAAACCCCATGGGCTTACTGGCTAGCAGACTATGGTGATTATACCAATACGGTAGCTATACAAAATTTATATCCTAATCAGCAGAACACTACCTATGAGACCGTTGCATGGATCGAACCAGACTCTCCTAATATTAATTTCCCTCTTAGACTTGAATTCGAAGCAGATTATAAAATAATATATACGGATCGCAAGATCGAATGGGACTTCTGGAATGGTTATAAGTATACTACAGTGGAAGAAATAGATTCAACCCGCAGTTTAATGGACACTCTCTACTTTGATATACTTCCTAATAATTTAGATGGTCTTGTGCGATGGAGCGAGCTCTCCTCACTGGACAATGATCACGATGGTCTTGCCAACGGTGATGATCCATACCCCTGGTCATGGGATGCAGACGGTGATGGCTTGAGTGACACTTTTGAGTTCAATTCCATAAACTCAGATCCTTCAAATTCCGATAAGGACGGAGATGGACTTAATGACAGGATGGAATTCATATATGGCACGAACATGTCAAATAATGACACTGACAACGATAACATGTCTGATTATCTGGAGATAAGTGGATGGCAGATAAGTTTCAACTATTGCAATGAGACTTTTAATATGACTGTCTATTCCGATCCTTTGTCACCGGATAGTGACAGGGATGGTCTTGGAGATGAGGCGGAATATCTGAGTAATCTTAACCCGATGTCACCGACCAACACTACCGATACTGACGGTGAAGGCCTGATGGATGTAATTGAAACTGCCGGATGGGATGTGACGTTTACTAATGGGACAGGAACACATACTGTTCGTGTTGACAGTGAACCTCTTAACAAAGACACTGACTATGATGGTCTGAGCGATTTTGCAGAGTACAGTAATTCATCCAATCCACGGGACACAGATTCGGATGATGACGGCCTGAGTGATCTGATGGAGATCAATCTGGGAACAGATATTCTTGACTGTGATACTGACGGAGATCGTCTGGATGACAACACTGAGATAATATTTGGCTCTGATCCATTAATGGGAGATACCGATGGTGATTTTTTATCCGATATGGATGAATTTAATTATGGTACAGACCCAAACAACAACGATACCGATGGTGACGGGCTCACTGATGAGGAGGAAGAGGAAACTTGTACAAGTATGACAGATGCGGATACAGATGACGACCTGATACCAGATGGCGAGGAAGATTATTGGGGTGATGGTGAAGATTATTGGAGTTGTGATGCATGTAATCCTGATATTGATGGTGATGGATTGCTTGATGGTTATGAAGTGTACTATAATACCAGCATGTACCTCAATGATACTGATGGTGATGGTTTACTCGATGGTCAGGAAATAGATAACATGACCGATCCAAGGAGTAACGATACTGATGGTGACGGATTATCTGATTTGTTCGAGCTCATGAACGGTACTGATCCTACAAATGGTGATACGGATGGAAATGGTCTGAACGATTCAGAGGACCCATATTCTTTTGCATCCAATGTTGAACGGATCTGGGCAAGCTATGATGAGGATGAAGATACCCTCGAGCTAATAGAGAACCTTGAAAAGTACACCAATGTGACAGTTTTCCAGCCTGAGGATCTCGGGAACTATTCTGACAAAGAGAACATCCTGATTGTCGGAAGTCCCGGAACGGATAATAGCACAGCAGGTAATATCACCATGAATATACTTGCTTCTGTAGCTCCCGGTACACTTTCTGATATGCAGGGATCGGTCTATGATCGGTTTGCAGTGGAGTATGGTGTCTGGTCAGATAACCAGACTGTGGTTATGCTCTCACATCCGTATCCAAGTGACCATTACAAAGTACTTGAGTTGTTCAAGACCGGTTCCGATGGTCTGGAATATCTGAATGCAGTAAGTTTGTTCAAAGCAGACTCCATTGACAAGATGGGGCTGTATGTGATGGTCGAGCTTAAAGATCCGGTCAGGCCTTCAATAGAACTGAACCAATACGATGAAGATGAACTTCCTCATAATCTGAGTTTCGGATTATCCTCAGATGATCTTGGTGTCAGGTATGTGGATATCAATGTCAGTGAGAATGTCATGAACGGAACTGTCAACAATATTCAGCGTGCCATGATCGTTATCTACTACACTGGTCGTGATCTTGACAGGACAGGTGACCTTGATGGCAATGATGTTGGTGATATTGACGAATCCACTCTTTCAATGATCTGGTACAACGAGACTAGCGCTCAGTGGGAAAAGATGAGCACTGAAATGGATTGGGTAAATGGTCTTGGAGTAAATACGGATAATGATGTCATTGGCGGCAGGGAATACGAAGGTTATATGTGGGCCAATCTCTCTCATTTCAGTACTTACGGACTCTCAGGAGGAGCAAGAACTGAAGTTGTTGCATCAGCTGATAGCAGTGATGATGACGGTCCACTAGATTCCGACCGTGATGGATTGTTTGATTTTGTAGAACGAAGAATGGGTACTGATCCATATGATCAGGACACCGATGATGATGGTATCATTGATTCGGAAGATGACACTCCACTGGGATATATGTCAGATGAAGATGATATTGATATTGTGTCATCTGAAGACCCGGTAGATACTCCGGCATATCCTGTTGACGATGAAGGTGTACCTGATGATGGTGATACATCCAATACATTCTGGATGCCTGTTATTGGAATAGTAGCACTGCTGGCTGGTATTGTAGTTCTGCGGAGAAAGGGATAAAGTGGAAGGTGGTAATTTATGTGCAATAAGGTGATCTGATTGTCAACAGCAGAAAAAGGAACTGGTAACAAGCAACTATATGTTGTTCTTGTTATTATTTCCATTTTGATTTTGTCCGGTATCTACTATTACGCGGAGTACAGGGAGATCAATGATCCATACGATCTTGCAGGAAGAGTTATACATGTATCTGAGGATATCACATCCTATCAATTCAACATGAGCAGTGATATTACAGTTCTTGGGGAAACAATCTCTCCTTTAAATGGAAGTGGCTATGTTGGTTATGTTGATCGGGAAATGGATATCACTTTTTTCTCACCTGACAGATCCATTGATATGATGGTAGTTGATGAGAAGGCATACATGAGAGAAAATGCTGGAACGTGGCAATCCAGAAATCTGGATGAGCAAACCTGGGATAGTAATGACCAGTTATCTCAGAACGAATTCCTTCTGGCAGATTCTACCAATCTCAGTATGGAAAGGATTGATTCAGGCATAGTGCTCACAGCAATTCCCGATCAGGCAACATTGATACAGGAAGCTGAAAAAGTAGGTCTGGATCTTCAGGGAGATGAGCAATTACGTGATTATTACGTGAGATATCTCATTGATGAAGACACTTACCGTGTACTTTCTATTGAGACTTATATTGATATACAGATGAAAGTACAGGGTATGAGATCTCCTGTTATTATACACAACAAGATCAATGTTTACGACTATGATGAAGAAATCGATATTGAAGCACCGTTCATAATATAAATTTGAAATCTAAAAAAAGAATTGAATTTGGCATTTCATAATTAGAAAATTGCCAAATTCAAATCATACATTCTTAGTTTTATCTTCACGCTTCCGCGAAGTGAAATGAATTCTCACTGAGCGGAACGTAGCTTTCCGGTTCAGACCATTTCGCAGCCAGTTCAGTGTCCTGAACTTCCAGAATAGTGTTGGTTATCCTGTCAAGCATGCGCATTGCTCCCTTATATCCAATTGTCAATAATCTCTGGGCACCGACCCTGTCATGTATAGGGAACCCGAATCTTATTAATGGGATATTCATATCCTGTGCAATGTACTTTCCATTAGAATTACCAATAAGCATCTGAGGCTTTGCTTTTCTGACAGCGTCATTGAAAGTGTCAAAGTCCACATCCTCAAGGATAGTGACATCACAATCTGGCTTTACCTGGTCAACTCTTTCCATGGCATGTTCTGCAAATCGTGGTGACTTGCTGGAAGCAACTACGAGTATAGGATGCATGCCGTTCTCAAGTGCGAGGGATAACATTCCAAGCACGTTGTTTGGGTCTCCATAGATTGCAACCTTGATTCCATACACATACTTGTGAGCATCTACCATAGCATCGATAAGCCTACCTCTTTCCTTCTGAAATTCATCAGGGATTTCCATTCCGGATATATTAGACAATGCATTTAGTACCCTGTCCGTGTATTCAAGTCCTATCGGAAGTGGCAGATTTTGTGAGGGGATATCAAATGTATGCTCAAGATAATTGACTGCCCTGTTATCATTGGTAATTCCAAGTCCGATGCTTGCTGCACTATTCTTCATATCTGTAATGTCAGAATGTGTTGTTCCTCCAAGGGGTATCTTGTGAAGTTCTCCTGTCATGGGCGCATCAAAAGTCTCTGAGATATCAGGCAGGAGTATGAATGAATTCTGTCCTACGATGCTGGTGAAAATGTGCTTCATTTCCCTGGTATCCTCAGGTGAGATATTCTCTGAAAGCACAACATTGAGCTTATTATTGAATATTTCCTTCTTAGAGTCTTTCAGTGTGAAGGTCTTGACAATGGCCTCTACAGCCTTGATGTATCCACTGTTGTGGCTTTCCTCGTAGCTGGGTGTTGGTACGGGGATGATTATTCTTTCATCGCTAATATTTTCCTCTTCCCTGAACTCACTGATTATACGGGAAATATCGTCCCCAATGGTCTCTGCAAGACACGTGGTTGAAACACCGATGACCTTTGGATCATAGCGTGATATTATGTTCTTAAGTGCCTTCTTCAGGTTCTCGCTTCCGCCATAAACTGCACCCTTTTCACTAAGTGAGCTTGAACCGATGTCTACTGGTTCCCTGAAGTGGTGTGCAAGGTGCAGTCTCATATATGTGCTGCAACCCTGTGAGCCGTGTAGCAGAACCATTGAGTCCTCTATTCCCTTAAATGCCATCACACTGCCAATGGGCTGGCACATTATACAGGGGTTGACCGTCGTGTAGTTACGCTCGCTCATGCCACAGACTCCTGTACTGTGATTAGGTTAATATCATGCATATTGCTTCTCTCCCCTACGTCCTTATTTGATTCTGCTGTGTTTTGCTCTGCAGACTTGATAGTATTCTTTGTTTCCGTACTTCCTGAACTTGAATCTCCGAGCTTGCTTCCAACATATTTCCATACGGGACTGTTAATGGAAATATCCAGTTCTCTTGCAAAGTTCACGAACCCGTCATATCCCTCAAATTCAATGACCCTGTCATGGTTGAAATCACAGAATGATACACCAAGCTTGTAAGCCAGGAACCTTTCCTTGACACCTGCAACCATGAGGTCAGCCTTCTGGTTCACAAGAAGGTCTGCAAGTTCCAGCGGGTTTGCGTCATCTACAATGACTGTTCCATCCTTCACCTGATAGCTGATCTGCTTGTAGTCATCCCGCTTTCCAGTCTGAGTTCCTATTATAACGACTTCCATTCCAAGTTCCCGGAAACCCTTTATGAGTGTAAGTGCCTTGGCAGCGCCGCCCATGTATATTGCTGCGGTCTTTCCCTGAACCCTTTTTCTGATTGCCTGAATTTCAGGCATTATTCTCTTCGTTTCCTTTTCGATGATATCTTCAGCGATTCTCATCATTTCTTCGGAACCAAAGAACTCAGCTGTTGTTCTAAGTGCAATTGCAATATCCTCGATTCCAAAATAACTAACCTTCTTGAAAGGAATCCCATATTCCTTCTTCATCCACTTTGCAAGGTATGTCATGGAACCTGAACACTGCACTAAATTCAAATGGGCTCCGTGTGACTTTGAGATGGTATCTACTGTTGCATCTCCTGTCATGGAAGTAATGACCTGTATTCCCATCTTTTCAAAGAGGGGCTTTACCAGCCATACATCTCCTGCCACATTGTAATCGCCAAAGATGTTGATCCTGTATTCTGAGGTTATTTCAGGTTCCTTTGTTCCGATGATCTGCATAAGTGCATTGCACGCTGCCTTATATCCATCAGACTTTGTTCCCTTGAAACCTTCTGATTGCACAGGTATTACAGGAATGCCTACTCGCTCGTTTGCTTCCTTGCAAATAGCTTCAAGGTCATCTCCGATTATACCGACAATACAGGTTGAATAGACAAAGATGACAGGAGGTTTGTATAACTCAACGATCTCATCGATGCTCTTTGAGAGTTTTTTCTCGCCACCGAATACTACGTCAAGTTCCTTCATATCAGTTGAGAAACTGGTACGGAACGTTTCCTTATCATTTGACAGGCTACCCCTGATATCCCAGGTGTAACTTGCACATCCTATAGGACCGTGTACGAGGTGTACAGCATCGGTCACAGGATTTAGTGCCACACGAGCTCCTGAATAAACACAGGCTCTCTGACTCATAGAACCGGCGATGGACGTATTATCGCATGCTAGTTCTCCAGACTTGTTTGCCTGCTTCAGTTCTATGTATGGTCGTCTTTCATCCAACGTGTTAACCACGCTTGTAATGTCTGGCATGTTCTCACTCCATAACTAATAAAAGAGGTCGTTTTATTGAACGACCTCAAGTTCTTCTTCAGGAATTGTCTTATCCTTGATGTCCAGGAATGTGTTTCCGATCCACTCGATCATTCGAGCTGCTCCTGCATATCCCATGACAGGGAAGTAGTGCAGGTTTGCCCTGTCCATAATTGGGAATCCGACTCTGATCAATGGAATATCTTCAGCAAGTGCTATGTGCTTTCCATAGGTGTTACCGATCAGCATGTCAACAGGTTCGTTCTTGATAATCTGGTGCAGGGTAAACAGGTCTGTTCCGGTAAGGATATGTGAGTCAGGATACAATGGATGTACCATTTCTGAAACTCTTTCCTCGAACTTCTTGCTTACAGAACCTGAGAGGATCACAGTTGGTTCCATTCCCATTTCAAGCACCAGGCTTGTCAGACCTTCAATTATGTCGCAGTCACCGAATATGGCTACCTTCTTACCATAGAAGTGTGCGTGAGCATCTGTCATCATATCAACGACTCTTGCTCTTTCATGTTCCAGTTCCGGTGGGATCGGGACGTTTGCAAGTTCTGCTGCCTTCATGATGAACCTGTCAGTGTAACGAACACCTATTGGTACAGGTCCTATCTGTATTGGCATCTTGAACTTGCTCTTGAATGTGTTTGCTGCTGCGCCTCCTGCCATACCACAGAGTGCAATGGTTCCCATTGAGTTTGCGCTGTCCTCAACATCTCCTATTGGTGTACCGCCCTTTGCAAAGAGTCCGCCCTCTCCGGTAATTCCGGCATCGAATACATCTGTCTGGTCAGGGAATACAATAGTTGGGATGTTCATAATGGAGAGTATTCTCTTCATCTCGCGTATGTCTCCGGGGTCCACAAAACCCGGGATCATGTTAAGTTTGCCATTTGGCTTTGTCTTTGTGGCAAAAGTTGTAACGAATGACTTTACCATATTGTCATAGCCTGTTACGTGGGAACCAACATAACTGGGGGTTGATGCAGCACATAGTTTGATGGATGGGTCGATAAGTTCCTCCATCTGTACATCTTCTATGATCTGGTTAACATCATCACCAATTGTCTCTGAAAGACATGTTGTGTGAATTGCAACAACTTCTGGTGTGTATACTGCCTCAATGTTGGCAAGTGACTTCTTGAGATTGGATGCACCACCGAAAACGGCAGTTCCTTCATAGAAACTACTGGTAGTTCCTACTGTTTGTTCCCTGAAGTGTCTTGTAAGACACATTCTCAGGTATGAGAGACATCCCTGTGACCCATGGCTGTGAGGCATACAGTTGTGTATACCCATTGCAGCATATGATGCGCCAATAGGCTGGCATATTTTGGCAGGATTGACCACCAATGCATCTCTCTTAACTTCTTCCTTTGGTGTATAATCTAACATTTTTCTTCCTCCCTTCCTTCCTTCCTTCCTTACTCTGCCTTCCATGGGGTCTTTAAGAGCTTCCAGCTTGGGTTGTTCACTGCCATATCGATATCTCTTGCGAAGTTAAGTACACCTGAGAAACCGGTGTAACGTCCGCTGTAGTCGTAGGAGTGGATCTGCCGGGATGGAATTCCCATCTTCTGTGCCATGTACTTGTCCTTGATACCTGAACAGAACAGGTCTGGCTTTAGTTCCTTGATAAGGAATTCAGTTTCGTAGTGGTTGAGGTCATCCACAGCGATCGTACCATCCTTCATTTCCGGCATCATTCCTTCATAGGACATCAGACCAAGCTTTTCCTTGAGTTCCTTTATGCGTTCTTCACTGATGGCAGGTTCAAATCCTTCTTCCATTTCAAAGTGTAGATCTTCAAGCATTCCGCTGGATGCTTTTTCCTTCAAACCATCAAGTATCTGTCTTCCTTCGTAGTCATCACGGTGAGCAAACTGGTATCCTGCAACAAGAACCTTCATACCAAGATCTTCAAAGAGATTCTGATAGTGGTGTGATCTGGATCCACCTGAGTAAATAAATGCTGTCTTGCCCTGAAGCTTGTTTCTGTACTTCTCAAGTTCAGGCTGGATCTTTGCCATTTCCTCTTCGATAATTTCCTCTGTCTTCTTGGTAAGTTCTGCATCATCGAAGAATTGTGCCATCTTTCTGAATGACTTCTTTGTGCCTTCGATACCTATGTAATTGACCTTTAACCATGGTACTCCGTACTTTTCTTCCATCATGCGGTTAGTGTAGTTTACTGACCTGTGACAGAGGAGGACACTGAGCTTGGCCTGGTGTGCCTTTGAAAGGTTGTGGTATGAGCCGTCTCCTGTGAAACTTGAAACTATGCGGTATCCGATTTTTTCAAAGAGTGGCTTGATCTCCCAGAGGTCACCACCAATGTTGTATTCACCAAAGATGTTGATGTCAAATGGTGTTGGATCTTCTAGTTCCTCGGTACCAACTAGATGTTCCATGATTACATTACTTGCAATGTGATGTCCTGCTGACTGACTTACACCTCTGTACCCTTCACAACGAAGGGACATTATCTTTACACCATGTTCTGATTCTGCTTCTGCAGCGACTGCTTCGATGTCATCGCCAATAAGTCCTACAGGACATGTTGCACAGATAGATATTGCACCTGGCTTGAAGATCCTCACTGCGTCATCGATAGCTGCCTTGAGTTTCTTCTCACCACCAAATACAATATCTGTTTCTTTCATGTCGGTTGAGAAACAGTATTGCAGGTAGTTGTCACCGCCATCTTCTGCCTTGCCCATGTTTCTCCTGGTTCCCCATGTGTAATATCCACAGCCAATTGGTCCGTGTGTGATGTGAACCATATCCTTGATAGGTCCCATTACTACACCCTTACCACCGGCATAGGCACAACCACGGTTTGTCATTATGCCTGGAATGGTCTTGGCATTAGCTTCGATATGATTTTCCTCGGAACAGGAATCCTTGACAGTTAAGTGCTTTCTTCTGTCCTTTGCGACCTTCTCGGGGTAGATCTTCATCATCTCATCAATGAGATTCTGTGACTGTTCAACTTCCGAACTCATTGTTCTTCCCTCTCTACAGTGATATTGCCTTCTTCTCCTGTCCTTATTCTGAAGGATTCAGGAATGTCTGTTACGAAGATCTTTCCATCTCCTGCGTGGCCTGTCTTGTTGATGTTGATTATTCTCTGAACAACCTTATCTGCTGCTTTATCATCGACAACTATGGTGAACAGGCGCTTTGGAATGAAAGGGATGCAGTTCTTTGATGAAACTCCTTCCTGCTCAGGAAGTGGAGGGTCGAATTCATAGCATAATCCTCTTTGCTTTCCTCTGCCCATTACCTTTTCCACGGTGAAAGAAGGGTATCCGCACTCTGAAAGTGCATCTAGCGTCTTATGCACCTTGTTCATACGAATGATTGCCGTTATTTCCTTCATTTAACATTCCCCTTCGGGTTTAAAGTCCACTTTCGCCGGTGCGTATTGTGTAAGCGTTTTCAACTGGATTTACGAAGATCTTTCCGTCTCCGTACTTTCCTGTGTGAGCTGAACTCTTGATTATGTCCAGAACTTTGGACTTCTCCTCATCTTCAACTACTAACATAAGCATGGTTTTTGGAAGTTCGTCAAACTGTACTTCAGCTGTGTGTATACCTCTCTGCTTTCCTCTTCCGTATACATCGGTCTTGGTAAGGGAAACATAGCCCCCCTTCTCAAGTTCTTCAACGATGTCAGATACCTTGTTTGGTCTGACAATTGCACGAACCATTTGCATTTTTTTCACCTCAAAGTTCAACAATTCCGAATTCAACCATCATTTCTTCCAGGTCTTCCATTTCCATTGGCTTTGGAACCACGAACAGGTCATTATTTTCGATGTTGTTGGCCAGTGTTCTATATTCTTCTGCCTGACCACAGTCAGGGTCAAATTCGATAACTACCTTCCTGTTGATCTCAGCACGTTGGACAATATTGTCTCTTGGTACGAAGTGAATGAGCTTGCTTCCAAGCCTTTCTGCAAAAGCTTCAAGAAGTTCGCGTTCTCCATCTACGTTTCTGCTGTTACAGATGATTCCGCCAAGACGTGCACCGCCCTTTGCGTACTTCTGAATTCCCTTGCAGATGTTGTTTGCTGCATAGATTGCCATGAGTTCACCACTGGCAACGATGTAGATCTCCTTTGCCTTTCCTTCACGAATTGGCATTGCAAAACCTCCGCATACTACGTCACCGAGTACGTCATAGAAAACGTAATCCAGATCTTCTTCGTATGCACCAAGGTTTTCCAGCAGATTTATTGATGTGATAATTCCTCTTCCTGCACAACCGACACCAGGTTCAGGTCCGCCTGATTCGACGCACTTTATACCGCCAAATCCTGGCTGTATCAGGTTGTCGAGTTCAACAGATTCATCGCCTTCACTTCTTAATGTGTCAAGTACTGTCTTCTGGTTAAGGCCTCCAAGGAGCATTCTTGTTGAGTCTGCCTTTGGGTCGCATCCTACCAACAGTATATTTTTTCCCATAGTGGCGAGTGCACCTGTCAGATTCTGTGTAGTCGTTGACTTGCCGATTCCGCCCTTTCCGTATATTGCTACTTGTCGCATGGTCTTTTCCTTCTGTGCTTATTTGATGTGTTTTTTTTATTGAATTTGTTGTATGAATGTGTGTTATTGGAGCTGCTTCATTTCACATCATACAACGGAATCCTATGTACTAGGTTACAGTATTTAAACATTTCTATTATTGGATTCTGTTAAGTTAAGGAGTATGAAAATATGAACGAAAATCAAAATTTTAATATACACCCTGATAATTTAATTAAGTTAATGTCAAATGAAAAATATGATAAATCTATTCATGAAAATTTCACACTTAAATATAATGGGGGTGCGGTAGAATCACATGAAATGAATGCAAATGATCTTGCTAAATCATTAATGGCTTTATCAAATGTACTTGAACGAGTTACATACATTACAAACGGATCAAATTCTAATATATTTGTCAAAGTAAAAGGTTCATTTAAACCGGGGTCATTTGATGTTGATCTTGTAACTCTTTTGACGTGTGCTGGTGTACAAACAGTTGTAAATTCGGTTGCTATTATAGGATTTATAAAAGATAATTTTAAATCATTGATATGGTTTTTCAAAAAAACGAAAGGAGAAAAAATTGAATCAATAAACCATCTTGATAGTAACAATATTGAATTGATTTTGAATAACTGTGAGAAAATCACAGTTAATAACTATGTGTTAGCCGCATATCAAGATAAAGTTGTAAGAAAGGAAATTGAAAATTTTGTATCTCCATTAGAAGATATGGACATGTCAGATATTACATTATTACATAATGGCATTGAACAAACAAAAATCACACGTGATGAACGAAAATATTTTTACGCACCTGGTGAAGATGTGATTGTTAATAAAAGTACTGATTATTTGTAACTATTCAGCCTGACTGTTTTAATGATGCAAAAAACAATATACTATGGCTTCATTCTATGTGTTAAAAAATATTCAGTAAAATATCATAAAAAACGTCTATCAATCTGAGGGGATTTGTATAGACCGCGAAGAAATACTTGCAGTTTATGAAGCTGGTCCAGAAGCAGTAGTAGAACTTGTAACTCGATTACTTGGGATAATTGAACATCAATCTCTCCAAATTGCACAACTTGAAGAGCGTGTCAGGCATTTGGAAGAAATGCTTGAAAAGAATAGTCGCAACAGTAGCAAACCACCTTCTACTGATTCTTATGCACGGAATAAACCAACCGTTAAAAGTCAAAGAAAAAAGACCAATAAGCATGTAGGTGGTCAAAACGGTCATCCTGGTACTACATTAAGAATAAATGATGATCCGGATGAAGTTATTGTTCATCCTGTTAATCAATGCGTCAATTGTGGGAGATCGTTAGCTTCTGTTCCCTCTGACTATGAAAGAAGACAGGTCTTTGACATTCCTCCTATAACTATCAATTGCATTGAACATCGTTGCGAGATTAAAACATGTCCCAAATGTTCTCATGTAAACAAAGCTCTTTTTCCAGATGGTGTAACTCAGCCGACTCAATACGGTCATCGAGTTAAGTCATTTGCAGTTTATTTGCACACTTACCAATTACTTCCTTATCAGCGTGTTACCAAGTTGTTCTCTGATATTTTGGGATGCAAGATAAGTCCTGCTACTTTGGTGAACACGGAACGTAGTTGTTTTGAGAAGCTTGGAGCTTTTGAAAATACAGTGAAACATCTCCTGAAAGAATCTCCTGTCATCAATCTGGATGAAACAGGAATGAGAATAAATGCAGTTCGTAATTGGCTTCATGTGGCAGGTACAGACAAACTGACCTATTATTTTGCACATCGCAAAAGGGGCTCAGAAGCAATGGATGCTATGGGCATATTACCAGGTTACACTGGTGTTGCAACACATGATTTTTGGAAACCGTACAACAAATATGAATGTCAACATTCATTATGTAATGCACATTTATTACGAGAGTTAACTGGAGCTTCCGAAAACAGGGATCAACAGTGGCCAAAGATAATGAGTGATCTCTTGATATGCATTAAACATCATGTTGATAATGATCTTTTAGATACTGAGCTAATTCAAAGGTTCAGTGAGGATTATGATCACATAACTTGTTTAGGAGTGAATGAAAATCCTCCTGATCCGGAATCAAATGTGCGGTCTAAAAAACGAGGACGTAAGAAGCAGACCACGGTAAAGAATTTGCTGGATAGGTTTATTGGCCATAAAGAGGATATCTTACGATTTATGTACGACCAAAACGTTCCGTTTGATAACAATCAGGCTGAAAGAGATATCAGAATGACGAAAGTACAGCAGAAGATATCAGGTACTTTCCGCAGTGAACAGGGTGCAAAAAATTTCTGCCGTATAAGAGGATACGTGTCTACTGTTAATAAGAATTCTGAATCTGTTATCGATGCAATTAGTGCAATATTTTATGGCAATTCATTTGTTCCAAAGTTGCAGAATTGATCGTGGATGAAGAAATCAGCTTGGTGGAAGTGAGCTAGGCTGAATAGTTACCATTTTACAATACTAAAAAGGTGAACAACTATGGAATATGATGAAAGAGACACAATATATTCTCGATTACAATTAAAGAAAGGTTCTAAGGAATCTGATGATTATTATTCCCTAAATCCTGACAACAAAGAATCAGATATGAAACTTAAGATGAAACTTTGTAACTATTCAGCCTGATAAAAACACTATCAATAGCAATCTTGACAAAAAGTTGAGACCTACATTTTATTAGGATCATTAATTTTGATTGTTGCCATTGATTGCTTTTTTGATTCTTAGGTTGTTAGTGAGCAAACATCTCCGTTTTGATTAAATCAGTATCAATAGGCTAATTGTGGTAGGCTGAATAGTTACGAAACTTTTTAGTAAAAAATCAATTGGAAAGGGAATGCCAGATAAAGATAAATCGGAAGGGAAACCTTCGAATCCATTTATGGGAATGGGAGAAGATGTATCTGATCATGAATATGCTAGTATTCAATTAATGCAGGAATACCAAAGAATTGCAGCCGAAATAGATGACCAGGCTTACAATATGCCAGTAAATTCCAAAAAAAGGAAAATTCCTGCTAAAACGATGTCAATCCTGCTAAAAGAATTTGTGAAATTATCAGGTATAGATGTAGTTGGTATTACTAAGGTGGAACCTGGTGATTTATACACACATAGAGGTTCTAATAAAAAATCATATGAGTATGGAGAAAAAGTTGAGCACATATTCGAGTATGCAATCGTATTTGCAGCACCATTAGAATTGGACTACATTAACCGTGGACCCAATAAGGAACTATTAATGTCTACAATGTTGGGATACGCTAAGAGTTCCGAAGTTGCAGCAAGACTTGTTATGTATATCAAAGATATGGGATACGATGCAATAACAGACAGTTCCACTTCTTATGAATCCCCCCTCTCCTTTTTAGGCGAAAAGGCAGGACTCGGTCAAATGGGTAGATGTAATGCAGTTGTAAATCCTAAATATGGAAACCGTACAAAATTTGCTGCCGTCCATACAAATCTTCCTTTAATTGAAGATGAAATGATTGATTTTGGCTTACATGAATTTTGTGAAATATGCAGATGCTGTGAAGACAACTGTCCGTCAAAAGCAATCTCCCATGAAAGTTCTGTGAGCGAAGATGGACGAAAATATTGGAAACATGATGTTTCATCTTGTATGGAAATGTGGGTCAGAATGGGAACTAGTTGCGGAGTATGTATGTCTGCATGCCCTTTTTCACAGGGTGTTGATGAACAACTTGTTTTAAGAATGAAAGGTAATAAAAATGTAATGGAGGAAATTCTTGAAACCCACCGTGAGAAATATGGGAAAAGAAACTATGAAAAACAACCTCTTGCTTTCATGCCTACAAAATAATTTTAGGTTTTGTAGAATTCCTCATTTAGATAACAAATATTGACAAATATTATGAATCCGAATTCACACAATGCTAAGTGGAAGACTTGGTTCGAAGCGTTCCAGCTATTTTTGTATGGCAAGACGCTTCAATCGTGTCTACCAGTGGCACTTATTGTCGGCTTACTTTTGTCAACTATCAATCAAAGTGATGTTATTTTAAATGGAGCTGCAACCACCATTACATGGCTAAAAGTCGGAATGAACTTTGTTATACCATTTTGTGTTTCCAGCTATGGAATACTTAAAGGGTGTCGTTTAGAATCCCCAATAGTCATTTGATGTGCATCTTTTCTTAATTCAAAGCTATAATTCAAGTTTTTATTTCTGGGCTTTCTTTAATGTGAACCAGAAAATACTTCCTTTTCCTTCCGGATTATCGTTCACTCCTACACTTTCGCCATGCAAGTCCGTGATTCTTTTTACAATAGCAAGCCCGATTCCATTTCCTTTTATATTATCTTTATGCAATCTATTAAAACGATCGAAAACAGCTGCTTTGTCTTTATCTGGTATGCCATCTCCCTGATCGGTAATATTCACCTTCCATTTGTCACCAACATCATCAACTTTTATTCGAATAATTGTACTGTCAGGGCTGTATTTTATTGCGTTTGAAAGCAGGTTAGAAAAAACACCTTGTATCATTGGATTGGCCAGTACAGGATAAGAAATACCTGATAACATGTCCACTTTAATCCCTTTATGCTCGATTTCCGGTGTAAAACTTTCAATTGTATCTCGTATTATTGGTCCAAGCTCTGTTCTTACAAAAACCATCTCTTCCATTGATTCCAGTTTTGCAAGATGTGCTGCATCCTCGATAAGTTCAATAAGTTTTAAATTTGATTTCTTGATATTATCGATTATACGTTTTTGTTCATCACTGGGGTTTTTTTCTTCAAGTATCTCAGTAAATGACTTTATTAGTCCTGCAGGATTTAGCAGATCGTGGCGTAATACATCGGTGAAAAGATCCTTCAGATCATTGGAATGCTTGAGCTTGTTTGCATATTCCATCAACTTGATCTCGTCTTTTCTTTTCTCTGTGATGTCTTCTCCTGATATCAGGATGCTTGTAATGTTATGTTCTTCATCAGTCCGGACTGAATCATACCACCTGAACAGTCTTTCTTTTCTGGTGAGGGTCATTATGGGATATTCATGGTATTCAGGGCTATTGGATTTTCCTTTTTTCAGAAGTTTGTCATATTTGCTTTTTACATGCTCTACATAAGTTTCTGCAACAAAAAGGTCCAACCAGTCTCTATTAATGATATTCTCTCGTTTATAACCAAGAATATCAGCACCTTTTTTGTTTATGTGGATAAGTTTGTAATTTTTGTCAAGAACAGCTATCAATACTCCGACACAATCTAGGTATTCGTATGCTTTGTTGCGGTCAGTGAGTAGTGAATCATGCTGCTCTTTGATGCGCAAAAGGGCTCTTATCTTTTCGTTAAGTTCAAATTTATCAGCAGGTTTTTTCAGGAAGTCATCCGCACCAACTTCAATTCCTTTCTGATGATCATTCCTGGATGTCAAGGCAGTGAGCATTATAATGGGTATAAAATCAAGTTTGTAGTCCTGCTTGATTATTTTGCATACTTCAAACCCGTCCATTCCGGGCATAACTACATCAAGCAGTATGAGGTCTGGACTTTCTGTTTTCACGATTTTAAGCGCGTCCTCACCATTTGAGGCTGCAATTATATCGTAAGTCTCAGAAAGATATGATGTAATAAGTGCTACGTTGATCCTCTCATCATCAACGATCAATATTTTATTTTGGTGCTTCAAGTATATCGTGTATATTTATATTAAATATACTATATTAAGTGTGTGCTATTTTGTGTTGGGACGAATGTCTTTGTAATATGCCTGATCGCTGCTTGCGTTCCCATTCACAATGTCCATTACTTCCCTGAAACTCTCAAGTGAGGCTTCGATGTTCTCTATTATCTCGTTTGCAAGAACATCAGGGTCAGGAAGATTGTCAAGGTCTGCAAGGCTTTTGTCCTTGAGCCAGAAGATATCAAGGTTTGTCTTATCCCTGGCTATGATATCATCGTAGCTAAATCTGCGGAAATACCCTTCTGGATTTCCTCGCTCCAGTTCTCTTTGCGATTGTGACGGTCTTTCGGGTTGTAGCACTGGATGAATTCTTCAAAATTTCTTTTTTCAGACAAGATTCAAATAAGAATCCACAAGTAACCAGAAAAGCCATCAATTCAAAATAGAAAAGCACAATGTAAAAGTGAATTAGGGAAGAGCCCCAGAAAACTATGGAAATACTATACATTGTGACAACTGGACTTGCAGAATCCTGTGGAATAGGTATATTGAATTCCCGGGGCTCACTGTGATTGTTCTGTAATGTAAGTAAGTATGTTTTTAAAAATAAAAGAAGAAGAAGAAAGCACTTAAAGTGCTTCTCCGTCTGTTTCTCCTGTGCGGATCCTGATAATCTTGGCCACAGGGTAGATAAAGATCTTACCGTCACCGATTGAACCGGTTTCTGCGGTCTTCACGATGATATCGACAACCTTGTCAACATCATCATTTTCGATTACTATTTCCATCTTAATCTTAGGCAGTAGGTCAACGCAGTACTTGCGTCCTCTCCACTGCTGCATTACACCCTTCTGCTTACCGCGGCCTTTCACATCTGTCACGGTGATACTTTCATATCCTGCTTCATCAAGTGCATCCTTTACTTCGTGTATCTTTGTTGGCCTTATGATTGCTTCAATCTTCATCATTTAAATCACTCCTCCTGAATCATGAATTCTGGGTATGCGCTGATTCCGTGTTCTACAATGTCCAGTCCTGCAATCTCGTGTTCTGCGGATACGCGCAGTCCAATTGTCAAGTCGAGTACCTTGAAGATTATGAATGAGATACCAAATGCCCAGACTATACTAAGTATGGCACCGACAACCTGGATAAGGAACTGTTGGTATCCACCGTAGATAAGTCCTGCTCCGGCTGCTGTGTATGCTGCATCTGCAAGCATTGAACCGTCACCCTGTCCGAGTGCGAAGATACCTACTGCGAGGAGTCCCCAGGTACCACAGTATCCATGTACTGCGATTGCACCTACTGGGTCATCCAGCTTGAGTGTATTTTCATTGAACATTACTCCTGCATATACTATGATTCCAGCTATGAGGCCAATGACAACTGATGCCCAGTTAGTAACTGCACCACATGGTGCTGTGATTGCTACAAGACCTGCAAGCATACCGTTTGCAGTAAGGGACGGGTCAGGCTTTCCGGTCTTCATCCAGGTGATTATCATAACCATGATCGCACCTGCACCTGCTGCCAGGAAAGTGTTCACAATTACCATACTAACATATGGGTCGTTACCATCAAGGGTACTGCCACCGTTGAATCCTACCCAGCCGAATGCCAGTATAAGGGTACCGAGGAATGCCAGTGGAAGGCTGTGACCTGGTATTGGTATTGCCTTGCCGTTCTTAAACTTTCCAATTCTTGCACCGACGATCATTACACCTGCAAGAGCTGAGTATCCACCAATTGAGTGTACAACACCAGATCCTGCAAAGTCATGGAATGATGCACCAATTGAATCTACAAGGAAACCGCCTGTAAGTATTCCTGCACCGCTCCATACCCAGTGTCCGTATACAGGGTAGATGAGTGCAACCATAAATATTGTGTAAATGAGATATGCCTTGAAGTCAGTCCTCTCAGCCATTGCACCGGAAACGATTGTTGCACCGGTTGCTGCGAAGACCATCTGGAACCACCAGCTGTTCCATAATGCATTGTCAGCACCAACCAGGAAGAACTGGTCAATACCTATAAGACCTGCAAAATCAGCACCGTACATGATTCCCCAGCCGACTGCCCAGTATACTATGATACCAAGACTTATTGTCATGAAGTTCTTCATGAGAATGTTGGCTGTGTTCTTGGTTCTTGTCAGACCGATCTCAACAAGTGAGAAACCGGCATGCATAAGGAACACTATTGCACCTGCAATGATCAGCCACATGACTGTGAGTGCAGTTTCAAGGTTTGCTATTGATTCGCTGTTCTCTTCTACTGTTCCTGCGGATGCCGGAACTATAAATAACATAAATATGACGCTCATCAGCAGTAAAGCCTGCCAGATCATCTTTGAATTGAGTTTCTGTGATATTCCATACATGAGTAACACCTTTGATTTGTTTTATTAGGAAGACGGATTCTATGTGTAGACTTACTATTATTTAAATATATTGGTTTGCGCACATTACTTAATATTTTTATTTTGTTCATTACTTAATTTTAATGGAATGTTGTGCACATTTAGAGCCCAAACTGAGCAAAAAATCATAAATCCCACACATTAGATATTTTTCATTTCAAGCAATATAATAGAAGTCCCTTTTTTTCACACATATTCTTCATATTCTTGTGGTGTGCTGGGGTAAGAGCTTAATATCAGTTGAATTATGAAAAAAGTTTACAAGCAATAAATTGGTTTTTATATGTGTATTATTTTTGTGGGGAGTATGTCTGCTGTTTTTACAAAAATTATGATTGGACAGTTCAAAATTGAAAGGTCAATAGAGAAAATCCTCGCTCTTGGTACAATAGGGATTAAAAAAGCAATTTTCAGATACTATACCTATGAAAAGTTCAGGGTCAATGGACTTGATTTCATATAGTATCTTCTTCATTGAATTTGGAAGGGGCATTATCAATGCTAAGTAAATAAATACGGTAAAAAATAATACGTATCTGGTTGAAGGTATTGAGCAATCCCATCAAAGTCTCTTCATCTTGCTATATTCCATAACAGTTGACACCGGATGTGTATCTACATTGATCCCGGCTTCTTCAACAGCAGCAACAGAATTTATTCCTACCATTACGGGGATGCCGACCTTCCCTCTTTCTATAGGTGCATAAAAAACATCTTCTCCTTGGTCACCTATTGTAATATGGCCGCTGATGTCATCTTTTTTTGCCATTTCCATAATCTCTGCTGCCCTCTGGGCTGCAGATGCAGGTATCTGGCGCACGTTTGCAAGCATCTTTCCATTGCCTGTATCAATGGCTTCAAGTATGGACGTTGATTTACGCCTGAGGAATATCTTAATTGGGTCAATGGATGTACCGCTATATGATATGAGGTCCAGAAAACCAGTTGGATTATAGTCTTCCATTTGCATAAGACCGCCATAAATGGGGACTACAGGGACACCGTTATTCAAAAGTAAGCCGTCAAAAGTGATACTACACACAGTGGCGATGGCAACTTTTCCATCAGGCACATAGATATCAAGGTCTGTATCCTCTTCAATAATTCCTACTCTTGGGCTGATGGTTGCACCATGATCCATTGCATATCTTATAATGTCTGTGGCATTATCGTAATCATTTTTGTCAATGTTTGTTATATTGACAATAACATTGCCTTTGCCGGATTCCATGTCATAGTTTGCTTTATACATCAGCTCTTCGATCTTGGTAATAACAAAACCAAACCTGTCACTTATAAGCGCATCACTGAGTTCCTTCTTGCCACGTTCGGTTATAGTGCGTCCGATGTATCCGTGTTTCTTAGTGAATCCTCTTTCATCCAGTATGCGTAAATGATATCTTACGGCTCTTTCTCCTATCGCATAACCACGATTGTGGAGCTCGTCAGCTATAAGGCGCGCACCTACTGGCTTGTCACTTTCACTGATAATGCGCATAATTTCGACAAGCTTTCTCTCAACGTTTGGGTCAGTCATTTTTTCACCGAAGATGGTTGTTGATGGCTATTGTCAACGAAGTCGAAGTATTAGTTATATTCTATGTCTATTTAAGATGTACTGTTAAATTCATATCCTTCCTGTTCGAAGAATATACACTACCAACCACATTCCCAAAAATCCTGCCATCAAAAACCCGATGACCCCAAGCAGTGGAACTCCCCAGATATGTGGCGCCATTCCTGTTTGAATTACCAGGGATGATCCTACGATTATGGCTGAAATGATAAGACTAAAGGCAAGACGATTGCTTGCCGCATCGATCTCAGCAACTACCCTGTCAAAACCCTGGGGTTCAAAGCGCAGTTTGAGGTAACCCCGCTCAGCGATATCCAGTACATGGGATATCTTCATAGGTGCCCGGTGAAGAACACGGGACCAGTTGCTAATGTCCCTATAAGCGCTGCCTGCAATATTAGTAAGCCGAATACGGTCCTTAATTGCCTTCTTTGCAAAAGGTTCTGCTACAATTGTCAGATTTATCTGCGGGTCCATTATGCTACTAAAACCTTCTATGGTCATAGCACCCTTTGATAGCAGTGCAACATTGGCAGGAACTCTGACCTGGTATTTTCTCAGGACATTTATCATTTCTTCCAGTATCAGTGCAGTATTAAGCTGGCTTAAGGACCTTCCATAGTATTTGTACAACAGGTTATCAATGTCGATCTTAAGCAATGCTATATCCACTTTATCTCCTATGGAACCAAGATCCCTTAAAAGTTCAATGTATAATGCTGTGTCTCCTTTGGTGATTGCAATAAGTTCGTCAATGAGTAGATTGCGCATATCATGAGAAAGGAATCCTGCCATCCCAAAGTCCAGAAGTGCTATCCTGCCATCTTTCATTATGAACACGTTTCCGGGATGAAGGTCTGCATGGAAGAACCCGTCATCATAAACCTGTTTCATGAATGCTTTGAGTACGTCGATAGCTACTTCTTTCCTGTCCACTTCCATTTTGGCAAGTTCTTCAAAGGAGCTGCTTTTAACCCCGTCAATGTACTCCAGGGTCAGAATCTTCATACTGGTACAATCCCAATAGACCTTAGGGATGTATATGCGTGGATCTTCCTGGAAGTTGTGGGCAAAGTGTTCGGCATTCCTGCCTTCCTGGGTATAATCCAGTTCTGCTTTGATAGAACGTTCAAACTCTTCAACAATTTCGACAGGCCGATATAACTTTGCTTCTGGCAGGTGTTCTTCTGTAAAAGATGCAATGCTGTACATTATGTCAAGGTCTGCTTCTATGATCTTTCTGATTCCTGGTCTCTGGACTTTGACAACTACATCATTACCGCTCTTTAATTTTGCACGGTGAACTTGACCAATTGAAGCTGCTGCAATGGGTATTTCTTCAAAAGACTCATAAAGGTCCTTGATATCAGAGCCCAATTCTTCTCTGATGAGCCTTTCAACTTTTTCAATTCCAAAGGGCTGTATGTCATCCTGAAGTTTGGAAAACTCCTTTATGTAGTCAGGAGGTATCAAGTCCTGACGCATGCTGAGTATCTGACCAAGTTTTATGTAGGTAGGTCCAAGTTCTTCAAGCATCAATCTGGCATTTTTGGGTCTGGAATCGGTGTCTTTTATTACCTTTTCCTGTTTTTTGATCCTTGATCTTAAAGGTCTGATATTACCTATTCCCATCCTGTCAGCAATGTATCCAAACTCGTATTTCACGAGGGCATCAACGATCTTCCCATATCTTCTGATCATTAAATATCTGTGGATTTTACGGTTTCTCATTATCTTCCTTTGACTTCGATTTTTTTGTTTGGGTGTATTATTATTTATGGTAGGCTTTATTATTAAATTATCGTCGATACCTGTGTTTTAAAATTTAGAGGGACAGTTATATAATTCCTTCTTCCAAGTTAATATTGTCAGAAATTATCTGGCGATTTGTTCTAAAAGAAATAATAAGGAGTGAGGAAGAATGTTATTTTTTGATATAAGTTCATGGGATCCCCATGATAGTGAACAGGTAATTGAGCATTTCAAGAACTTAAAACCCCCGGCAGGTATTAACATTGTCAATCAGTGGGTCGATCTTAATGGAGGAAGGTACTTCATTCTCTATGATGCTGAAAATTCAGAAGCATATGCTGAATTCAATATTCCATGGTCCGACATCTGTATGATAGACAGTGTACCTGTAATGGAATCCACGGATTTCATAAAACTTATGATTGCAAAGGGACTATAATTTCCCTTATTTTTTATTTTTTGTCTTTAATTAGCAGGCATCAACGTGATTATTTTTTCACTGTCTCCTATCTTCACAGTGAATTCTCCATCAGGCAGTGCACTGGTGTCATATTTATGACTAAAGTTGCCTGCAATATCAGCTTTGATAGTCTGGGTGGCTACAAAATCTATCTTTACTTCCTTTTCGCCATCCATTGCGTTTCCTTCTACGGCAATTTCATAGTTCCCGGCTGGCACATTCTTTTCAAAGAATTCAGCAATTCCGTTCTCAGCATCAAAGCTACGTTTAAAATCTACGAACATATGGACGATAAAATTCAAGTCCGCTACTTTTTGTGACCTTACTTGAAAACTGTTACTACCGCCAGGAATTCTAATATTCTCAAATACATATCTATATTCATTGTCAATGACCGGAGTGTATATCGTGAATGAAACTGTCATTCCTATGTTTTCTCCAGGGCTTGTTTTTCCTACTATGTCCAGTATATCTCCGGTGTAGGGTTTGGTGGGAGAAATGCTCCATTCATCTAATGGTGCATTCGGGTTCTCCTCCGTTTGGTCATAGATCAAAGAATAAAGTATCTTTGAAAAAATTAAAAAGAGGTTATCGCTTTTGCTAAAGATTACTCCTCCTTTTTAATGTTAAACATCCTTCTCTTCGTCGTCTGAACCTGTGAGCTTGTCAAGTTTTGCATCAAGTTTTTGAATGATATCTTTGAGTTCCCTGACTTCATCTTTTGTTGCAATGTCAGCCTTGTTCATGGTTTCCTGAACCTTGGTTGATATCTTTTTCTCGAGATCTTCCTTCTGCTTCTTTTGCTCATCAACTACTTCACGGACGAATTTCTTACCCTCTTCTTTTTTGATCTCCCCGTTTTCTATAAGATCGTCTGCAATATCCTGTATCTTCTCCTCTGTCAATGCCCACAACCCGATTCCAAAAAGGCCAGCCTTTTTCATGATTTCTGTGATATCTGAAAAGTCTTTCATTTAAAACCTCCACTAATTAATTATCGTGTGTTACAATAAAAATCTTATTCTGAAAGCTATTAGTATTGATACAGGGTTTAACCTGGATGTTATATTTCAAATCCTTGTAAGTAAAAATAAAAGACAAAAAAAGAAAATAGAACCTTCAGTTCTTCATCAATTCACTGATGTCATGTTCAAGGTACTTCGCATGACTCATCTCTATTAGTTTGCTGCATACTGCATCAGGTTTTCCATCCATGATTATCTTTGCATTGTCAATGAGAATCGCCCTGTGTGCAGCTTCCCTCACAAAGTCCATGTGATGGCTTACAAATACAATACTTGTATCAAATTTCTGATTGATCCTCTTCAAAGAATTAGTAACATCTCTGAGGGTGATCGGATCAAGGTCGCCGAAAGGCTCATCTAATATTAATATTTCCGGACTTGATACAAGTGCCAGTGCGATATATGCTCTTACATGTTCTCCGCCACTTATCTGATAAGGGGTTTTGTCGAGTACTGAAAGTGGAAGATCAAGAGCTTCGAATACGCCTACTGCATGTTTGTCAACATCTTCTTTTGTGACCAGGGGGAAAAGTTTGGAGTATATGTCGATAGACATATTCAGTTCCCTAAGAACCTTGTCTTTCTCGTCTTCATTGACTTCAGTGATTCTGTAAAGCATGTCAAGAGCTTCATCTGATATGCCTAGCTCTGCAGCTCTCTTTCGGGCATATAAAAGTGATCTTTCACCTTTAAGACGCAGTTTGAATGCCATTTGATCCCTGATGGTAGAGTGTGGTGAAAGTGTGAACTCCTGATGCATGATGCTCATCTTCCTACGCAAATCAATGCGCTGCGTTGTGAAATCTATGATATTCATCCAGCTTCCATCATGCAGATAACTGATATCTCCTTCTTTTGGGAACCTGAGACCTTCTATCATTTTCAGGAGCGTTGTTTTTCCTGCACCGGAAGGTCCGATAAATGCAGTTATCTCTCCTTTGTTAATGTCAAGTGAGAGGTCTTCAAATTTTAACACTTCTCCGACTCTTAAAATAAAAAAACGGTTTGATAGTCCTGTTACTTTTATTATTGGGCCTTCATCATCTCTTTTTGGTAGTGGGACTTGCTCTTCAATATCCTTGAGGAAGTGTTTCAGTACCTTTTTAGCTTCCCCAATCTCTACGATCTTGCCTTCTTCCAGATATGCGACCCTGTCTGCAAGGTAGAGGTGGACTTCAGGAAGGTGTGAAACGACAATAATAGGAATGTTGAGTTCTTTCTTGATGTTCTTTATGAGGTCAAGCATGTCCTGTTTTGTATCGGGACCTGTCATGGTCACAGGTTCATCCAGAAGTAGTATGCGTGGTTTTGCTGCAAGCTGGCGTGCAAGTATAAGCCTTTGCTTCTCTCCGCCACTTAATAAATTGGTAGAATGCTGTGCCTTGTTTTCAAGTCCTACAAGACGCATGTAATACATGGCTTCTTTTTGTACCTCATCATAGTTGTGCGCATCAAGTTCAGGTACGCCTTCGTGTCCTTCTGTAAGAGCATTCAGCCTGCGGATTATATTTTCAATTGCAGGTCCGCTCCAGAGTCCGAAATTACGTTGAAGGTGTATTGCGCTGTTATTTGTAAGGAATTTAAGTTTTTGTTTGTCTGCATTTGGCTCGATCCTTTGTTCATCGAGTTCAAAATAACCTGAATCAAAATCTTCTATTCCTCTGAGTATCTTCAAAATAGTGGTTTTTCCGCTCCCGCTCTTTCCGGTAATTCCAAGAATCTCTCCGTCTGCAACATTAAAACAGATGTTATCCAGAATTCTTTTCTTTTCGTTATTGAATTCATACTCTTTTGAGATATTGCATACTTCAAGCATCGTTAAAACTCCTTGGATGGTTCAGGTCTGAAAAATATATAAGAAAAAGGAAAGCCCTTTAATTACTTCTTAATAGCTGAAACAAGTTCTTTAATCTTTGCAGTAACATTTGAACTTTCTTCAAGAATAGTCCCTGTTACTATCATGTCGGCTCCTGCAAGTGCGCATAACTTTGCAGTCTCACCGTCTCGTATTCCGCCACCAACTATCAATTTGTTGTCACCGAGGACATGTTTTACTGCCCCTATCATTTCCGGGGTCACAGGTGCATCAGCACCGGAACCTGCTTCCAGGTAGGTGTAGTGCATGCCAAGGTATTTTCCTGCAAGTGCATAGGCAACTGCAAGTTCTGGCTTATGTTTTGGTATGAGTCTGGCATCGCCGACCCAACCAACCGTCCCTCCAGGTTCTACTATTAAGTATGCCATGGAGATGGGTTCAATACCACTCTTGTAAACAAGCGGTGCTCCCATTGCCTGGTTTGTCGTGACAAAATTAATATCACGGGAATTCAGCAGGCTCATGAATAAAATAGCATCAGCATATCTGCTGACACCTGCCGCGTTGCCTGGGAACAGTATGGTAGGTTTGTCTGTCTTCTCTTTTATCTTAAGGAGTGTCTGATCAAGTACCACCCCTCCGGCTCCTGTGGAACCACCGACCATAATAGCATCTGTTCCTCCAAGGCTTGCAGCATATGCAATCTCTGCAGCCTCTTCCGGAGTCTGTGATGCCGGGTCGATAAGTGTCAAGTGAACTGTACCTTCGCTTTCTGCGATCTTGTTAAGGTACTCTTCCACTTGCATGAGAAAGATCAGCCTCTCGTTTCCTTGGATTTCATACGCAGGTCTTTGCAACCGCATTTTCTGCATCTTGTTGCACGTACTGCATTGCGGGCATTGCAATCCATACAGATCTTCTTTATCAATATCCTGTTTTCAGCTTCTGGGAATCTTGCCATTATTTTCACCTAAATGATTGTAATATGTATTATTAGAATAATAGGCTGCTTACATGATGCTCAAAACATATAATTGTTTTGGCAAATCCATGTTCTATTTCGTATCCTATTGAGTTATTCTGTCACTGTCTTCTATGGTATAAATACTCATGCTAATTATCGTTTCTACAGGACAAACTATTTAATAAGTATCATCATTAATAATTAACGATTGATATGACAAATGATGATCTGGAGCAAAGAAGACAGGAATGGTATGATAGGATGAAGAAAGAGGGTAAGCTCAATAAGAGTCCTACTGATGATCATAATGCAAAACTGAAGACCCTGCAGAACCCGGTTCGAAGAGATATCATCAAACACCTGAATGATAAGAAGATGACCTTCGATGAACTAAAGGCCGAGTTCAAGCTGCAGGATATGCCGATGAAACTGCATCTGAACATGCTGGAAGCTAACCTTTACATTGAAAAAGAGGATGAAACAACCTACGTCATCACACCACGCGCAGAGGTCTATCTTGAGAGTATTGAACCAACAGATGACCTAAAACAAAGAAGAGATGAATGGTACGAGAAAGCAAAGAAAGAGGGCAAGCTCAAGGAGAACCCCACTGAGGACCATAGGGCTGGTTTGAAGGCTATGCAGAATCCTGTTCGCAGGCACATTGTTGAAAGTCTGGGTGAAGGGAAAATGAGCTTTGATGAGGTCAAGGCCAAGTTTGACCTTAATAATGTACAGGCAAAGCTGAATCTTGATATGCTTGTGGATACTCTCTACATTGAAAAAGAGGATGATACGACTTACGTTATCACACCACGTGGTGAGGCATTCCTTGAGAACGTTGAACCAAAGCACCTGTAATAATTAACAAATTAAAAAAGAAATAGATATGGGGTTTCAGCCCCATCTTATTCATTCAGTTTTGCAATGAGTTTTTCTCTTGCTTCACGGGCATCAGCACGTCCCTTTGTCTTTTGCATTACCTTACCAACAAGGAAGTTCATTGATTTCTCCTTGCCTGCATGGAAATCTGTTACAGCTTCCGGATTCTCGGCAATTGCTTCTTCAACGGCTGTTGCAACAATATCATCTGCCACCTTGAGAAGTCCTTTCTCTTTGACAATGTCCAGTGGTTTGCCTCCGTTATCCCTTACAGTACGGATAATCTCAACGCCACTCTGTTCTGTGATCTTGTCACTGGTAACCAGTTCAATGATGGCAACAATATCTTCCACTGAGAATGCATTGATGCTAAGATCGCGGTAGTTGAGTTCACCTTTAAGGATATCTGCAACCCATACTGCTGCTGCCTTGGGGTCTACCTTTGCTGCCACATCTTCGTAGAAGTCTGCTACTTTTATTTCGGTTGTGAGCGCCCTTGCATGCATGTCGATGATGCCGTATTCTTTGACGAAACGCTCTCTCTTTGCATCAGGAAGTTCCGGCAATGTTTTGAGTATTTCCGGTACTCTGTCTGCCACTCTCAAAGGTACAAGATCAGGTTCAGGGAAGTAACGATAGTCATTCTCTGTTTCCTTGGTACGCATGGAAAGTGTCACGCCTCTGGCTTCATCGAAGTGTCTGGTTTCCAGTGTGATCTCGCCACCACGTCTGATGTGGTTCTTCTGCCTCATTATTTCGTAGAGCAGTGCCCTTTCAGCACCTTTGAAGGATGAGATGTTCTTGACCTCAACACGCTCTCCCATGAACACAGAAACATTGGCGTCAACCCTCATTGCCCCTTCAAGGTCGCCATCGAAAACGTCGAGATAATCAAGGATACTTCTGAGTTTGTCAAGATAGCGTCTTGCTTCCTTTGGACTTCTCATGTCAGGTTCGCTGACGATTTCGACAAGTGTCATTCCGGAACGGTTGTAGTTAATGAGTGTACCCTTGGACTTGTCAATGCTTCCCATATGCTGGAGTCTTCCGGGATCCTCTTCCATATGTGCACGTGTTATTCCTATGACTCGTTCCCCGTCCTCGCCTTCAATTACTATCTTTCCTTCGCCTGCTATCGGGAAATCATATTGGGTAGTCTGGAAACCTTTTGGAAGGTCAGGGTAGTAGTAGTTCTTCCTGTGGAACTGGGTCTGCTCCACAATGCTGCAGTTCAGTGCAAGCCCTATCTTCATGGCGTACTCAACTGCTTTCTCGTTGATGACTGGCAATGAACCTGGAAGTCCCAGGCATACAGGACACACATGGGTGTTGGGTTCGGAGTCGTGGTATTTTGTGGAACAGCCACAGAACAGCTTTGTGTTGAGCTTGTTCAGCTGGACGTGGACCTCAAGTCCTATCCTTACTCCGTCAGGGTTCTCATAAACCATTATGCCACCTCCGGTGGTCTTCTGGTGTGGTGATCTGTATTCTGCTCGAAACTGTAAGCTGCCTTGATGATGGCATTCTCATCGAAGTGCTTGCCTATTATTTGCAGTCCAACAGGCATGTCGCCTGCAAATCCACATGGTACTGAGATGGATGGTACACCTGCAAGGTTCATCGGTACCGTGTTGACATCTGAGAGGTAAAGTGAAAGTGGGTCCTCTATCTTCTCTCCTATCTTGAATGCCGGTGCTGGCATGGTTGGTGCCATAAGCACATCAACATTTGCAAGAGCCTTATCAAAGTCCTGCTTCACAAGGGTCCTTACCTTGAGTGCTTTAAGATAGTATTTGTCATGGTAACCTGCTGAAAGTGCGTAGGTTCCAAGCAATACCCTGCGCTTGACCTCGGTTCCAAAACCTTCTGCACGGGTCTTTGATGCCATTACGTGCCAGTTTTCTCCATCTGCACGGTGTCCGAATCTGGTTCCGTCAAAACGTGCAAGGTTGGATGAGGCTTCGCTCATGGCTATAATATAATAAGATGCAAGTGCGTATTTTGTGTGTGGCATGGATACCTTCTCGTAAGTAGCTCCCATGTCCTCAAATATGCTGATGGCATTCCACACAGACTTCTCGACATCCTTGTCGATACCCTCACCGAAGTACTCATCAGGTACACCGATCTTCATTCCTTTTACATCATCTTTCAGGGCATTGCTGTATGTGTTTTCCCTGTTGATGGATGTGCTGTCCCTTTGATCGTATCCTGCGACAACATCCATAATTGTCGCAATGTCTGCTACATTTGTTGCCAGAGGGCCAATTTGTTCCAGTGAGTTTGCGTAAGAGATGAGTCCGTACCTTGAGATACATCCGTAAGTTGGTTTGAGTCCCACTACGCCACAGTAAGCTGCCGGACATCTGACCGACCCACCGGTGTCTGAGCCAAGTGATATGGGTGCCTCGCCTGCTGCAACAACAGCGGCACTGCCACCTGATGAGCCGCCTGGTACTCTGTCAAGGTCCCATGGGTTGAATGTGGGTCCGTAGCAGCTGGATTCGGTGGAAGTTCCCATGGCAAATTCATCCATGTTGGTCTTTCCGAGAATTACTGCGCCTGCTTCCTTCAATCTCTCGATAACGTGTGCATCGTATGGTGGCACGTATCCCTGCAATATCTTAGATGAACAGGTTGTGGAGAGTCCTTTTGTGGATATGTTTTCCTTAATAGCGATAGGCACTCCTGCAAGGGGTCCTTCGTGGCCGTTTGAGTCTATTTCACGAGCAACATTTATTGCCTCGTCCCATACAGTTGTGAATCCATTTATCTTACTCTTGCCGATGGCCTCGATGTAGGTTGCTGTGACCTCTTCGGCTGAAGAGTCTGCAATTCTTTGCTTTATGTTTGAAATATCAGTCCATGCTGTCATTTGCACACCTCACATGATCCTTGGGGCTTTGAAATTGCCTTCCTGCTTGTTCTCTGTGTTTGCAAGCACGTCTTCCTGTGGCATGGATGGCTTAACAACATCTTCCCTGAATACGTTCATAATGTCTGCAACATGGTATGTAGGTGGCACATCTTCGGTATCAACCTCATCGAGCTGCCCGAAATATTCCAGCACGGAGTTGAGCTTCTGCGCATAAGCATCGGATTCTTTCTCATCGATCTCGATGCGTGCGAGCCAGCCTACGTGTTCTACTTCTTCTTTAGTGATCATCGTAAGTTCCTCGAATTTGAAATAGAGTAATATGTATAGATATTTAAGTGTTAGAAAAGCAAATGATTATATTAAAAATGTTGGTTAAAGAAACTGATTTTAGATTTCTTTAACCTGTCAATGCACGTAACTATTGAAACCATGAAATGGTTAATATTCATGCACAATCCTGACAGGTATATTAGATTATATATTTTAATTGTTTGAGTAGTTCTACAGAACGGATTTTTGTTAAGTTGATGTTTTTCTTATTTCACCGTCAGCTATACAAAGATGGTTGTATCTACAACTATTGTAAGTTGCACATACAACTATTAGAGTTTAAAAAATCTATTAAAGGGGAGCATAAGACTGTGTATACTAAATTCGTTGGAAAACACATTTCATATCTCCACAGATATGCTCGTAGATATTATGACAAAGAATTGGAGCCCTACGGTTTTGGAGGTGCACAACTCCGTATTTTGATGCCCCTCTACAAAATGGATGGTATTAATCAGGGATCACTTGCTCAGATAATAAAGGTAGATAAGACCACAATTGCAAGAACTATAAAAAAATTAATTGATGGTGGTTATATTTTAAGGCAGGTCGACGAAAATGATAGACGCTCATATCGTATTTTTCTGACGGAGAAAGGAAAATCAATAGAACCTGAAATGATGAAGATATTCACGAAATGGGAGGAGAATCTCTTATTCAAATTTGACGTTGATCAAAGAAAAGAGATTCTAAAATTAATTGAAATTATGCATATGAATGCATCCGATATTGTGGATGATGCTAGTTGAATTTTAACTTTAAAAATACATATCATATAAATTTAAAAGGTGACGGATATGCCTCATGTAATGGAACTTTTAGGAAAGACGAGAGTTGTTGTAAAAGATGGTAAAGTGGTAGAAGTAGGGGAACCTATGGTCGATTGGTGTCCTTTATTTGATAAAATGCGTGGAATAAAAAAAATCACTAAAGATGCGGTCAGGGAAAATATGGAATTCCGCATAAAGGATTTCGGCATGTTCACAGATGATAGGATACTGGAGCATGAGGTCTTTGTTGGATTTGGGGCATCAGAAGTTATGATGACCGGTCTTCGAAGAGACTTTCTTGATACGACAGTAACCGTTTGTGAGGGTGCAGGAACCGTTATCACCAATAACCCAACCCTTGTTCAGGGAATGAGTGCCAGGATGTCAGGACTTGTCGAAACAGAGCCTATTGATGGTATCATCAATGGAATCGGAGAGATGGGAGGAGTTATCCTTGATCCATCTTCTGCAATTATCGACCCGGTAGCTGGTGTGGAGAAGGCAGCACAACTTGGTTATAAGAGAATTGCAGTTTCTGCCGTTGACCCAAATACTGCAAAGAAACTTCGTGAAGTTGAAGCTGAACTTGATCTGGAGCTTATAATAATCGGTGCACATACCACAGGTCTTAGCAGGGAGGATGCACTTGAACTCATTAATTATGTTGATATCATCACAGGTTGTGCATCAAAGGCTATAAGGGATGTTATCAAGCCTCTTGCACAGGTTGGAACCGCTGTTCCCTTGTTTGCAGTAACTCAAAAAGGCAAAGAACTTCTGCTTGAACGTGCAAAGGAAGTAGAGAGTCCAATTCTTATTAATACAATGGCATTACCTGCACTTCCTGAGCACAAACAACCAAGAGGAATGATTTGACCATTTCTTCATTTTATTTTTCATTTTTCTCTGTGGTTCCTTCATAATTGCTTACTGGAAGGCAGAAACCTGATGGCAGAAATAGATATTTCGGTCTGTTTTTTTTTTTTTTCGTAACTATTCAGCCTACCACAATTAGCCTATTGATACTGATTTAATCAAAACGGAGATGTTTGCTCACTAACAACCTAAGAATCAAAAAAGCAATCAATGGCAACAATCAAAATTAATGATCCTAATAAAATGTAGGTCTCAACTTTTTGTCAAGATTGCTATTGATAGTGTTTTTATCAGGCTGAATAGTTACTTTTTTTCTTTCATTATTTTATTTGGTTTTTCTGGCATCAGGATTTACTTATAAGGTCATATATACCGTCTTTCATACCAGTTTTGGTTCCAAACATTTCCTATTTCTAATTTTATTTGCCTTTTTATCAGCATAGTAACAAATAGTCAATAATCCATTCTGCAAGCAAGCATGCATTATTTGATCTCTAAATAACATTATTCTTGCTAATGGTTTGAGTTTCCGGAAGCTCTCATTATTTATTTTAATAAATACTACTTGCTGCAATTACTCAAGTATATATCTTGTTAGTATTGTCTTACTAACAGTTATCATGTCTGCAAAAATAATATTTGAAAAAATAGGGGCTTTTATAGAAAAATGGCCCAAGGGTATAATTCTCGTAGCTATACTCCTGATGTTCGTATCATTGCAGGGTGCAGGCCTGATAGAGCATAAGAGTGGAACTGACACTTTTGTTGAAAAAGATTCAGAGCTCTACCAGAATTATGATCACATCTATAAGACTAATTTTGGAAGCGAAGTTGTAATGGTACTTGTAGATTCTGATGATGTAAGAGAATCTGAAGTTCTGGAAGCAATTGATGATTTTGACGGTATTATCGAGCAGGATAAGGGCGTTGAGAATGTTGTCAGCCTTGCCTCACTGGTCAAAGATACAGCTTATTACGTGACCGGGCGTACTGAAATACCAAACAACGATGACAAAATACTGACAATTATCGATCAATTACCATCTGCTTACGTTGACCAGTTCATGCCTGACACAACACATACCATTATCATGGTTCAGATGCCTGGAAATATTGATGAGAGCAATAAACAAAGAGTTCTTTCTCAGGTTGAAAGAGCAATTGAAGTAGTTGATTTCCCGTCAGGTACTACTGCTGTTGCCACAGGTGATCCGGCATTCATGATAGCAATGTCAGAGGAAATGAGCTCAAGCCTCCAGATCATGTTACTCCTTGCTTTCATTCTGATGATATTTGCTCTGCTGGTGGTGTTCCGGCACGTCAGATGGTGTCTGATGCCAATTCCTGTGGTTCTGGTAGGTCTTGTATGGACCTTTGGAGCAATGGGTTATCTCAATATACCTATGACAATGGCATCCATGGCAGTATTCCCTATCCTTATAGGTCTTGGTGCAGACTATGCGATCCAGTTCCATAACCGTGTGGAAGAAGAACTTGCAAAAGGTGAATGTGTCGAAGACGCCATAATCGACACAATAAAACACACCGGTCCTGCAGTGGGTGTTGCTGTTGTAGCTACGTGCCTGGGTTTCATTGCTCTTCTCATATCCTCTGTTCCGATGATACAGGACTTTGGAAAAATGAGCCTTGTAGGGGTAATCCTTTGTTATCTTGCTGCTATGTTCGTTCTTGTTTCTGTATTGTACATACTTGACAGACGGGCTGAAAAAAAGCAGAACAGCTGCTCGGTCAAATCTACTCCTGTAAAGCAGGTAGAACCAACAGAGACTGTAATTGGAAGAACGATCTCAAGTGTTGCGATGTTCACGGCAAAACGACCTTTGATCATCATTGCCCTGGCATCTATCCTTGCAGTTGCAGGACTGTATGCTGATGAGCACGTAGGGGTACAGACCGAGACTAAGGATTTTGTACCGCAGGATATGCAGGCCTTGCAGGACCTGAACAAACTGACCAGTGTTATGAATGGTATAGATAATATTAACATCATTGTCAAAGCCAATAATGTTCTGGACCCGGATGTGTTGCAATGGATGGTAGATTTTTCGGAACGGGAAGAAGAGGGCAATAGTCATATTACAGGATCAAGTAGTATCGGTTCTTTGATCGATTCAAGTTATGGTTCAATACCTTCTGATAAGGATACGATCACTTCAGTTACTGATAGTATATCCACAGTTGTCACTGATCAGTACCTGGAAGGTAGAAATCTTGCCGTAATGAACCTCCAGCTTGAGAGTGACCTTACTACAGAGCAGCTTACAACCACAATTGATCTGGTCGAGAATGACCTTGAGTGGTACACTCCACCGGCAGGGGTTTCAGTCACAATCACCGGTTCAAAGGTGATGTCAACTTCCATTATAGATGCTCTTACATCAGGAAGGACTCAGATGGGTTATCTTGGAATGGCTATCATTTTCCTTGGTATGCTTGTCATCTACAGGGACTGGTTGAAAGCCGTATCCACAATATTACCAATTGTAATGGTCACAGGATGGATAGGCGGTGTGATGTATCTCCTTGATATGGCATATAATCCCCTGACTGCTACGCTTGGGGCTCTTGCAATAGGTATTGGAGCCGAATTTACAATACTTATGCTTGAACGTTACTTCGAGGAACGTGATCGAGGAATGGAACCATATGATGCTATGGAAAGAGCTGCATCCTCAGTAGGACCGGCAATTATTGCATCAGGTTCTACCGTAATATTCGGTTTTTCAGCCCTCATAGTATCTTCGTTCCCAATGTTAAGCGATTTTGGAAAAGTTACGGTGATAGCTGTGGCTTTTTCATTGTTCAGTACAGTCGTTGTCCTGCCACCTATCATGGTGAATCTGGATTTGTGGAGATCAGGACGTAAAGTATCAGATAAATATTCAGATAAAAATGTAGAAATTAACAAGGTGAGTATATGATTTCACTTAAAAATGCAAAGTTGCTTACGATTGCACTCCTGTTACTTAGCTGTATGCAGGTTGTGTCTGCAAGCATAGATGAGGATGTTGTTTCAGAAATTGCAAGCGATTATTATGATGTTTACGGTTCTCCTCATTTGAAAGCTAACCTCGCCTGCGATGAAGTATTTGAGAGAGGAGAAGAAGCAGTTCTGTATGTGAACCTGATGAATGATGGTCAGGTCACAGGATACGAGGCCGACGATGATGAGATAGAAGATGATTTCAGGGATGGTCAGATCGGTGAGGCTCTCACCAGATCGTTCATGGCAAGCGAACTTGCTTCCGACAGGGCGATTACAAAGGCTGAATCCATAACTGCAACACTTTCACTTGTTGACCAGGACACTCCTATAGATATTCAGTTAGACACATTGCTCCTGGGTTCTATAAGTTCAGGAAAATCACTTGAAGAACCTGCTGGGTTTCCAATAGAAGTATATGACAGCGCAAAGGCTGGAACCTATACTTTGAAGCTGGATGTCTCTTACAGATACCAAAAGGATTCTGCTGTCACTCCTCCATACGGTGACACATACTACTGGTACGAGGAAATGAACCAGACAATGTACATTGATGTTGTCGTTGAGGATGAACCTTATTTCAAGGTTATAAAGACCGAGTCCGATCTCCAGGCAGGTGACAAGGAAACCATTAACATTACATATGCCAACACAGGAGACGATATCGCATATGATTGTATCGCAAGGGTAAGTGTTGTCGATCCGTTCACTACCACAGATGATGAAGCATATCTTGGTGACATGTATCCGGGGGATTCAAAGACTGCAACTTTCGAGGTAAATGTGGCAGAGGATGCTACTATTAAGCCCTACGCTATAAGCACGGAAGTAAAATATACGGATAAGCACGATGAGAGCCAGTATTCAGAAGGCCTAAAGGCAACAGTGAACGTTGGTGCTTCCGAATCAAAGTTGAATGGAACCACTATGTTCGGTGGTGTTGTTGTTCTTGGTCTTGTCAGTACACCTCTGTATATGAGGTCTAAGAAAAAGAACAAGAAAGAAGAAAATGACAAATAAAATGTAATTACGCAATTAGTATTATGAATTCACTAATAGAATCTCTCCAGCAACTGGGTCTGACATCCTATGAGGCAAAGGTTTTGGTCACACTTACGCAGTACGGGAGCAGGAATGCAGCGGATATCCATGCTCTTTCGGGTATCCCACGCTCTGCTGTGTATGGCGTTATAGACCGGCTTAAGGACAGGGGATTGGTTAAAGTCCAGAATACCAAACCAATGCGATATAGGGCATATGCTCCTGATGTTATCATTGACAAATTAAAGGCGAGTTATGAGGACGCTGTGAAGTTCTCTAATGAGCAGCTTGAGACTATCTATCAGGCACAGGAAGGTAGTGTGGAAGAGGATTCTGTGTGGAATATAAGTGGTGTGAAGAATGTCAATGATAAGATTCTCCAGATGATGGAATCCGCCGATGAAGAAATCATATTTGCGTCCTCATATTCTTCTCTGAAAAAGGTGATAGAGGTCTATCCTATCATGGATTCCATAAGACAGATGATTCAGGTGAAGCTCGGTGAAGGAGTTAAGATAAAGATAACCGGCAGGGACAAGGCCCACGTTATAGATATTGCAAAGGAGTTTTCCGGTGCTGAAATAAGGGTATATAAGGAAAAAAGCAACGTAAACCCTTTAAAGGGTGGTATACTTGTTATTGATAATGAGGAACTCCTTGTAATAACTATTAAGGATGATATAGCTCCGTTGACGCTTAATGCCACATGGTACAATGGGAAAGAGCATGTTTGCATCTTCAGACATTTCATTGAGGCTGAATGGGATACATCGCGTCCTGTTGACGTTTGATGTGTAATTTTGTTCAGTGCGCATAACACGGATCATGTGACTATATTTTCTGAGGTTTATCCGATGGGTATAGTAAAAATAGCTCTTAAAGCTTTGTTGAAGGAAAAGTTCTACAAGGTGCAGCTACACACAAAAACACTCTCCCTTGCAAGCAAAAGGCCAGATCTGCCTCTGTACACAAGGGTGCTTGCAGGTGGTGTTGCCATTTATGTTCTAAGCCCTATCGATCTGATTCCTGATTTTATTCCTGTCATAGGAACTATTGATGATATAATCCTGATTCCTCTAGGGTTCCTATTGGTCAGGAAACTGATTCCTGAGTCTGTTATGATGGAATGCAGGTGTGAGGCCGAGCGGACTCTGGGTCATAAGAACATGTCAACCAGTACTTCGGAAAACTGACTTTCGTCATTAAGCTATTGATAATAATCTATATCTCATAACGGATAGTATCTTTTCTGAAGCAAGTTTCAAGGAGTTTTGAGAAAGAATGGGCGAGCAAACAAATCCGTGGGAATGTATTAATGGCAAAAACATCCCGACAACAATTGAGCTTGACCCGATAATCTACAAATACACATCTCCTGCCTGCCGTATTCTTGACATAGGTTGTGCCAACGGAAAAGTAAGTCTTCCACTGGCATTGCATGGTTATTCGGTAACCGGTGTTGATGTCAACACCGAGGTTCTGAGCATGGCAAAGTCCTCTTCAAAATCTCAGAACTGCTCGCAAATTCCATTATTTGTCAAGGGCAATGCCACAACTCTTCCCTTCCCTGACGCAAGTTTCGATGTTGCTGTAATGCAGGCTTTCCTGACTACCGTTGTCTCAAAAGACGACCGTGCCAGAATAATCCGTGAAGCGTGCAGGGTTCTGAAACCACAAGGCCATCTCTACATCGCAGATTTCGGTCAGACCTGGCATTCTAAGATCTATCGTGAACGGTACATCAATGACCTGCCGGTGACAAAGGAGGAGGGTTCGATCGTTGCTTATGATGAGGTAACCGGGGAAGTTGCTTATATTGCTCATCATTTCACTGAGAAGGAGCTTGTTCTTTTGTTGATTGAGAACGGGTTTGAGGTTGAGTATTTCAAGAATGATGAGTTTGTGACGAGGACTGGGAAAAGGGTGAATGGGTTTATTATAGTAGCCACAAAATTATGAGCTTCTTGTTATCTTTACTATTTCCTCCCCACACCCTTAAAGAACATATAATTGAAAGTCCCATACTCCGCCGCCGTCCTGTGAAGATCCTCAATCCCTCTGTCAAAGGTTTCCGCATCAATAATTCCCATCTCAATGGCACTCTCCCTGACACCTTCAACCATGGGGATGATTGTCTTCCTAACAAAACCTTCCTCCATGTGCGGTCGGCTGGAATCGCTGTAGGCCATGCGGGGCGATACTGCAATGTTTGTGAATCCTGCTTTTTTGATAAGTGGGTAGACCTGCCTGCCGATGAGTGAATTGCCTTCGAGTCTTGCCTGCGCTCTTACAAGGCTATTCCAGGCTTTTACTGCGTCCTCTGTTTCGGGGTGGAAGAAGCATGAGCCGTGGTCTCCTTCGATAACTGTGATTGTGCCGCCTTTGCGGAGTACTCTGCGCAGGTTTGCAAGAGCCTGGACTGGCTCCTTTAGGTGTTCGAGCACGAAGCAGACGAAAACGTGGTCGAAACTCTCATCCTCAAAGGGGAGGTCGAAGATACTTTCCACACGGAACTCCACATTTTTAACTCCCTCTTTGGTGGCACGTTCTTTAGCTTTGTTCAGGGAGTCCTCTGATATGTCTATGGATGTAATCCGTGCATGTGGGCTATTTTTCGAGAGGATCACCGTCTGGGCGCCGATGCCACATCCGGCTTCAAGCACTTTGCTGTTTGGCGGGTATTTTGTATCGCTGTGCAGGAGTTCTTCAAGTGTATTTGCCTGGTCGCGGAGGCGGACAGATTCCTTTTCGGAATAACCGTGGACGTAGTCATAGGAGGTCATAATAGAATATTGGATGTTGATGCTTAAAAAAGTAGGTTTTTTGTGTCACTACTCTCAGATATTTCCCTTCAGCATCCCTGTCAGAAATACAATTACAAGGCAGGTAAAAGTAACTGTAAGTGCCAGAATTGTTCTATCTTTATTCTTTTTATCAAGCACAGGGGTAATGATAAAATTAATGTAACTATTCAGCCTGATAAAAACGCTATCAATAACAATCTTGACAAAAAGTTGAAACGTAAATTTCATTAGAATCATTTATTTTGATTGTTGCTATTGATTGCTTTTTTGATTGTTAGATTGTTAGTGAGCAGACATCTCTATTTCGATGAAATCAGTACCAATAGGCAAATCGTGCCAGGCTGAATAGTTACAAATTAATGTTCTATTTTGAAAAGAAGGAATCTACGAAACTGCTATCTCATTCGTACAGCAGTATTTTACAATTAATAAAAATAGATTGGCAGTATCAGGACTGCCATAAAAGCTCAAATATTCTGCCTGCGGTTAAGTGAATACATCTGTATCTTCTTCATCTTCGCAAGGTTAAGAGCACCCTTTATCTCTTTTTCCTCAAGCAGTTTTGAGTCTATATAACCGTTATCAACAGCTTCATTATACAATTCATATCCCAGACCTGAGCGGGCAATGACCGTGGTCCGTCCCTGTGGTGTACCGACACCGCCAAAAGATATATCGGCATTCTCAGCTGCCATATCCGTACAGAATTTGCATGAGCTGCTCCTGTACACGTCCAGTTCATGTAGAGGATAGACCTTTAGCTCTTCAGGGGTGTGGAATTCAAACTGACCCTTACGAATCTTCATGGATTCGATATCTTCCAGACGTATGTTCTTGCTTTCCACGAATTCCTTAATTCCTTCGTAATAGAAAGTATCCATACAGAACAGTCCCATTTTCAGTATATTCGCTCTCATGAATAGATTCAAAAATCCGTATGGGCTTTTTTGCATCTTGGTGACAGCATCGATATTACAACTCGGACCTACAAAAGCGATACTTCTCCAGCCCTGTTTTATGGCACTCATCAATGCATTCATTGTCATGCTGTGACTGTACATACTGCCGGAAGAGTCCAACAATTCTTCGCATGTCCGTGCGATCATGGGTACGGGTTTCCACGGTTCCTCTTCTGATCTTTTGGTGACGATGGCACAGTCGATGAGTCCTTCATCAAGTGCATATGCAAGCATTGCAGTCACAACTCCACCATCCTGTCCCTTGATATCGGGAAGTGCTGAACGTGCACTGTAAGCATTGCGTAGCTTTCCGATGAGTCCCTCTTCAGTTGTTATGGTTCGAGGACACTGATTGTAGCAAACACCACATGCAGTGCATTTGCTCACAAGTGTGGGCTGATCGTTTTTGATAGCTATGGATTCACATGCTGCTGAGCAGGCTCCGCACAAGGTGCAGATTCCCGGCTTGATTATATCCTTCCTTAGTTTCCCAAAAGATATGCGCTCTTTTTCAGGGATGGATCTCTTCATTCGTATAACGCTTTTTTCGAGGTGCTCGAATTTAACCTGGCACCAGTCGGAACAAAAATGGTACGTTTTTCCTCCGTATTCTGTATTACACGGAGACCCCTCAGGGACAATTTTTTTACATATAGGATCGATCGGCATCTTAATCTCCCAGGATCACGGATGTCCTTTTAGGATGCGTTATATTGTTCTTATTGTATAAAACAAAATTTGAATTATATAATCATTAAGGTTCGCAGCATCATGATTATTAGTGATATTTCCTGTGTTTGAGGGATGTTCCAAAATGTTTTTATGCCAGCTATTTATTACTAAACCAGTTATCTATTCCTTCACTATTAACAGGTGTTTCAAATAACTTCCATATAAATGGAACAGAAAGTGACCTAAATGGTAAAAAGAAATTCAGACAAAGACCTGCTAAAGGAAAAAGGTTTTCTTTCCCAAAGGCAGGATGATTACTTCTCCATGCGCTTGCACGCTGCAGGTGGCAAACTGACATCCGATTATCTCAGGGCAGCAGCTGATGCTGCCGACAGGTACGGTAAGGGCTATGTACATGTGACCTCCCGTCAGGGCATGGAGATACCGTTCGTTCATCTTAACAATACAGATGATGCCAGTGAGCAAATGATTTCAGCGGGAATTGGTCCGGGAGCCACCGGAAAAAAGATAAGAGCTGTCGTGGCATGCCAGGGAGACAGTGTTTGCAAACGTGGTCTTATTGACTGTCAGGGAATATGCGAAAAAATAGATGGGTTATACTTTGCAAAACCAGTTCCTTACAAGTTCAAGATAGCAGTAACTGGCTGCCCCGCATCCTGCCTGAAAGTTCAGGAAAACGATTTCGGTATCATGGGTTTTGAAGAACCTGTTTTTATTGAAGACAATTGTGTCATGTGCAGGCAATGCGAAAAAGCCTGTGGTATGTTGGCCATAAATATTGAGAGTAGCAGCCTTTACCTTGATATGCATAAATGTGTATCCTGTGGTTTGTGCATTGCAGCATGCCGTAAAGATGCCATGCAAACAAAGGCACAAGGGTTTGCTATCTTCGTTGGTGGTAAAGTCGGTAAAAGACCACGCATGGGCGACCAGTTGCTCAGGACGAACAAAGAGGAAGTTGTGTTTGATATCCTCGAAAAGACCATTGAATATTATCGTCAGAATGCTTTTGAAGGAGAACGGCTGGGCGATGTCATTGACCGGAATGGTATGGATCATTTTGGGGAAACAATAAAGTATCCCAGGCAAAAATAGGTTATGTAACTATACTACTAAAAAAGGTCATATTTTCGCGAATGGAGAATTCATGAAACCAGAAACTAAAGCACAACTTATCTCAGTAGGTTCCGTAAACATGGATCCTACTCTCATTCACGGTTTGACCATCCCCACAGCCGGTCCTGGAGCTGGCAATGTAGCCTTTTTTTTCAACTCTGGAGGAAACCGTGTCCGTCTCGCTGTTAAAAAAGAATCTCCATTAAATGCAGAAATGGAAAATGGGGAACTTGTGATAAGAAGGGACGGTGTTGAGATTGCAAGAGGCAATATTGAAGAGGAACTCATCCACTGCCCGGATCAGGCTTTCATTACTATGTGTGAGAAATGTATCTTTGACTGCAAGTTTTGTCCTGTCCCAAAATTAGGTGGCAAGGTTAAGACCATGGATGAGATGCTGAAGATGATTGCAGATGCCAACAGTACCGGTAGGATGAAGGCAATTTCCATCACATCAGGCGTTGAAATATCTGCAGAAAAAGAGGTTGACAGGGCTGAGGAACTTATTCGCAGGCTCAGGAACATATATAATGTTCCAATCGGTGTTTCCGTATACCCGACTGAAGGCAGCACACGCAGGCTTAAGGACGCCGGTGCTGACGAACTCAAATACAACGTTGAGACCATGGACAGGGATATCTACGCGGTTGTCTGTCCCGATCAGGACCTTGAGCACTTACTTGATGCATTAAGAGAAGGCGTTGAGATATTTGGAAAGAACAAAGTCTGTTCCAATTTCATAATCGGCCTTGGGGAAACGGATGAATCCGCAGAGAAAGGCATTGAGGAACTCGTATCCATAGGCGTTGTTCCAATTCTAAGAGCCGCTGCCAGACACCCGTTACGCGAAGGCGAGGTGACAATAGAAAGACCATCTGCAGAAAGGTTACTTCATCTCAACCGTTTCCTGAGGAGAAAACTGGATGAGCATGGTCTGCGTGCAGATACTTTTGATACGATGTGTTTGCCGTGCACAGGATGCGATATCAATCCGCATTCGGACCTTTAAGCGATTTTTCTCACGTAGCTCTTATCAGCTATTTTATAATACTCGATAGAACATTGTAATGTGATTAAAAAATTTCAACAGCACATTTCTCAATGCTGTTCAAAAAAGAAAAATGGAAAGGGTAATTAATCTTTATCAGATCAATTACTTCCTTCTCATAAACACAAATGCTAGGCCCATTATTGCAGCCATTGGCAGTATAACCGTTGGGAATTCTGGTATATCTGCAGCTGGTGATGATTCACCAGGCACTGTGATTTTAACATCCTGTGAAGCCAGAATAGCTCCGTCTGCTACAAGGTGTATCTTAAAATTGTACTCTCCAGAGGCAGTTCCAGCAGGTACTGTAATTGTCACGTCGAACTGCTTTGTTTCGCTTCCTTTGACATCAGTGTATGACTCTGGGGTCCATGATACCCAGCTCTCATAACCTGGTTCTACTTCAAGGGTAAGCGCATCGATGTTTGATACTACATCACTTACAAGAGAAAGAATAGCATTCTTTACTTCAGCTGAGTCGTCGATTTGATAAACATTTCCACCGGTAATACCTGTCCAGTGAGTCCAGTACTCCAACTTGCTTGAACTACTTTGTACTTCCAGAAGGGTAATGTCGTTGTTCTTCATTTCCTGCAGGACAGTTTGAAGGTCGAGGTCATCATTTCCTACGCCGATCTTGCTGGAGTCTGATGTTTCATCCATTACTCCATTCCTTCCTGGGTTTCCACCGGTAGTATAAATCCCGGTTTTACCAGGTACGTCTTCGTTCAGGTTGTTGTCATGAGGGATATCATCAGCGAAATTGATGAATATCTTCTTTGCTCCCGTGCGATAGCCTATTGTTGTATCAGCATAGCTTTCATAGAATACACGAGTATATCCTTCAGGTCCATCGCTTCCGTAGCCAAGTGATAGGCCGTTTATTGCACTGGATATTGCCGCCTTATTATTTGTTATTGCATTGTCCATGTTGTATGGGTAATCGCCGCGTGAAGCTACGCCGTATGTGTTAGAATAGCCAAATGAATTGTATTGATCTACATCATCCATGTATGATACCACACCGAACTGTGCATCAGGAACCTCGGAATCTACCGCAGTCATAATGTCAACAGCATTGGATTTTGCTGTACTGAGGACATCGCCCATACTTCCGGTAAGATCAAAGCTGAAAACTATATCAGCTCTTCCTATGGGGGTCGCGTCAGTTATCACTGTTTTCGTTTCCTCTACGGATTCCCCTGGATTCAGAGTGGTCTCTATAGAGACTGGCGTAAAGACTGTTGCTCAGGCTGTTGAAAATAACAGCAGGGTCGCAACAATCATTATTGTAATTATATTAATTTTTCTCATTTTTCGTACCAACATTTCTATCGTAAAGTGATAGTAATTCCAATTCCGTGAATAGTTATGGGTGTATTTATCTTTTTCGAAAAAATGTGTAGTTGCCATCTACTTAGATTTATTCATATATCCTTCCCTATGATAGATGAAATAGTTTAAAATACGAGATCAATTGACATGTTTTTATTTTCATGTTCAATGACGCTGATTCGAAGTGCTTAAATATATTTGAACTAGATATTTGATTCGGGAACTACATATTCTTACTCAAACTCATGTTTAAGGATTGATATATGCAACCATCTTCACAATATTGTTTTTAATAATACTGATTAAGAATGTTCCCATGTCTAAAACTGACACTCTTAAGAACGTTTCTTGAGCCAATTTTCTTGACAAATGACTATGCATAGATCTCGATGATATCAAATTTATCAAACAGGTATTGTAGCATACATCGGATAGTCGTTGTCAATCTTCTTTTTTCTTAATAATCCCAGGCCACACAGAAGCCGCCACGATCATGCTCAGGATGAACACAAAGACCATGCCTGCAATGATGTCCACCTGGCTGTACAGTGGCACGGTTCTGGAACCATTGACCAAAAAGGAAAGCCCTGCAAAAATGATGACAAGCAAAAGTCAAGAAACTACGCTTGCTATAAGTGCGTATTTTCCTGCATTCTTGTCTGATACTTTATCCATTTGGACGCCTCCTTATTTTATCCTGCTTCTCTTCATGAGCAGGGAATTCGTTGTGACCGAAATTGAGCTCATAGCCATGAAAGCCGCTGCAAGTTCAGGGCTGATGACTATCCTGGTGATGAATGGATAGAGTATACCTGCGGCAAGCGGTATACCAATACTGTTGTAACCGAATGCCCAGAACAGGTTTTGCTTGATCTTGTTCATGGTCAGGCGACTTAGTTTTATGGATGCCAACACATCTCGCAGGTCGTTCTTTATCAGGACTATCTGTGCGGATTCCATTGCAACATCCGTTCCAGCTCCCATTGCAATACCAATGTCCGATTGTGTTAGTGCAGGTGCATCATTGATGCCATCACCTACCATTGCGACGATTCTGCCTTCTTCCTGGAGTTTCTTAATTTCCGATGCTTTGTCTCCCGGAAGCACTTCTGACAGTACTCTGTTAATTCCAAGCTGGGCTGCTATTGCGTCCGCAGTCCTGCGGTTGTCTCCGGTAATCATCACTACTTCAATGTCCATCTTTTGTAGCTTTTCCACAGCCTCTTTTGAGTTTTCCTTGAGGGTATCTGCAACTGCGACAATTCCAATCGTTTGTCCTTCTTTTGCAACTATCATTGCAGTCTTGCCTTCAGCTTCAAGGCTTTCCATGTTCTCAGTGAGCGATGAGGTGTCAATATCATTGTCTTCCATGAGCTTGCGGGTTCCAAGTAGCACCATGTTGCCATCGATAGTGGCTTCAACACCATGTCCTGCGATAGAGCTGAACTGCTCCACAGTCCTTATATCCAGTTTCTTTTCCTCGGCAGCCCGAACAATGGCTTCTCCAAGGGGATGCTCGGAGCCTTTCTCTGCACTTGCTGCAAGTGTAAGAATCTCATCTTTATCATGGCCAGCAGTCAGCACAATATCGGTAAGTTCAGGCTTGCCTTTAGTGAGGGTTCCTGTTTTATCGAATACGATTGTGTCGATTTTCAGTGTTCTTTCAAGGGCTTCACCACTCTTTATCAGGATGCCGTTCTCAGCTCCCTTTCCGGTACCTACCATAATGGCGGCAGGCGTTGCAAGTCCCACGGCACATGGGCAGGATATCACAAGCACGGTGATGGAAATAAGCAAAGAGAATAGGAACGGACTTGCTATTCCTGAGTGTACTGCAACATCAAATCTCTCATACCCTATGAAATACCAGAAGAAGAACGCTGCCAGTGCAATAACGTGAACTACGAGAATGAAATGCCCGGCTACAACATCGGCTATACGCTGTATGGGTGCCTTAGAGTTCTGGGCATTTTCCACGAGTTCGATTATCCTTGCAAGGGCGGTGTCAGCACCAACGTTGGTGGCCTTGAATTTCAGTGCACCTGATTTATTGAGCGTGGAGCCGATAACCATGTCATCAACGTTCTTTTCCACAGGGATACTCTCGCCTGTGATCATTGACTCGTCCATGGCAGACGAACCCTCTACAATAACCCCATCAACAGGTGCTTTTTCTCCGGGTCTAACAAAGACGATGTCATCTACCTGTACATCTTCCACAGGTATTTCTTTCTCTTCACCGGCAACGATAATTCGTGCTGTCTTCGCCTGCAAGCCGATGAGTTTCTTAATGGATTCGGATGTTCTCCCTTTAGCCCTTGCTTCCAGATATCTTCCAAAAACGATGAAAGTGATAAGCATCACTGCTGTGTCATAATACACATGCTCGTAGCCAGGACCAAGATTAAGGTAACTTGCTGCAATGCTGATTACATAAGCCGCCCCGGTACCGGTGGCTATCAGCAGGTTCATGTCGGTGACACCATGTTTCAGTCCACGGTACGTGCCAACGAAAAACTGCCTTCCTGGGAACACCATAACAATGGTTGCCAGCACGAACAGCAGATTCCTGTCAGAGAGTAGGGCTGGCACAAAACCAAAAGGACCCGGAAACATCATTTTCATATTCCCAAGCATTATTGGAATTAAAATTGCAACGGAAATAAGCAGGTTGTTCCTCTGCTGTCTGATTTCATGTTTCCTTTCCTTTCTTTCCCTGTCTTCTGATTCCTTTCTATCGGCCGGAAGGGAAGCTGAATATCCTATACCATCCACGGCTTTCTTTATTTCATCTATCGAGACAAGGGATGAATTATATTCTACCTGTGCTCTTCCTGTGGTAATATTCACACTTGCAGAACTAACGCCTTGCAGTCTCTTGAGGACTTTTTCAACGTTCTGGGAACAGGCCGCACATTTCATTCCGCCTACTTCAAGCACGATCCTGTCTTTAACAACATGATAACCTATATCCTCAATTGCATTTTCCATCTCCTCCGGGGAGATGAGTGCAGGATCATAACTGATAGATGCTCTTTCCATTGGCAAATTCACAGAAGCAGATATCACAGCATCCCGTTTATTCAGGGCCTTTTCGATGTTCTGTGCGCATGCAGAGCATTGCATACCTGAGACCTTGAAGGCAATTTCCTTAACAGTTCCTGGCTCCGCTTTGCTTTCTTCCGGCTCTTCATCATCAATTATTATTGGACACGCTGCCTCTTCTTCATCGGGAACCTGACAGGCATCTTCACCAACTTCATAGCCTGCGTCAGTAACGGCTTTTTTAATATCCTCAAGGGCAATGGTCTCTGTATCGAAATCAACAGATGCCATCTCGTTTTCAAGGCTGACCTCAACAGAATTCACACCTTCGAGATTTGATATTGCATCATTCACACGCTTGTGGCAATGCATGCATGTCATGCCGTATACTTTGATATCTGCTTTCATATTGCTGGAAAAAGTAATAAAATTAGTTTATTTTTGATACTTCAGACTACAATAGTATAACCTGCGTCTGCTACTGCTGCCTTAATGGCATCAAGGTTTGCAACAGAATCATCAAAGGTAACTGTTGCCTTTTTTGTTGTAAGGTCGACTTTTACTTCACTGACCCCGGCAATTGCACCAATGGACTTTTCCACGTTTGCCTGGCAGTGTCCGCACATCATACCTTCGATCTTAATTGTTTCTGTAACCATTGTTTTCTCTCTCCTGGTTAGTAGTCATTTGATGTATCAGTTATATAGGTTTCACGCTTGTGAAGTATTGTTAGAAATTCAATATGTTCTGACGCATTGTTCTATCATTTCTTTCCATTTCCCAGGTTCATTAACATCAAAATAATGTTTTACTACAACACCGGAATCTTCCAACACAAGCAACTGGTCTTTTTTGAGGAAACCACTTTTTAGTTCAACGCCAACGATTTTCTTGTTGGAAATCTCCTTCTGTCTCTCCCCGGAAATCTCGGAAACAATTAGACGTTTGTTTGTGAGTATTATTAGTTGTGTTCCATTTCTTGATGAGAGCTTCAGGTGTTCGCCCCTCAGGTATTCCGGGCGAAGGGTTTCGAATATATTTGCTAGCTCAGGAAGTTTTCTGGAGGTAATAGGATACATTTTGAGTTTTTTATTTCCTGTTATTATTACGGATCTGTTTGGTTCGTTATGCAATCCTAAAATGTCCTTTATTTCGATGCGTTCTTCAATGTTTGAACTTTTTGAAAAGAAGCTGGAACTTTCCTTTTTGAGGAACACATTCTTATTTGTCAGGATGATGGTGAACTTTTCATTTCCCATCGTTACTACTTCATTTGCAAGAACTTTCTCTCCTCTTTTCAGAATAGCTCCATTGCCTATTTTCTCTGGCAGTTTATCAGTATTTTTCCCAGAATTGTTCGCAATTTCTGAGTACTGGTTAGGTAAATAGTGGTTGAGCATTTCCACAAGCAGATTTCCATCTATGAGTTTGAGGTTATGCTCTGCTGCTTCTTCCATTGCTTCTTTAGTGAACGAAGAGGTTGCAGCAATTATCACGCCATCAACATGGTCACGATATCTGAGACTGCTATATTCTCTTACTTCCTTTACACCTACGGATTCTGAATATCTCTTCGCCTGGACCAGCCATTTGTGCGTGAGTCCGAAGTTCTCTATCATAATAACAATGTCAATTCCTCTGTCTCTGGAGTATTGGGTAAGTTCTGTCTTGTATCCTATACTCGAAAAAAGTCTTGAGAGAAGTACTTCAAACTCCTGCGGGTCGATTCTAAGTATATTCTCAAGTGTCCATTTTGCCATTTTTATCCCTGTTAGTCTATTGTTTTGATGTTTATTCCTTTTTCCCAGATTTTCCCGGAGGGCATGGTATTGCGTAGTAATTGCACAACCATACAAACAATTAAATGTGTTAATAACAGATACTAAAGAGAAATCCAACGTCTATATCAAATCATGTTCACAGTTAAATATCTGTAAACAATAATACTTATCAAAAAGGTGTATTTCATGGATGAATTAGAATCTATCAGGCAAAAAAGGATGCAGGACTTACAAAGATCTCTGGAGAAAAACCAGTATCCTTCAGGTCCGGTGACAATTGCAGATGCAACATTTGATGAATTCGTATCAAAGTATCCTTTGGTACTGGTGGATTGCTGGGCGCCGTGGTGCGGTCCTTGCCGTACGATATCTCCTGTTCTCGATGAATTGGCAACCGAAATGCAGGGAAAATTAGTCATTGGCAAGTTGAACGTAGATGAGGACAAAATGACAGCTGTAAAATTTGGAATAACTAGTATTCCTGCTATGCTTATCTTCAAAGAAGGAAAATATGTTGATAAGTTAATTGGTGCTGTACCTAAACAGAATATCACCCAGAAACTTCAACCCTATATGTGAGGGAAACAAATGGCATATAAACCCAGAATTGCAGAAAGTCCTTCAGTTCGCTTACTTGATCTTAAAAACAAATCCAAATCATATTTTATTGTGGCATCGGTAGAAGTGGGTAATACCACTACAAAATGTATTCTCACCGCAACCAATCTGGAAGACGGCAAGACAAGGCTTGTTAAAAAAACAGTTAGTATGACAAGGGATGTACGCCCTCCAAAACCAGGAGAAGAGGTATTTGGAATGACACTGAACGGTGTCGAGCTGACAAGGGAATCGGTTGGTGAATTGGTTAAAAATACTCTCCTTGGAGCTGTGAAGGACGCAAATCTTGACATTAAGACAGACGTTCATTTCGTTGTCAGATCTACAGGTGTTGTTGCAGGTTTTGATTCTCCTGATGAAGTAGGTGAGTTCATCAAGGCACTGGCAGACGGATGTCTAATGGCAGGAGTACCGCCAAACCGAATGACTCCACCAATGTCTATTTCTAATATCCCTGACAGGTTCCAGAAATACTCCAAACTTGAAAAAGTGATATTTGATGGTGCAGTGGCAAGTGTGACTCCTCCTACCGGTGCAACAGGTGTTGAGATAGTTGCTAACGAAATGGAAGGAGAACTTGCAACTGCGGGAATTAAGGAAGGTGCAAAATGGGTGGACGTGGATTTCCGCAATCCATGTATTTCCATGGATTTTGGTACCACTCTTGACGGCAGGATAATCAGCCCTGATCTTCCTTATGCGAAGACCATCGGAAACTTCTGTGGTTACGCCGGTGCTATTCCTGATGCGATTATCAAAGGAACTGGTGAGGTTGATTCCAAAAAAGGTACTGCACTTGATATTTCCGGTGACAAGTCACTTGATGGGATCAGTCTGAAACTGAAAGGCAAAGCTATTCATGAATATGCAGAGAAAATATTGAACTATATCATTATTGAGAAAGTTCCCAAAGGCCGTAATCGATACGGCAGTGTTCCTGTGAATTCAGAGGCTGCAGATGCGATAAACGTAGTACTAATTGGCTGTGATATTGGTGACAATGGCTCAGATATGGATAAACTGGCAGTACTTGGAGCTGAGATCTATGAAAAGCATAATATGAAGTTTCTGTTCGCTGTCATCGATGAGGTCATGGGGCGTGTAGTGCAGCGTCTTGTCAAGGTGGCACAGGATGAGGGTCTTGTTTTTGAGGACACTGCAATAGGTGTCACTGGAAGGGCAGGTATAACCGGCAACAAGCCAAAACTCATACTGAAGTACCTTCATGAACTTGGCATCAACCACAAGATCGACGAGCATGTTGTATTCGTGGATGACGGTCTTGCACGTGGTGCCGCTGTTATGGCAAGGTGCATGAATTCCCTGGGTACTACCTTTAATCCGTTGGGTGGTCACCGAGGCGGAAAATGCATACTTGCTCAGCGTATTAAATTGCAGAACAAATAATAATAGGAATTGGCAGGATAATCCTGCCAGTTAATATTTTCATTAAAGCGTAACCCAAAAAAGCTATATTATCATGTTCTTCTTTTTTGCTGCCTTTTCATCTCTTTCTGAAACTCGATTTCATGTTTTTTCACGGATCTGTCATGCCTGTTAGCTTTCATATTTTTCAAAATAGCACCTCATAATTTTCCATTTATGATGTGTTTAACTACCAGCTAAGCGTAAATGCCTACAAACTGTATTACACTGTTGATTCTTCAGTAATTCTACTCCTTTCTTGTATTTATCAAAATTAAATTTACAGAAGAGGAATTTATATTTTTTGTTTTTTTCCTGAAAGGAAGCAACAAGAATATCAATTATTTCCTTATGGTGCAATATATCTATAATATTAAGTTTTGGAATCTTATTTTATTATCATTTTTTTGGAATGCCAAGTCTGACGCACAGTTGCTTCAGGCTCATGGTATTGATAACATCTTCCTGTTCTATCCATCCCCTTCTTGCAACATCTATCCCAAATGATATATTGTCAAAATGGTCAATTGCATGTGTGTCTGTGTTGATGGCAATCTTAACACCATATTCCTTTGCTTTTCTTGCATTGGTGTCATTCAGGTCAAGTCTCCATGGCGAAGAATTGATTTCCAAGGCTTTGTCGTTGTCTTTTGCCACGGTTAGTATTTTATCCATATCCACGTCATATGCAGGTCGTTTGCCGAATTTTCTGCCGGTGGGATGAGCAAGTATATCCACATGTTCATTCTCAAGGGCTGCAAATATCCTCCTGGTCATCTTGTTCATGTCCTGTTCAAGTCCAGCATGTACCGCCACAATTACAATGTCCAGTTTCTCAAGGATGTCATTACTGTAATCCAGCTTTCCGTCTGCTTTAATATCGCATTCTGTACCTGAAAGTATCCTTATGTCGTCGAATTTCTCATTGAGAACCTCTATCTCTTCGATATGCTCAAGCAACCTTTTTTCAGATAATCCGTTGGCAATACCTGTGGAATGTGAGTGGTCTGTGATTGCAATGTACTCATATCCGCGCTGAATGGCCGCCTGTGCAAGTTCTTCTATTGTGTTTACACCGTCACTCCAATTGGAATGGACATGAAGATCGCCTTTAATATCTTCTTTCTCAATCAGGTGAGGAAGCTTTCCTGTGAGGCTTGCTTCTATCTCTCCCCGGTTCTCTCTGAGTTCGGGGGTCAGGTATTCCAGTCCCAGAAATTCATACAGGTCTTTTTCCTTGCTGCATGGTGTGAGTTTGCCACTGCTTTCATTTGTAATGCCATACTCGTTCAGGCTGTAACCTTTTGAGAGTGCAATTTTTCGAAGGTGAATATTATGTTCTTTTGAACCCGTGAAATGCTGCAACATTGAACCAAATGAAATCTTTTCAACAACTCTCAGGTCCACACGCAGGTTTCCAGGATACATGACAGCACTTTTAGAAGTTCCTGATTCCAGTACCTCTTCAACCTTACTCAGATTTACAAAGGTTCGAAGTGTCTTTTCCGGATCATCTGAAACTGCTATAAGGTCAATATCTCCCACAGTATCCTTCTTTCTTCGCAAGCTGCCTGCTATGACTACCTTTTCGATATATGGGCTGGAGGACAACTCCTCAGTTATCTCTTTTGCGATGTATGTGGCAAGAGCTATTTGGTGTCTTCCCTGATCCTTGTCCTGTTGAAGTCGGATAATCGACCTGAGGATCTTATCTTCCTGTTTCTCACCCATTCTTGGAAGTCTCCGTATCCTGTGCTCCCTGGCAGCCTTGCTTAGTTCATCAATAGATGTGATACCAAGTTTTTCGTAGAATTGCCTTGCCATTTTCGGACCGATGCCGGGAATATTCATTATATCCATGATGCCATGTGGTACTTCTTTCACTGTCTTCTCATAGGCGTTGAATGAACCGGTTTCCAGCATTTCTACTATTTTGCCTTTAAGTGCTTCACCGACTCCTGGTAAGGTGTCGATTTTTCCATTCTTGTATAATAACACCAGTTCTTCATCAAGTCCTTTTATCGTCTTTGCGGCAGTTGTATATGCTCTGGTCTTGAACGGATTCTCTCCCTTGAATTCCAGAAGTTTTGCTATCTGGTTGAACCTTTCAGCTATCTGGATATTGTCCATATTTCCCCATTTATAAGCTCAGTCTTCTTTTTTCTTCTGAATCGCATCTTCGACGGCTTTTTTATGAATCTCCCCGGATTCATGGATGCCGCCCATATTTCCCCTGATGGCCCTGCATGGATATTGTTGTATGAGCAGTCCGGCTCTGGCAGGTGCTTCTTCTACCTTCATTCCTACAAGTTCCTTTGCCATGTGCCACGTGCTTCCACATGGTGCCCCACATAATACTTCTACGGATTCTATTATACCTTTATCGACATCAATATCAAGGACAGGGCTTGATAGGTGCGAACAAAGTTCTTTTGTTTCCGGCTTTTCCTGAAGGGTGCAGCATATATCCTCAACTTCAATGAGCATGTCATACTGTTTTGCTATATCTTCAAGTTCCACAACAGGTGCTTTTGATGCTCCTCCAGGTACTATCAGGGCTTTTACACCGGCTTTTCCTGCCATATGGGCTATTGCCGCGGTAAGGTCCGGATGAAGTGAATAGGTGATAACAATGTCCGAATCGAACACGGAGTTGTCTATATTGAGTCCTTCCAGGAATTCATTTGGCTCATCGATGAAGTCAGGCAGCATCTGCGGCACGGAAGTCTGAACTACTTCCATTTCAGTTTTTGAGCTAATGGTATCTATCAGGCGGTTCCCATACTTTCCCCTGGTAATTACTCCAATTGTTGTCATTTAGTATCCTTTTCAGGGTTCTTTTCCTTTGCATATAGTTTTGCCGGATGCATATACGTTATATTTATACAACCGATTACTATATTTATCATTGTGAGTCATATTTATTTGAGGAATAATTATGGACAACTATGACCCTAATAAAGTATACTTCAGATGCAATACATGTGAATTCGTTTTTATGGAAAATCCTGATATGTTTCCGGTGAAATGCCCACAGTGCGTCAGTGAAGACGTCTTAAGGACATAAAAGGGAATCAGAGTTTTTGTGGAACAAATACTCTAAATAGTATTCCTTTGCTTTCATTGTTGATGCTCATGAAAGGTAAACTCATCACTCTGGAAGGTATAGATGGTTCTGGTAAATCGACGATAACAAGTCTGTTGAATTCAAATTCCAGATTCTCAGAGTTTGTTTTCACAAGAGAACCCACAACTGGTTGGATAGGTGAGGCTGTGAACCGTGCCATCCATTCTGATACGGATAACCTTGCAGAGCTTTTGCTTTTCACCGCAGACCATGCAGAGCATATCTCTAAGCTCCTGCTCCCTGCTCTGGAAGGTGGAAAGAATGTGATTTCAGATCGTTATTCAGGAAGCCGTTATGCTTACCAGGGTATGACATTAAAAAGCCGGTTCGCTGATCCTGTGAAATGGATCCAGGACATTCACAGGGGCTGGACTGTGGACCCCGATCTGACAATCCTCTTTGACATAGAACCGGACATTGCTGTGGAGCGATGCGGCAATCGCGGGGACAAAACCAAATTTGAGAAGATAAGTTTCCTTGAAGGTGTGAGAGAGAACTACCTGCGGCTTGCCAGGGAAAACCCAGAAAGATTTGTGATAATTGATACTGACCGTAGTATCGGCGAGATTGAATCTGAAGTTCTGGATGCAATTTTTTCATTTTTACGATAAGGATTGTATCACATTGATTTTTATGTCATGCTAATATTTCATTTATCAATTTTATACAATTGGTAAAATGAATCATCATGTTTAATATATTGATATATAGCTAGAGGTCATACTTTACTTATGTAGTATTTATGTTCACAATTATTCTGCAAAAATCAGGTCTGGTTAGACAATGCTTGATTCGATAATTGTTCGGAACGCACCAATTGGAATATGTGCTTTTGACAGAAATGATGACTTCATTCTTTTTAATAATGCAATGGAATCTATTCTGGGTGTGTCTGCAGAGGATGTGATTGGAAAGAACCTCTTTCGTGATATTCCTAATCACACGCTCGATGGCAATCCAGGTTTAAGGCAATTGTATATTAATACTAAGAGTTCCCTTAAGGAATCCTTCAAGCAGCGGATGCATGTAATCACTCCCTTGGGTAAACATATTTTTCTTTCCGTACGTATGGTGCCTTTTTTCAGTGAAAGTGGGGATTATGAAGGCATTGTTATCTATTTGGAAGAAGTGAGTGAGAATTACTACAAGGAAAAGGTTCTCATCGATGAGATATATAATGTCAGGAACCTTGAATCGATCTATAAATGTATACCTATCATTACTTTTAGCTGGTCATGCCAAGAGGGGTGGCCTGTCAAATATGTGTCCGATAACATTTCTCAGCTTGGATATAGTAAAGAGGATTTTGAGTCGGGTGGCATGAGGTACATTGATATTGTTCATCCTGATGATATTGAAAAACTGGCATCAGATGTGGCTGCATTTGAGAGTACCGATCAGGTATACCTTTCTGAAGATTATCGCCTGGTAAGTAAAGCAGGTGATGTCATTTGGGTAAATGAAATATCCCTGCTCAGTGAGAATGGCGGTGACCATCCTTTCCGCTATAATGGTATAATTATTGATATCACTGAGAGAAAAATGAAGGAAAAGGAACTTAAGCAAAGTAAGGCACGTATTGAGAGTATATTCAGGGCAGTACCTACCGGAATAGGCGTTGTGTCTGACAGGGCATTTGTAGAGGTTAATGATAATTTATGTGAAATGCTTGGTTATTCAAGGGGAGAATTCGTTGGCCAAAATTCCAGAATGATATATCCTGATGATGAAACATATGAACATGTGGGTCTGGAGAAATATTCCCTGATAAATGAGAGGGGGACAGGAATAGTAGAGACTAGGATGGCTCGCAAAGATGGTGTGATAATCGATGTTATTCTGAGTTCATGTCCTATTTACCCTGAATCATTTTCAAAAGGTGTTACTTTTGCAGTACTTGACATAACTAATATGAAAAATGCAGAAAGAGAACTGCAAAAACACACTAAAGAGCTTGAACAACTAAATCATTTGAAAGATCTTTTTTCTGACATCATACGTCATGACCTGCTTAGTCCTGCCAGTACTATAAGTGGTTATACGGAAACTCTTGAGGAACTTGAAGTAGATGAGAAAAAGCTTCGCTTCTTACGTATGATCTCAGAAAGTAACAAAAAACTGATAAACCTGCTTGAAAGTGCTTGCAGATATGAGAAACTCAATTCCATCGAAGAAATAGACTATCATAAATATAGATATTGCCGGCGTTTTCAAAAATATAATATTCGACTTTTCTCGACAGATCAAAAACAAAGGAATCATTTTAAAATTATCTTCCGATAATCCCTGTTATTCCAGTGTGAATCCTCTTGTAAGTGAAGTTTTTATGAATCTGTTATCCAATGCTATAAAATACGGACCTGAAAACAATGTCATCAGCATTGATTTCATTGATGAAGGTAAATTCTGGAAAGTCACGGTCACTGACCGTGGGGATGGAATTCCAGATTCATATAAGCCTTTTTTATTCGACCGTTTCAAACGTGCTGATAAAAAAGGTGTTAGGGGCACAGGCCTTGGACTTGCCATTGTCAAACGTATCATGGAGCTACATGATGGCTACTATGGCGTAGAGGACAATCTGGAAGGAAAAGGCAGTGTTTTCTGGGTAACCTTCAAAAAAGTAAGTTAGTGACCCCACAGGTCACTCAAGTCCGTTCTCATCAGCGAATTTGATAAGAGCTTCTCCAAGTGTGCGAGTGTATTTAGGATTCAGGTTAAAACGTGCTTTCTTCTGTCCGCTTCTTTCCTTTGCGATCTCTATGTATTCGTTTTCGAATCTTTCACTTGATGCGAGGGTAATGGTCAGGAACCAGCCGGCTCCCATCTTAATTTCTCCATAGTTCTCGCCTATTTCTACATTGTCTTCCTTGTCTGCCATGATTACACCGATAAATGATAATTTTGTTATATAATGTTACTTCTGAATTTCATGAAGGGGGATGGAACCGTTGTGTAGTGCGGTTGCAACAAGTGCGCCCTTTATTCCTATCTCTTCCAATGCCTTAATGTCTTCCACGTTGCGGACACCGCCGCCAAGAAGTACATTATGTTCAGAGATAGAGACAATCTTACTTAAAAATTGTGAATCCACGCCACTTGATGTTCCAACTCTGTCAAGGTCCAGGATTATTATGTTATCCAGATCATAGTCATTCAGTAGTTCTACTATTCTGAACGGGTCATCAGGCATAGATGGGTCGCTTGTGAGTATCTTACCATTCTTTTTGTCAATGCTGACATTAACTCTTCCAGGATATAGTGAAATAACCGTCTTTATTGTATCAAGGGATGCGGTCTCGGTTCCCAGTATAATGGATTGTACTATTTCCATAACATCCTCTGTTTCAGAAACGGATGTGATTCCAGGATCCAGCATTACCTTTGTATTCTCAGATATGGCTTTTATGATATCAAAGTTCTTTTCCCTCTTGCCAATCTTCTCAAGCAGGTTGAGGTCTGCTATGTATACTTCTGCTGGTTTTACGGCATCGACTATCTTAACGGCATTGGATGTGTTGCATATGCAGCTGGAGAAATGTATGGGTTTATATTCACTACGATTCCCGCCCTGCGCATGGACTACGGTCCGGTTGAATATATCAAGAACGAAAATGATACGAAACATATATAATTGATACACCTGTCATGCTATAAAAAAAGAGGTTATAATATGAAATTACTAATAAGTCCTATCAATCCTGAAGAGGCAATCGCATCACACGAAGGCGGTGCTGACATTGTTGACGTAAAGAATCCAAAAGAAGGTTCACTTGGCGCAAATTTCCCATGGATCATAAGTTCGGTAAAGGAAGCGATCAAGTCTGAAAAGCCAATCAGCGCAACAATCGGCGACTTTAATTTCAAACCGGGCACAGCATCTCTTGCAGCACTTGGTGCCGCAGTTGCAGGTGCAGATTACATCAAAGTCGGTCTTTATGATGTGCAAACCGAGGGTCAAGCTCTCGAAATGCTTACCAACATCACAAAAGCTGTAAAGGACTTTGACCCTGAGAAAAAGGTAGTTGCATCAGGTTATTCTGACTATGAGCGTATCAATTCCATCAATCCACAACTGCTTCCTGCCGTCGGCGCAAAAGCAGGTGTTGATGTGGTAATGGTAGATACAGGTATCAAGGACGGTCGCTCCACATTCGAATTCATGGATGAGGAAGCACTCACTGTTTTCACAGCTGCTATTCGTGAAGTAGGTCTGCTCTCAGCTATTGCCGGTTCACTCATTTTCGACGATATCCCGGTGCTCAAGCGCATTCAGCCTGACATAATAGGTGTTCGTGGCATGGTATGTGGCGGAGACCGTGATGACTGTATCAGGGCTGAGCTTGTTGAGAAATTGAAGAATGAGATGTAACTTCGGTTACATCTTCTATTTTTGACAGCTTTTTACGATTCAGCCTTGCTATTGTTCTTGGACAAGTGGTTGATGGGTTGTAATTGCATGGACTGCAATTTATGGCTGAAGCATAACAGGGGCGTTTTACAAATGTCCAGCAAATCTTTCCGAGTAACTATTCAGCCTGGCACGATTTGCCTATTGGTACTGATTTCATCGAAATAGAGATGTCTGCTCACTAACAATCTAACAATCAAAAAAGCAATCAATAGCAACAATCAAAATAAATGATCCTAATGAAATTTACGTTTCAACTTTTTGTCAAGATTGTTATTGATAGCGTTTTTATCAGGCTGAATAGTTACAAATCAGTATCAATAGGCTAATTGTGGTAGGCTGAATAGTTACTATTTTTTAACACATAGAATGAAGCCATAGTATATTGTTTTTTGCATCATTAAAACAGTCAGGCTGAATAGTTACAATTATTATACGTGGGGCAAACTTTCGATGGAAATGTTAACCTTACAAAAAGAAATACTTGATAAATATGCATCATGGTATGGAAATAGTAAACCATTAATAGAAAAATATAATCCCGGCTGGCGTAACACTTTCAAGGTACACAATAAAATAATCAATCGCCACATAAATTTATCTGACCAAACAGTCGAGGTCAATCATGAAAAAATGTACCAAGTATTCATGGAGTCTTTTAGATATCAAAAGAGTATGGTTGATCCCATAGCAAACATAATTGAAAGCCAATACATTTTTTTTATAAACAAACACAAAATAAACCAAGCATTTAGAATAGCTTCTAATGTAGCTAAAAAGCAATGGCAATACATTCTTGCTTTATTAGCTTTTATTGTTTTACTCGCAGGTGCTATTAATGGTTGGCCTGTAATAACTGAATTTATTAACACAACTTTAACTTAGACCCCCTACTCCTCATATTCCTATTCTTAAAAATTAAATCTTCTTCCTTTATTATGGGCTATAAATCGGGATATAACCTGCCTTTAAAAATGTTCATTTCCTTTGACCTGATACATTTTCAGAAAATCCCGGATTATTGAACTCCTGCAAATTTCAAATCATCCCCACCCAACACCCCAAACCCCAGAAGCGTTAAATCATAGTTCTACTGAATATATTATTAATGACGACCATCGATACCGTATTTAAGACTGGACTTGTGGTGATAGGTTTTGACTGAAGAAATAATCGTCAGCGTTGGTCAGGCATATCCTCGTGATGCAGGAAGAGGAATTGCCAGGCTTGATAAGCCCCTCATGCAGCAGATAGGCGCCATCAGTGGCGATATCATTGAGATCAAGAGCAAGGAAAAATGCTATGCAATAGTCTGGCCCGGTTATCTTGAGGATGCAGGCAAGGAACTTGTGAGGATAGACGGTAACCTCAGGAACAATGCAAAAGTAGGTATTGATGATAAGGTTACTCTGAAAAAGGTTCAGGTGGTGGAGGCTGAGGCTGTGACTCTGGCTCCAACACGGGAAACGCATCTTGTGGGAGGTGCACGTTTCATTCTTCGGATATTGGAAGGTCGTCCTGTTGTAAAGGGACAGAATATCCGTGTTGAGACGGTGAACAATCCTATTTCTTTTGTGGTACTTTCCAGCAAGCCATCGGGGCCTGTGGTTGTGACAAGGAGTACCCAGATACAACTCAGGGAGAAGGCCGCAATTGCAGAGAGCACAACCGGTCAGGTGACATATGAGGACATCGGAGGTCTCCAGAGGGAACTGGGACTTGTGCGTGAGATGATAGAGCTTCCACTCAAGCATCCGGAATTGTTCAACAAACTGGGTATCGACCCCCCCAAAGGTGTCTTGTTGTTCGGGCCGCCGGGTACTGGCAAGACCCTGATCGCAAGGGCAGTCGCAAGTGAGACTGACGCCAATTTCATTTCTGTAAGCGGACCTGAGGTAGTTTCCAAATACTACGGTGAAAGTGAGCAAAAGCTGCGTGAGATATTCGAAGAGGCGCAACGTAATGCTCCAACCATTATTTTCATAGATGAAGTTGATTCCATAGCTCCCAAACGTGATGAGGTCGTGGGGGAAATGGAACGCAGGATAGTTGCACAGCTACTGTCCCTGATGGATGGTCTTGCTTCAAGAGGCAAAGTCATAGTTATCGCTGCAACTAACCGCCCCAATTCAATTGATGAAGCACTGCGCCGTGGCGGCAGGTTCGACAGGGAAATAGAAGTAGGAATCCCTGATTCAAGTGGACGTTTGCAGGTCCTTTATGTACACACAAGAGGCATGCCTCTGGAAAAAGGACTGGAGCTAAAGGAAATAGCTGCGGTGACCCACGGATTTGTGGGTGCTGACCTGTCAACCCTGTGTAAGGAAGCTGCAATGCATGCCCTGAGGCGTCTTCTTCCTGAACTGAAAATAGATGATGTTGAGGATGAGATCCCGCCGGAGTTTATGGAAAAGCTGGAAGTGTCCAAAAAAGATTTCGATGAGGCACTGAAGAATATAGAACCCTCTGCCATGAGGGAGGTTTTCGTAGAAGTACCCCACGTGAGCTGGGAAGACATCGGTGGTCTGGAGGGAGCCAAGCAGGAGTTGATAGAGGCTGTAGAATGGCCCCTGAAGTATCCTGATCTGTTCGATACGGTGAGCACAAAGCCACCGCGTGGTATCATGTTATTTGGTCCTCCTGGTACAGGTAAGACAATGCTTGCAAAGGCAGTGGCAACCGAGAGCGAGGCAAATTTTATCAGTATCAAAGGTCCTGAACTCTTCAGCCGCTATGTTGGAGAGTCTGAGCGTGCGGTTCGTGAGACTTTCCGTAAAGCAAAACAAGCTGCTCCAACTATTATTTTCTTTGATGAGATCGATTCCATGGCTTCTGAGCGTGGTTCCAGTGTTGATGCACATGCAACCGAGCGTGTGGTAAGCCAGATACTCACCGAAATAGATGGAGTGGAGGAATTGAAGGACGTTGTAATAGTCGCTGCCACCAACCGCCCGGATATTGTTGATCCTGCTCTGCTGCGTCCGGGTAGGTTTGACCGCCTTATCTATGTTCGTCCTCCTGACAAACAGAGTCGTGAAAAGATATTCAATATCCATCTTACAGATAAACCCCTTGAGAATGATGTGAATATCCGTGAGCTTGCCGACATCACCGAGGGTTATGTCGGTGCTGATATCGAGTCAATCTCCCGTGAAGCTTCAATGCTGGCCCTTCGTGAGGTAATAACTCCGGGTCTTAGTCAGGAAGAAGCTATGAAAAAAGCTGCCGGTCTGAAAATCACAGCCGAGCACTTCCTCAAAGCCAAAAAAAGAGTAAAACCTACAACTTCCCGCAGCGCCATGAGTTTCTATGAGCAGGCGGCTGAATCATTTGCAAGATATGCGGCCAATGAGGATGAGAAAAGTACAGGTGAAGACGAAAGGGCGTATCAGTGAATATGTGATGCTCTACTTATCCATCATTTAATTGGATAAGCAGCATCAACAAAATGGATTCAACCTGATTTTAATTCAAAAAAGAAAACAAGAAAAAGTAAAGGGACTATTATAGCCCCTTTCCCTTAACTTAATTATCCTTGTTCTTTTGTTTACTATTGCTATCTAAAAACTATTTTTATTCAGAAAGTGGCATTTGTTTGAAAAGCAGGGCTCTAAAATATGTTTTTGCAATTATCAATATAGGCTCAAAATGACAATAATCCCAATGAATGGCATACATAATATTCAGAAACGAGTGCACTCTTAATTGAAAATGGAGTCACTATTAAAATATGAGGTAAGTACAGGAAACTACATCCATCTATTTTGGACTACCAAAAATACTTTAAGCCAACTCTACCCATCTATATATGCAGGGCAGGTAATCGAATCTGCCTCTACAGGAAGATAATCACATGCTAAGGCAGCGTTTTGTTCTGGATACAACTGCATTGACCGACCTGCAGACAAGAGAAAAGCTTGGTGAAGATGGTTTATGCGGGGGAATGAGGGAGGTATTAGAGCTTATAGCTAGCTCCAGGTTAAACCTTGGTATAAGTTGTTATGTGCCTTTTCCATCAGTTTACAAAGAGCTGCATGACTTTGCTCAGAACAACGGTTGTGATGATGATGTTATCGCGAAGATTGATACATGGCTTGTGAAAAAGGCTCCTGATAGGTATAATGTGCAGATTCCGTCTAAGGTATTCCATGAATATGTATCACACATGCGTGAACGTATCAACAAGGGCATGGTCATTGCTGAGGAAACTATCTGGGATGCATCTACTGAGTGCCTGCTCACCGATACTAAAGCAGAGACGAAAAAGGATATTAGTTTTGATATCGAAAAGAGAGTTATTGGCGGGCATATTGGGAAATTCAGGAACAAGTACCGTTCTGCTCTTCGTTATGGTATTCTTGACAGTGCTCCTGACATAGACGTTCTTATACTTGCAAAAGAGCTTGATGCTGCTGTTGTTGCCAGTGATTTCGGGATACAGAAATGGGCTGAAGAACTTGGTGTCAGGTTTGTGCCTGCAAGTACGTTCCCCATGATATTGCAGGAATATCTGAAGCATGTAGAATCATCTGGAATAATTCCTTCTGAAAATGAGTAGTTATTAATTCAATGCCATTCTAATTAAAATTACATATACTAACTGCCGATAGTGGTCAGTAATCTTTGGGAGGGGTTAAACTGAGAAATATAACCGTAGAGAAATTCAGGGCAGCAAGTGCTCCGGAACAAAACCTCGAAATTGTTGAAAGAAAGGGACTGGGTCATCCTGACAGCATCTGCGATGCTATTATGGATCAGATATCTGTAAATCTATGTAATGAATACCTTGAGAAGTTCGATACGATCTTACATCATAATACGGATAAATGCCTGCTTGTCGCCGGGGAAACTGCTGGAATCTTTGGTGGGGGTATTGTAGTTGAACCCATGCGTCTTGTTATTGGTGACCGTGCAACTTTCAAGGTAGAAGACACAGAGATCGATGTTGCCAATATAGCGGTGGATACTGCAAAAAGGTGGTTCGATGAGAAGCTACGTTTTGTGCAGCCGGACTTTGTGGAATATCAGGTAGAACTCAAGCCAGGTTCTGCAGAACTCACAGACATCTTCAGGAGACAAAAAGGTATACTTGGTTCCAATGATACATCGGCTGCAGTAGGGTATGCTCCCCTTTCTTTCACTGAACAGGCAGTACTGGATATGGAAAAGCACCTGAACTCTGCCCAGTTCAAAGAAGAATATCCGGAATCAGGTGAAGATGTCAAGGTCATGGGCATAAGGCGGGATACAAAATTAGACATAACAGTTGCAATGCCACTGATCGACTCTTTTGTTGATTCCGAGCAACATTATTTCAATATGAAGAATGACCTTTTTGGAGCTATGAACGGATATCTGGTGTCTTACATGGAAGAGAAAGGTGTGCAGATGAACACATCTGTCTCGTTCAATAATCTTGATATTCCGGGTCGTGGCATGGAAGGGATCTATACAAGCGTTACAGGTACATCAGCCGAAGATGCCGACTGCGGACAGGTTGGAAGAGGTAACCGGGTAAATGGTATAATTCCCCTAAACCGTCCGGTTAGCAGTGAAGCAGCAGCAGGAAAGAATCCGGTGAGTCATGTGGGTAAGATATACAATGTTCTTTCCCATCATATTGCAGGAAGAATTGTGGAAAAAGTGCCTGATGTGAAAGAGGCATATGTATGGCTTCTGAGTGACATCGGTGTTCCTATTGATACTCCCAAGGTGGCGGCAGCCCAGGTCATTATGGAAAAGGGATCAGTGGATTCAGTGGCAAAAGAAATAGAAGGTGTAATTGATTTCGAACTCGAACATATCCAGGATTTTTGTATGCAGCTTGCCAGGGGTATGATAACCGTTTATTGATATCAGACACCGGCTATGAAAGATATGAGTGCGAAGGCCATTGCCATCTTAAACATTTTTGATGACTTTGCCGGATCATTCTTCCCGAGTATCTGATAAACAGCAACGATAAAGAGCATGTCAGCTAAAGCAACTATGAACAGGTAGCGTATACCCATGAGTGATTGCAGATAAGGCAATGGGCTTGCTAGTACTGCAACAAAACCTATCAGTGATGCCAGATATGCTGCCTTTTTTGCTCCGATGATTATCGGCAGTGTGCGTGCTCCGTCTTTACTGTCACCTTCAATATCTTCTATATCTTTTACTAGTTCGCGGGCTATGGTTGCCAGGGTTGCCAGCAGGAAAAGTACAAATATCCCGTTGATTCCTCCGTTTTCAAAGAACACAGCACCGCCAAAGAGGAATGTAGAACCGGTAAGATATCCAACAGCAATATTTCCTAAGAGAGGCGTGCGTTTCAGGCTACTTGCATAATATATGAGTAAAAGAGAGTTGACAAGGGCAATAAAACCACATATCAGGTTTATAGATGCTGCTATAAGAGTGCCAATTGCAAAGAGTGCCAGTGAGAAATATAAGGCGGTCTTAAGACCTATCTTTCCGGAAGATATTGGTCTTTCAGGTTTATTTATCCTGTCAATCTCAACATCAAAATAGTCATTGATGGCATTGCCTGCGCCAGTTACCAGAAAGACTACAAGGAATACCTTTGTTGCATCAAATATCGGAAACTGGGTGGAAAGCGGATTATTAGCTGCAACGATGTTGTAGGCTATAAACACTCCAATTATTGCGGCAATGGCTGCCATAAGGCAATTGCCCGAACGCATCAGTTTTAGGTACGCTTGCATACTATAGATTACCTGTTTCGTTTCACTTCAAGCATCCTGTCAAGTGCGATTCTGGCTTTGACTCTGATATCCTCTGGAACAGTAATTACATGTTGCATCTTTTCAAGAGAGTTCAGCAATGAGTCAAGATCAATGGCTTTCATCTCCGGACAGACTGCAAATTCAGAGACACTATAGAATCTTTTACCTGGATTGTCCTTTTCCAGCTTGTGAAGGATGCCACTTTCAGTGGCAATGATAAACTCATCTCCTGAGTTCTTGGCGTACTCAACCATTCCGGTGGTGCTGAATACCTTATCTGCCATGTCAATTACATCCCTGCGACATTCCGGGTGTGCAAGTACTTCGGCATCAGGATGTTCTTTCTTAGCCTTGATGACATCTGTAACAAGTATCTGGTTATGTGTGGGGCAGTATCCTTCCCAGGGGATTATCTTTTTTGTGCTGTACCTGGAAACATAGTCTGCAAGATTCTTGTCAGGGACGAACAATATTTCATTTTCTTCAAGGGAATTGACGACTTCAACTGCGTTTGCTGATGTACAGCAGATGTCACTTTCTGCTTTCACCTCGGCTGTTGAGTTTACGTAACACACGACTGCAGCATCAGGATATTTCATTTTCTCCTCGCGCAAGGCATCGGCGGTTATCATTGATGCCATAGGACAACCTGCATATTTTTCCGGCAGAAGCACGGTTTTTTCTGGACTCAGGATGGCTGCACTTTCAGCCATAAAATGAACTCCGCAAAACACTATGACTTCAGCTTCCTGTTCCATTGCCTGTTTGCTCAGTCCTAGGGAGTCGCCTGTAAAGTCTGCAATGTCCTGTATCTCTCCTCTCTCATAGTTGTGTGCGAGGATGACAGCATTACGTTCTTTTTTTAACTCCTGTATCTTTTCAATGATATGTTGAGTGTCTTGCATTAGATCATAACCTTTTGTAAGTGACAATTCTGTCCATAAATCAATTTTATGAATATGTTGGAGATAGATTACTGTAATTTCCAGTTCATGTCCCAGTCTGGAACGGATTGGATATCTTTTTAAGGGTAGCTATGGCAGAAAGGGATGCAAGATAGCTGCTCTTTGGATTTGTAGGCGACGGAACATTCTCGACCCGTGTTGTAAACTCTCCGAATGCACCTTCAACGGATATCTCGTGTATGTTGCGTGTAAGTGCCGGATTTGCTACTATCCTTACCTTGGTTTTCTCAAAACCAATACCTGCAATGCTTAGGGTTGCAGCGACATTGACATTTGCAGGGAAAGCTTTTACCGCTTCACTGGCAGGCCCTTCAAAAATAACAGTTTTCCCGTCGATCTTGTCCAGATCGATCTTGTTTATGATAACATAAGGTGCTCCTGCAAGTCCTCTTGGCGGTTTTTGGGTTGTGAGTGTGACTGAGTATATTTCCTCGGTTGAAGCTGATTTGAGTCCGTCAAGCCCGACAATAGCTCCGGAGGGGAGATACACTTTGCAGTTGTTATCTTTTGCAAGTTCCTTTATGGCGTTATGCAATTTTTCGTCTGCAAAAGCACCCACACTCATTATCATAACATCACAATGTGCATGGAGAGCTGCTGGTATTACCTCATAGACAGCCTCCTGTGATGCGCATTCTACAAGAAGATCTATCTGTTTGATCATTGTAGCAGGTTCTATTATCTGAGGGTTGGAGATTTTGAGGGTGGATAACAGTCTATCCACATCATCCTTATTCCTGTCATAAATAGCAAAAAGCTCTGCTTCAATGATGCCATCATCAATGGCTTTGCATATGCTGGTTCCGATTGTCCCACAGCCAATAAGTCCTATCTTAAGCATTATTTATCCCTGAAAATTGAGCTTATTTAAGTAGATTTGTTGATTACTGCTTATATTGATTAGTTAAGTAGGTTTTGCTTATATGCTGAAAGAATATAAATCACTTTACTGCACATACCCATAGGTAATATGATGTTCACACATGAAATAGAGAGTTTCCTTGAAGAGGATCTGGGATATAATGATATTTCCTGCAAGCTTGTTCCAGAAAGGCACGTAGAGGCTGTTATTTTCACGAAAGAGGACTGCACATTGGCAGGACTTGATGTTGCACGATCGTTCTTCGATTATTTAGGGGTAGTTTATACCACAAACTATCTGGATGGTGACAGTCTCTCAAAAAGTGATACAATATTTTCCTTAAGTGGGAGTTCTCTTTCTATTCTTAGGGCAGAAAGACTTGTCCTTAACTTCCTTGGTCATCTTTGTGGAGTAGCAACGAACACAAGAAGATGCGTAGACATAGCACGTAAATATTCGGATGTAAAGATAGCATGCACAAGGAAGACGACACCGGGACTTCGCAAATATGAGAAAATGGCAGTGATTGCAGGTGGTGGTGACTCTCACAGATTCAACCTTTCAGATACTATAATGATAAAGGACAACCACGTGAAAATGATGGGTGTGGAAGGTGCTCTGTTATCTGCTAAGGAAAAGGCAGGTTTCACACAGAAAATAGAGGTTGAGGTTGAATCTGCTGCAGATGCCCTGACGGCTGCAAGAGCAGGTGCTGATATTATCATGCTTGACAATATGGGTCCGGGTGCGGTCATTGACACTGTGGAAACGTTGAAAAGATCATCGATACCTGAGCACATTATAATAGAGGTCTCTGGTGGTATCAATACAGATAATCTGGAAGAATACGCAAAGACCGGGGTCGATGTAATATCCATGGGTTCTCTTGTTCATCAGGCTCGATGGATAGATGTCAGTCTTGAACTAATTATATGACCGATTTGCGAAACATATATCGATAAATGTTTGTTCTCACACAAATTTTAAAAACGATTATAATCATAAGATTTATATCAAAAACAGCGTATTTTACTGAAAAACAAAATCAAATTCTGATTACCTGAGGAAAATATGGTTCAACCCACTCGATTCTTTGTCATTTCTCTGTGTATGGTTATTTTCTGTCTGGCAACGGCTGGAAATGCCTCCGCAGCGGTAGAGTTGTACAATGGTACCATTACAATGGGTGATGGGTACCAGATAAACAATTTTGTCATCGATGTTACAGACGCCTTTCCCAGTGCAGAGTCCGCCTCATTCTATGTGTATAACAATGGAAATAAGGTTGATGATTTTCTTGTAAATGAGGATAGTTCTTATGAATTTGATTTTGAAGATGATGCTACAATAGATATCACTCTCATATCAGTTAGTAGCGGAACTCTTCCTGTGGTCAGGGTTTCCATAGTCCTTAACAACTATAATGTTGGCGATGTCTATGAAAGTGGAACTATTGATGGTGGTTATAAGTATGCTATATATTCAGGTACTCCTGAACTTAAGATCACAAAGACAGTTGATACATCTCAACTCAATGTAGGTGATCTTGTACGTGTAACCGTAAATGTTGAAAATATTGGTGACGATGAGGCAACAGACGTTATCTTCCAGGATCCTCAGCAGGCAAAATTCTTGTTATATGAATCTTTTGTAAGCCAGACCGGAATCACGTCAGTTGAAGTGGGCGAATCCAAAACTATATTTGTTTATCAATTGAAAGCAACTGAATCAGGCACTTATACTCTTGCACCCACAACTGCCAGTTTTTCGAACACTGCCGGATTGGATTTCCCGCAGGCTTCATCAAATTCCCCTGTGATCACAGTGGGGGCAACTGAGGATATTGTGAATGCTGAGCTTGAATTCACAACAACCCTCGATAAATACACAGTTAATAGGAATGATGGCATCCATGGCACCATCAAGATCAAAAATACAGGGGATACTTCGGCAACAGGTGTGACAGTGAATATTCAGGTTCCTGAAGGTCTGGAACTTGAAGGTGGTCCTGGAATAGAAACTATCTCAGGTGTGCCAACAGTATATATGGAATCTTTCGGTGTTCAGCAGGAAAAAGAATTCTCTTTTACTTTAAAGGCTGCAGAAGTAGGCACCTATACTATCACTACCCAGAACAGTTACCTTTTCAGCAATGGTGTTGATGCTCAACTGCAGCAGGTCAGTTCGGACTCAGTGACAAACAAGATATTTGTTACAAAAGGTAAATATGATCATCTCTTCGAACAGCCTATATATGTATATGCAATACCTTTAGTTATAGTTGGAGTTATAGCCGCCTGGATATTCTACAGGCACAAACAATATAAGTTCTAATCTATAGATTTATAACTAAAGGAAGCTATCATAAGATTTATCTGATTATAATTATATTATCATTTGGAGGAATTAATTGCTCAACATACTCATCGTTGGGAACGGTCAATGCGGAAACCGTATACTGGATGCGATTAACAGGGAGGCTTTTGGTAAGAAGAGCCGCTTTGGCAAGTACTTGTCCCAACAAAAATACAAAAGCAATGTGCAAACAATTGCTATCAATACTGCAGTGAACGATCTAAAGGAGATGAAGTTCACAAAAGCAAAGGACAGGATACATATTCCTCATTTGCATGGCGTTGGCGCCAACCGAAATGTGGGTAAGCATGTTTTTGAGGATAACAAAACCCATATAATGAGGCAGATCGAGGAAAGAGGGAGCTTTGATGTATGTTTTGTTATAACATCTGCGTCAGGTGGGACCGGTTCTTCATTTACCCCTATGCTTGTAGAGGAACTCAAGGAAAAGTATGATTTTCCGGTTTATGCCGTAGTGGTACTTCCTTTCAGGGAAGAGGGCACGCTTTATCTTCAAAACGCTGCTTTTTGCTTAAGGGATATTCGTGAAAGCGGAGCAGATGGAATTATACTTGCTGACAACCAGTTCCTTAAACAAATGGGTGGCAATGTTGAATCTGCTTACAATGGCATCAATGATATGGTAGCCAGACGCCTCCTTTTCCTGCTAGATGCACTTGACAGTGAAATGATGATGGTCACTGACCTTGGTGACTTCAAGACTGTCATGAGCGGTGGCGCAGGGCTTGCGACAATAGGCTTCTATGAAGCAGATACGGATATGCCTGTGAGGACCGCTATTCAGAATGCTCTTTCTCCTTCTGGTTTATTATTCTCCAGTGATGTCTATGATGAAGCCAGCAGGGCTATGGTCATTATAAGGGGTGACCGGGAGCGTCTGAGCATTGATGAGATCTCCACGGAAATTGATAAGTTATCAAGTTCTGTAGGTCATGTTTTCAAAGGTATTATTGTCCGGGATGGTGAACTGCCGCAAGTACTTGCAGTTCTGACTCTTGAATCCGCATCCGAACTCGAGAAGCTTTACGCGGTAGCTGTGGATGCTATCAAGTATGAACGTGCAAAGAAGGAACGTGTTGCCAACGACAAAGAAGTAGATCGTGCATTCTCACAAATAGACGGAATGGACCCATCTTATTGAAGTCCCCTTTCCGTTATTTTTTTTATTGTGATACATTTCTGTTTTTGATTATTCGTGCAGTTGTTGCGGCTTGTATGCCTTTACCACTCGCTATGAAATCAAATACATTGAAATAGTCTAAACCTCAATAAAGGTATCAGAGGTTTTTATTTTGGCTGATGATAACAGGTCAGATATTATTCAGATACGTGGACTTTCCAAGGTATACATGAATGGAGTTGAAGTTCATGCTCTTGATGACGTAGATCTTGATATCAAAAGAGGTGAGTTCCTTTCTATTATTGGTCCATCAGGGTCTGGAAAAAGTACTCTTTTGCACATGATAGGTATTCTTGATACGCCGACTTCCGGTATGATTTCCATAGATGGGAGGGTAATTACCGAGATGTCAGAAAAAGAGAGATCCAAAGTGCGCAACGAAGTATTGGGTTTTATTTTCCAGTATCATCATCTTATGCCTGATTTCAATGCTCTTGAGAATGTTATGATGCCTCTTTTGATAGGTGGTATGAAAAACAAAGATGCAAAAAGGAAAGCTTCTGCTTTACTTGAAGAGGTTGGCTTGAGTGATCGTATGGAACACCTTCCTAGTCAGCTATCAGGTGGCCAGGCCCAGAGAGTTGCCATTGCCCGGGCTCTTGCCAATGATCCGGGTATAGTTATAGGTGATGAGCCCACAGGCAATCTCGATACGAAGGCAAGCGACATGATCTATGACCTGCTGCGAAAACTTAATCGTGATAGGGGACAGACCTTTATTCTTGTTACTCATGATGAGGAAATGTCCAAAAAGACCGATCGCATCATCAGGATCGTTGATGGTCGGATATCAGGAGATTCAATAGAAGGGTGAATTCATGGAATATTCAAAAGGAAATATCGGAAGGGTATTTACAGTTCGTCTGGACCAGGGAGATGATATTCTCTCAGAACTTGAAGGTCTGGCTGTCACAGAAGATATCAGGTCTGCGATGTTCATGATGCTCGGAGCTGTAAAAGAAGCAAGTCTTGTTGTAGGTCCGAAGACAAATGATGTTCCTCCTGATCCACAATGGGCAAAATTCAGCGATGCTCATGAGCTTATAGGTATTGGCAATATATTCCGGGAGGATGGTAAGCCAAAGATACACCTTCATGTAGCTGCAGGAAGGGGTGAATCTGTTAAAACAGGTTGCTTGCGCAGAGAAAGTGAGGTATTCATGGTTGTAGAGATATTTATCATGGAAATATCAGGAATCTCAGCTAATAGGGTATTTGATCCGAAAAGAGGTTTTGCCCCTGTAACATTTTCGGATTAAGAATAAACCCAATTAACCATTATTACTAAGTCCCTTGAGTTGCTCAAGGGCATCAACCATTTCCAGATTCTTCTTTAGGGCTTTAGACTCGAATGTCTTCACAATCTCTTCAAATGGTACGACAAGTTTGTAATATTTTACAGGTCTTCCTTTGTCTGTATTCTTTTTTTCGTTCCTTTCATTTATCCATCCTCTTTCTCTCAATGGACGCATAGCAATACTTACTTCCGGCTGTCTTAGTCCTGATGCCTGTTCAATGTTCTGGGATGTCAATTCATCTCCGCATACCAGGCAGGCAATAGATATTGCTTCGGTTCTGGGTACCTCCAGACCTTGCAAAAGTTCAATAATTTCATAACCTTTCCCATCTAAAAGGTCAATATCTCCAGTTTTCATTTGATACTAATAATACTTTTAAGTTTATATAATTTATGTGTATATAAATGTGCTCGAATTTAATTTGACCAATTTATGTGAATAAAAGAAGTGAACGGTAACAATATATACGGTAATTGCAAAGTAGGTGTTATAATAAGACGAAGGTGGAATAGGATGCCGTATATTGATGATGACAGCAATTACAAAATAAGAAAGATTCATGCACGTGAGATTCTGGACTCCCGAGGAAACCCTACAGTCGAAGTAGATGTCTATACTTCATGTGGATTCGGCAGGGCTAGTGTTCCTTCCGGTGCATCTACAGGAAGCAATGAAGCACTAGAGTTGCGCGACAAAGAAGACCGTTACAGGGGAAAGGGTGTTCTTGATGCAGTCGACAATGTGAACACGACTATAGAGGCCGAAATATTGGGCATGGACGTCAGAAAGCAGCGTGAGATCGATGGTCTGATGCTGGCATTGGATGGTACTGAGAACAAGATGGAACTTGGTGCAAACTCTATTCTTGGTGTTTCCATGGCAGTTGCAAGAGCAGCTGCTGACTCCATGAACATGCCATTGTACCGCTACCTCGGTGGAATTAATGCCTACACACTTCCTGTTCCGACAATGAACGTGCTTAACGGTGGAAAACATGCAGGTAACGATCTTTCCATTCAGGAATTCATGATCCAGCCAAAAGGCGCAGAATCATATTCTGAGGCTCTGCGAATGGGTACTGAAACATATCATGCACTTGCCAAGATACTTGAATCAAAGTACGGTGCTTCAGCAACAAATGTAGGTTATGAAGGTGGTTATGCACCGTCCATTGAAATGACTGCTGATGCCCTTGATGCTCTTGTGAGTGCAATTGAAGAAGCAGGATATACGGAATCTGAGATAAGCATTGGCCTTGATGCAGCAGCATCAGAATTTTTCGATGGAACTAATTATTCCATTGACGGGAAAATGCTAAAACCTGCTGAACTCGTTGACTATTATCTTGAGCTTATAGAAACATATCCTATCATCCTTATCGAGGATCCATTCCACGAGGAGTCATTTGAAGACTTTGCAGCTCTTACAAATGATGCATGGGATACTTTCATTGTAGGCGATGACCTTTTTGTGACAAATGTCGAACGTTTGGCAAGAGGTGTGGAAATGGGTGCTGCAAATTCACTGCTTTTGAAAGTGAATCAGATAGGCTCCCTGTCCGAGTCATTCGATGCAGCTAACATGGCAAACCGCAATGGATACAGTGTTGTAGTGAGCCATCGTTCCGCAGAGACAGAGGACACAACCATTGCCGATATCTCAGTAGCAATCGGTGCAGACCTCATCAAGACCGGAGCACCTGCAAGAAGTGAGCGTACTGCAAAATACAACCAGCTTCTCAGAATTGAAGAAGATCTGGGTGAAGCAGCACGTTACATGCAAATTTGAACTAGAACTTAGTTCAAACTTGCTCTATTCTTTTTTTATTTTGAGTTATATTTCGCTTTTCATTCGAGCAAGGGGACAGTGAGGCTTCCCTGTGGTAGAATTACCGCATAAGGCTCCTTTCCCTGCTCTTTTACTTTTTCTATTGCCCTGTCAAAGGTTTCCTGTATATCCATGCATGGCTCCAGCTTAGCCATTTTGATTGTATCATGGTGCAGGTCCGATATCGCCCACATTTCTGCATAAACACCTATCTGTGCCATCTTGGCTGCTTTATGATACCCCAGTTTGTATCCTTCATCTATCTTGCACATTACATCTTCGCATGTATTTGCAGAACAGAGCAGGTTCAGGAATGTGTCATCTCCCACGCCATCCCTGCATTTGGATACAAGGATGATGATTCCTCCTTCCTTAAGTGCAAGTTTTCCATTCTCAAGTGCTTTTTGGGATTGGTAAAGGTCAATATCCATAGGGTAGGGTGCAGCGGTGAGCACGATGTTTCCTTTACGGGTGCACTTTGAACAGAACACCTCATTTGCTTTTTCAACTGCAATGTCAAAGGACTCAAAAAGATCGCCTGAAATCATGGCATACAATCCGTGGTCTGCTGTCAGGACGGTCTGTATGGAGAATACGTTCAGGTCCTTTAGTACTTTCATTGCATCTTCCATATCTTCTGCAACAGGATTTCCTTTGATTGCAAGGGGTTGTGCAGCATCAGATAGTGCATGTTTGTGATTCATTTCGATGGTCTTGTATGCTGCAACACCTGGAAGGAATGCTTTTCTTCCACCGGTATAACCTGCAAAATAATGAGGCTCCACACTTCCGATAACTATGATGTTCTTGCTCTCGTTCACCATCTTGTTGAGGTACATCTCAGTGCCATTGGATGATACTCCCAGGTATTCCATGTCCTCATCCCTGCGTGCATCATGGACGAATATCCTGTCCTTGAACTCATCGTATATTTCCCCGAAAATATACCTGAACTCATCTTCAGTTGGTCCTCTGTGTGCACCGGTGGCAACAAGGAACCTTACATCATCATGGTTCCTGAGGGCATCACGCATCTCAGCAAGCACCTTTGCTGTGGGTGTCGGTCTGGTTGCATCGTTAACCAGTATCAGTATCTTGTCACTTTTCTTTACAAAATCCCCAAGAGACTTCATTCCAACAGGATTGTTCAAAGACTCAGTGATAATGTCAGATTCATCTCCAACTTCTACATGGTTAGGTGCAATGACCTCATGAGGAATTTCCACATCAAGGTCTACGAATTCTTTTCCATAAGGTATCTGTATTTTGATAAAAACTCCTCCGCGGATATTGTTGTATCTGGATAGTTCATAATAGGAAGATTTATTTATAGAATTCTGTCTTCATATATGCAGGCATCAGAAATTTAATGTTCTATTCCTGATTTCCCGGAAATAGGTGAGTAATTGATAGAACCCACACAGCTCCTGTACTTTCTTGCAGCATCAATAGCTCTGACTTTGTTACCTGGTCCTGATATCATCTTTGTTCTCACAATGAGCATATCTCAGGGAAAGGCAGCCGGAATGTCAACTGCATCAGGTCTGTGTACAGGATTATTGTTCCACACAACAGCAGCAGCATTGGGTGTTTCTGCTATATTGTATAGTTCGGCAGTTGCTTTTTCAATACTGAAATATGCAGGAGCAATCTATCTTCTTTATCTTGCTTACAAAGCAATTCGCGAAGAAGGCGGTTTTGCATCCATGGAGAGCGTAAAAAAGACCGATCATTCCCTCCTTTACAGGAGAGGTATCTTTATGAACCTGCTGAATCCCAAAGTTTCCTTATTCTTCCTGGCATTCCTGCCCCAGTTCGTGAATACAAATGCCGGAAGTGTTCCAACACAGATGATCTTCCTTGGGGCTGTATTCCTTGTCCAGGCTTTAGTTGTCTTTTTCATTGTATCTTTCTTTGCAGGTTTTATTGGCATCAAAATTATGGAAAGGCCGAATATGGGTAAACATATCAACAGGGCTAAAGCAGGAATATACTCATTCATCGCTGTGGAGCTTGCGCTTTCAAATCAGTAAATGAAATTCGGGTTATTCTTTTGTATATTCACGGAATAGTTATATTGTAACAGTCAAATCTCTTCCTAGGTAGCTGGTCCATGTATGAGTTGAGAATAGCCCTGAGGCACATAAGTGCACGCAAGCGTCTTACTTTCTTTGCAGTGTTTGCGGTAGCTCTGGCTATTGCAGTTATTGTTGTTCTTATGTCCATGATGACCGGGTTCACTGAAGAGCTGATCTCCACCACAGTGGAGAATTCTCCGCATATTGTTGTGAGCTCAGCAGATCAGAAAGAGGATTATGTTCATTTCTACAATTATTACTCTGGGCAGATAGCTGCTATGGATGGAGTCGAGGCTGTGTCTCCTGTATTCATTGGGCAGGCGGCTATAAGCCATAAGGATAATGCAGAGGGCATTAATCTCAATGGAATTGACCCAATTGCAGAAGATGCTGTTATGCGCATATCTGATGACATTGTTTCAGGTGATCTCTTTGCTCTTGGTAGGAGTAACAATGGTATCGTTATTGGTGACAAGCTTGCAGAGGATCTTGAAGTTGTCACAGGACAAAATGTTGACATTGTCATGCCGGGGTTTGGAGCTTCATCCTACAAAATAATAGGCATATTCAGCAGCGGAACTCCGAACGATGAAAGCATTGCTTACATTCGGTTTGACTCTGCCCTGGATTTCTTTGATGAGAATGGTGTTGCAAGCAAGATCAATATAAGGGTTGTCGATCCTTTCCAGGCGGATATTATTGCGAATTCAATTGAGCGGGACACAGGGCTTGATGCTTTAAGCTGGATAGAGACTAACAAAGAGATTCTTGATCTGCTCAATACGCAGGTATTGATCGTGTGGCTGTATTATGGTCTGATATACATGATAGCAGGTTTTGGTATTGCTAATACTCTTTTTACAGTTGTCATGGATAAGAAAAGTGAGATTGGAATGTTAATAGCAATGGGTGCTTCTAAGAGAAATATCACGATGATATTCCTTCTTGAGTCGCTCATACTGGGCACAATGGGTGTATTACTTGGATGCGTGATGGGTTATTTAGGTTCAACTGCGCTGTCCTCATATCAAATAGACCTTCCTCAGGAGATGTACTTCGGTCTGACAACTCTTCCGCTTAAAACTGATATCATGAACTATGCTTATGCAATTGTATTTTCTTTCATTATCAACATAGTTGCAGGTGTTTATCCTGCAAGGCGTGCGGCTGAACTTGATCCTGTGGAAGCCATCGAAAGTGCATGATCGTTCTTGTCTTTCTAACTAAAGCATAAAAGTTTGTTCGTATATGGACGAAAGGTATATATATACAAAAGACGTTTGTGTAATTGCGAACGGGTTTATTTTTAGGTCTATTTATTAGTACCTCTCCAATACACTCCAACCACCATACCTGTACATTCAACCCCCCCTTTGCCCGTTCGCATCCCTATGTTTTTTTATAAAGCGTACCAATAACGTTTCATGAAGATTGTGATCGAGACGCCGAAATACAGTTTTTTTAAATATAATAAAAAAGGATCACAGTTCGTCAAAGAATTCCTGTCACCTATACCGACAATATTCAATTATGGTTTTATTGAAGGGAGCATTGCCGATGATGGCATGGAAAAAGATGTGATGGTGATAGGTCCCCGAATGCCACAAGGTGCAGTTTTCGAAGTGATGAAAACAGATGGTCTTGTCCGTTTCATTGATGATTCTCTTGTGGATAACAAAGAGATAGTCTATTTAGAAGGTTCCTTCTCAAAACCAGTCTTTTACTTTTACTTTCATCTCTATGCAACATTCAAGATAATGTACTATCTTATTCTCAAAAAAAAGATGTCAGTTTGCAGATTCGAGGGAATTGTCTGGTACAACGGGGAGCCGGAAAAATAACATTAAGCTGGGACAGTGTTTGTTCTATTTATCTTGTAGATATAGCTTCAACCGGGTCAAGACTGGCCGCCCTTTGTGCAGGATAAATGCCTGCGATGAGGTTCAGTAAAAATACAATTGTGATTATTGTCAGTACATCTTTGATCCTTACAACCACCGGTATGGAGTCCAGGCCGTATACGCCTTCAGGAAGCGGGTAACTTCCGATCGATAGTGCCAGTGCAACTCCTGCCAGTGTTCCAAAAACTGCACCTGCAAGGCCAAGTATTCCGCTTTCAATCAGGAATATGAATCTGATATTTGATTTCGTGGCACCCATTGCCAGCAGTATTCCAATCTCTTTCACTTTTCCCATTACTACCATATTCAGTGTGCTTACAACCCCGAAGGAGGCTATAAGGAGAATGAATCCAAGTGTCACATTGTTCGATACGGTCTCAATGGCAATGGTTCTCAATATTTCCGGGTTGTTCACAGTCCATCCTGCAGCATTGTAACCATTATCTTCGATTATCTGTGCTATCTCCCTGTCCCGGTTGAAATCCTCTAACCTCAGGGATATGCCGTTTATGACATCCTGAATATCGTAAAAATCCTGTGCTGCTTTAAGTGAAATATATGTCAGGCTTTCATCCAGTGACGTTCCGGTATCGTAGATTGCTATAACTCTCAGTGAAACCGGGTTTGAATTGGGGAATGATACTTCCACGCTGTCTCCAATGTCCAGCTCCATATCCTCTGCAAAGGTGTCTCCTATAACGATACTCGTATCGGAATATGTAAGTTCATCGAAGTTCCCTTTTATAATATCTTTTTTTGTATGGGCAACCGCATCTTCCTGCGATGGAATTATTCCCTTCATGGCAGCGTTTTTGGTATTGTCCTTGAATTTGAAAGAAGCCTCACCTATGAGGTAGGGTGATGAGGCAACAACACCATCGATACCATTGATCTTTTCGACAATGTTCTTGTAGAGATGGATGTAGTCTTCTCCATCCTGGGGTGAAACCACAACGTGGGGAAGGTTATTAACAGTCTTACTGTAAAGTTCCTGTGTAAATCCTGCCATGAATGACTGGGATACCATCAGGATCATAACAGCTATTCCGATGGCTGCAACTGAGAGAATTGTCTGTCTTTTTCTTGCTTTTATATGGCGCAGCGCAATGAATAATTCATATCGCATCGGTCACAACCTTCGATGTTATTCTCGCCTGAATACTGCTGCAGTAATTACAATGATGGCCAGGGTGGCAGGAATCATGAACCCGGGAGATTGCTCTGCATCTTCAGTAGTTGTGTTAGTCGGTTCAGCTGAAGGTTCATAGTCCGATTCGATGATGCTTTCTTCAACATCAAGTGTGTCCCCGTCATTGCCGATAACTTCAATCACAAGTGCATATACCCCGCTGGTGAGACGCTCGTCCCATATTGTTTCAACAGTTTCATCGTCTCCATTGAGAAGGACGGGTGACTTCTTTATAACGGATTCAATTACAGTTTCACTATTGTCTTCCTGCTTTGATACTGTAAATCTAACTGTGCCAGTAAAAGGGACCTGCGATATACCGTCAATGGTTGCACTGGCTCCAATATCATCTTCATATGTGTCACTGATAAAGACATCATCTGTTGCCATGAAATCCTCGGTAAGGGCAATATAATTCACAGAAGGTGAGTACATTTTGACTTTGACCCTTCCGATGTACTCCTTATTGTTCTCAAGCAGCACGTTCCAGTCCTTACTTACTTCCATTGGCTGCGTGTGTACAGATATCTTTTTCTCAGTACCCGAATAGATCACATCAGAACCGTCCATAAGCATGTATTCTACATCAACGAGCACAGCTTTCTGCGGTGTTATCATTACACTGAAACCCTGCGAGTTGGGTACCAGATCATCAACTGTGATCCTTGGTATGGTCTGCCTTCCGTTAACAAAATGATGTATATTCTCATGGATGGTGCATCCATCTTTTGAGATAATGCTCTTTACAGTGTATTTTCCATCACCTTTGTTGTCGGTGTTCCACTCAAATGCTTTAATTATATCTGAGCCGGGTGAGATACTGTCTATGGTAAAAGATTTCCTGTCCAGCATGCTGCCTTCATGTTCAATGTAGACCTCAAGTTCCATCCCGCTGACCTGTTCAGAGCTGTGCAATGTTATGTCACATGTCTCAAGATCCGAGTAGATGTCGATGATGCCAATATCGTAGGTATCTGATGCACAATCTATTGCAAAAGAAGGGCTTGTAAGGGTTATTATCAGTAGGATAGCTGTCAGGGACAAAAAAGCAGATCTCATATCATGGCTCCTGTATTTAAATAAAGTTATTTTTGATACTATTTATAGCAATCTGTGAACTCAATTGATATCTTTTTCGAACTTGCTTTTTTGAGGCTGGAAAATGACAGTATTATCAGGACGTGAAATGATGAATGCACACCTGCATATGTGCATCATTCATATCTCAATGCGTCCAGTGGCTTCATTCTTGAAGCCTTCAATGCAGGGTACATGCCGCCTACAAGGCTTGTTGCAATACCGAAGAAGAAACCTTCCATTACGTATAGCATGCTGGAAAATGTGAACAGGTATGAAGTGTCCTTCACTACCAGTAGCATTACCAGATAGCTGCCGCCAACTGTGAGCATTGCTCCTGCTGTGCTGGCGATTACTCCAAGGAACAATGCCTCAAGCAGGAACATCTTCAGTATGTCTTTCCTTGAAGCACCCACGGCTTTCATGATACCTATCTCTTTTGTGCGCTCCATGGTTGACATGAGCATAACATTAAGTATGCTCACACCTGCTACGAGCAGTGATATTGAACCTATGCCCATGAGGAAAAGTGAAATGGACCTGAAAACATCATCAAGGCTTTCAGTTATTACATTTGTAGCAAATACCGTGACAAGTTCGTCTTTCTTGTTGATACGCTCTTCAATTTCATCTGAAACAGCATCGATCTCGTCTATATCTTTTACAATTACAATGGCCTGATCATAACCTTCATCGGCATTAGGATATAATTTATCATACATTTCCGAGGAAGTGAAAACACCACTATCTGTGTTGATGTCGAATCCAAGTCCTCTTTCCTTGAGTATTCCGACAACTCTTAACTTCGAGTCGTCTATCTCTATTTTCTGCCCGGGGCTAAGTTCCAGGTTACTGGCCACACTTGAGCCGACAACACAATCTGTTGACCCTGATTTGAAATAACGTCCTTCTTCCAGCTCAACAAGTTTTTCAAGATCATCTCTTTCAATATTGTAAACTGCAACGAACGACTGTACAGTGCTTCCACCGTTTCTATACTCGACCAGCTCTCCACTGGATGCCACGGGGATTATACTTTCAATGTTCCCTACCTTTTGCATCTGGTCGATCTGCTTGTCAGTGATAGAATCCTCTCCCGGAGCAGGGGAAACTACGAGTTTGTCTCCGATATCTGCAAATGAATCAGTGACCGAGAGTTTCAGGCTGTTACCAAGGATTCCCATTGAAGATATTGCAATAACCCCTATTATGATGCCGATAGCTGCGAGTATTGTACGTACTGACTGCCGTTTGAGGTTCCTTTTTGCCAGTTCGGCATACATGTTGTTTTTGAGCACGTTGGGATGCTTTATTTTCATTCCAAAACCTCCCCATCCTGTATATTTATGGTTGTGTGGGAATATTCTTCCAGTTTAGGGTCGTGCGTGACTACGATAACAGTCGTTCCTGTACCATTGAGTTCCTTTAACAATTCCATTATGTTGTGTCCGGTCTTAGTATCCAGGTTTCCTGTAGGCTCGTCTGCAAGCAGTATTGGTGGGTCGTTTGCCAGTGCCCTTGCAATTGCGACCCTCTGCTGTTGTCCACCGGACATCTCATTTGGTTTGTGATCTGCAAATTCCAGTGGAAGATCTGCTTTTTTTAGTGCCTCAAGAGCTTTTTTCCTTCTTTTCTCAGTGGATGCTCCATTGAATATCATAGGAATCTCAACATTCTCCAAGGCTGTAAGGGTCGGTATGAGGTTGAATTGCTGGAAAATAAAACCTATATTGTTTCTACGGATGGCTGTAAGGCCATCATCATCCAGTTTAGACAGGTCTACATTATTGACCTTCACTTTACCGGATGTGGGAAGATCAAGGCAGCCGATCATATTCAAAAGAGTACTTTTACCAGAGCCGGATGATCCCATAATTGTGACAAAGTCACCTTTTTCAATTGAAAAGCTGACTCCGTTAAGGGCATATATCTTGTTCTTTCCGAGAGTGTATATGCGGGCTACATCTTGCAGTTGTACTATGGGATGTTGCATGTAAGCACCGCTTATTCAAGGGAGGAATCCTCGTCGGGAATTTCGTTGTTTTCTTCCCCATCCTCTTCTTCATTTTCTTCATCCCTGCGTTTTTTCCATGAGTATCCTATAACAGCTACAATACCAATAGCAATTAGTCCTGCAATTAACCAGGTCCCCAGTGAGCTTCCTTCATCCTCGCTGTTTGAATAGGTGTTTCCTGCTTCCATTGATATTTCCTGGGAAATAGCAGTGTAAGCATTGTCCGGGTCACGGAATTCGATGAGTACTGGTATAGCAGAAATGTTCCCTGACGTTACCTGAGCACTGAGGTCAAAGCTGCTGAAGTCATCTGCTTCCAGAGTACCGATGAAATAATTGGCATAGGGCTGCATGGGTTCCACACCATCGACATCATCTATTGATACCATCACATTCTTTGCATCCGTAATGCCAAAGTTGTTCAGGTCACCTGAGATGGTGTATTTGTTACCTGCCTTTTCGATCTCAATACCGGTGAACACAAGTGGTGATTGTTTTATTATTCTTACATCCTTAGCTGCCGTATCGGAGTTATGTAGATTGTCCCCGTTGAAATAGGAGGCTGAGAATGAGACTTCACTGTATCCTTCTTCGCTGGTCATTGTGTTCAGGGTGAATGTGGCAGTTGACTTGTTTCCTTCCCGGATGCTGCCAACAAAATAATCTGACGGACTGAATGTCATACCTTCTGCATATGGTGTTACAATGACACTTGTGATGTCGTTTGGTCTTCTGTTAACTACATCAACGCTTACTGTGGAAACCTCGTTCATCAGGGTTGAAGGGAAATTGGACAATATTACCTTGACATTCCTGTCGTCCACTTTTACAGGTATGCGGTAGTTAAGGTCATACATGTTGCTGCCACCAACTATTATAAGGTCCATGAAATGCACACCGTTTGTAGCATTCTCCTTGACTTTGATATTGAATGTGAGTTTCAGAGTATCTCCCGGACCAAGTAGTCCGACATCGGTATAACTCTTATCAAGTATCTCCAGACCACTGTTGCCATCAAGACTTGCACTGGCAATATATGCATTCATATCCAGTGTCTCTTCATCCTCTTCAACATATATCTCTCCGGTTGCCATGTTCTCAAGGGTGACTGTGATAGTTCCCATGTCACCAGGCATGAATACCTCAGGTTCGATATCGTAATCAAGGGTTAGTGTAGGTCTGATCTCTGTAGTTGCAGACCCGCTAAATGAAAAAGTGGCCAGAAGTATCATAGCCAGAACGAATATTTTGATCATATTTTTCACTATCATACACCAAGGAGTTTTAGGTTTAACAATGTGTAAACTACATATATTAATACCGGAATTCCCACGGTCATTGCTGCATTCTTAAGGCTGAGATTTCTTGAGTACAGGAGTCCGAATACCCAGATATTAGCACTCCATAGCAAAAAGATGACTCCGAGTATCCCCGCAATTCTCATGGAGGGGTCTGATAATATCGCTTCCTGCAACAACTCAGGGTCTGTCATACTAAAATCAATATTTGAAAAGACCTTGTTCGTGAAATAGAGGTTTATTATGCCACCAGCTATACTTGGAATCAGTCCATAGGAAACGAATTCCATCACTCTTTTGAAATCACCTTCACCGTGGAAGATCAACGAGACAATATAGAACACTGCACTGTATAATATCCATGTGATGATAGTACCAATTATGGCTCCTATTACTGCAACTACCGCTCCAATACCTGCAAAAGCTGCCGCTTCATTCGGGAGGAATTCCATTACTTTCATCACTGCTACATAAGCACTAATGGCTCCTACCACTGCCAATAAGCCTACTATAATTAGTGGATTCTTCCACTCGATATCCTGATTGATCTTTCTATTGAAAAACCTGTTTGGGTTAGTTAATACTTCCAACATCCTTTCCACATCCTATGAAGTCGTAAATCTGCAAGTCGTTTTGTAAATAATCGAATCTGTCGATATTTAGTCAAGTACATTATGCATTCTGGAATATTTATAGTTTATTCTAATTGATTTTATTCAGCACATTCCAGGCGTGTTTGTAAGATATGTCCATCTTCGCACAGGCTTTTCGAAGTGCAACCTTGTCTTCGTCGATGATAGGTTTCCCATCTTCTGCAAGCCATATTTTTGTTTTTGCTTCCATCATTGTCTCCCGCTTACTCAAGATCCGATTCGTCAAAGATGAACAACTCATCAATTGTTGTTTCAAGGACTTCTGAAACCTTATATGCCAGTTTTAGTGAGGGATTGTATTTCCCTTTTTCCAGAAAACCAATGGTTTCGCGCCTGACACCAACTTTGTTAGCAAGGTCCTCCTGGGTCAGGTCATATCTGGCTCTGAGTTCCTTGATCCTCGTTTTCATTCAATCAGCCCTGCATATTGTTATTTATTCAATGTATCCTTTCCTGAAGAGGTACCACTGGATGCCCTTTGCGGTGACAATCATTGTGAACATAAGTATTGCCAGTATCTGCTTGACCGTCATTTGGGCTATCCCAAATTCCTCTACCCAGAAAAGCAGAGTTATTAAAATAAATGTTATCAACCATGAGTATGACAGTCCGTAAGCTCCGATTTTGATTGTTCTTTCATCTTTTACAGGTCCATTACGATATCGTTTTGCTCCAATGAACGTGACAAAGAGGATGATAGCTCCGATATTTATCAGGCTGATACCACCCTGCTGGTAGTCCGCAAACATTGCAACTAGTATGATTCCGGCCATGATGAGTACAAAGGCTAGTGTGTAACTGAGTTTGATGTATTTTTCCATAAAATCACTCCAAATTTAATTCTAACATTATATTAGATATTAAGCTTATTATGTGATGTATATCTAACATCAAGTATTTAAAATTATGTTTCATCCGGACAACTGGGAAATTATTTAGTCTGTAGTTTCCTCATATAACAGGTTGTTAGTTTTCTCAGCATAGACATTCAAACAAGTGGGGATTATGAAAATAAATGTTATTTTTTACAGTTTGTAAGGTCACAACTACAAGATGGCTAAAGCAGTGTTTGAAGTTGCAAGGGAAGTGGACGGTGCAGATGTAGGCTTATACCAAATACAGGAAACCTTTACTTCTGACGTCCTTGAAAAGATGGGAGCAACAGAATCCAAAAAGAGTTTTGAGCATATTCCTGTTGCAACTGTCGAGAATCTCAGCGAAGCAGATGCCATTATTTTTGGCACACCAACAAGGTTCGGAATGATGGCTGCACAAATGCGTGCTTTTCTTGACAGGGCCGGAGGCATCTGGTCAAAGAGCGAAGTTGCAGTGGATGGTGTTTTCTTTGCAGGTGGGGTGGTGAATCATTTTATAAAAAACAAACATTTCTGAATTAAGAACCCGGCAAATGTAATGAAAACATCAGTCTGTAAATAACCTTTTTATAAGTTCAGCCTAAAGTTAGTTTGAATTGATAAATCCGCTATTGCTATCAATATTATGTGCTGGTTGTTTAAGAACGCTTAAACTCGGGGAATGAATTATGGTTGGGAATAATGACAATAGTCCACCGATACGGGATGCTGTCCCCGTAATTGAACTCGTTGATCTTTGTAAGAGTTATCATGTAGGGGACATGGATGTGCCCATACTCAAAAGTATAGATCTTAGTGTCAAGCAGGGTGAGTTCGTTGCTATAATGGGTCCTTCCGGTTCGGGTAAAAGCACATTGATGAATATGATAGGTTGTCTGGACAGGCCAAACTGTGGTAAGGTAGTTGTCATGGGGAAGGATGTGAACACACTCTCAGACCCTGACCTTGCAAAACTGCGGGGTCTTGAGATAGGTTTTGTTTTCCAGAATTTCAACCTTGTTCCACGACTTACAACTCTCCAGAATGTCGAACTTCCAACTTACGCTAACAAAAAAGCAGGCATTGATGCCAGAAAAAAGGCAAAGGAGCTTGTTGAACTAGTAGGGCTTACTGATCGCATTAACTATAAACCATCTGAAATGTCCGGTGGACAACAGCAGAGGATTGCAATAGCAAGGGCATTAATTAATGATCCCTCTCTCATTCTTGCAGATGAACCTACAGGTAATCTGGATTCGAAGACCGGTGAAGAGGTAATGGGAATATTCTCTGATCTTCATAAAAAGGGAAGGACAATAGTTATGATCACACACGACCCTGACCTGGCAGAATATGCAGACAGGGTCGTCTATCTGAAAGACGGAGTTATTGGTAATAATTGAGGAAAACGGAGGATAGGTTATGTTTGGGAAAAAGAAACCGCTTTTAATTATGTTAATATTATTAATTGTATCATTTATGATGCCATTGAATGCATCTGCCGCAGATGGTGCAGACCTTAGAGTGAGCATTCTTAAGTACGACCCGATTCCTGCAGAGATTGGGGAATATGTGAGTGTATGGGTCAAAGTGGAGAACTTGGGATATGCAAAAGCCGAAGGTCTCTCCGTAAGAATGGTTCCTGATTATCCGTTTTCCATAGACAGTAGCACAAATTCACAGGTCAATATAGGGATACTGACTCCTGACAATGCTGCTGTTGAAGAATTCAGGCTCTTTACTGACACAGCAGCAAAACAGGGCATCGGTACTTTTGAAGTATGGTATCAGGAAGATAACAGTGGTACCTGGTTCAAGAAGGAATTTGAGATAAGGGTCGGTTCTGACAGTTTCGACAGTAAGGGTACCATACAGCTATCAGGAGATCCTGTGAAAGAACCTGAGGTTTTCATGCCTGGTGATACCGGTACAATTTCATTCACACTTCAGAACAGTGCCACTGATTACTCCATAACTATTGACGGAGAGCAGTATGACACCAATGCAAGAATACAATCTGCATCTCTTGATGGTGTTGAAGGAATCAAAGTTACTACAAGTACTTATTATGGAAATGGTGTCATCGGTCCGGGTGAATCAGTGGACCTGACATACAACGTGGAAGTCGATGAAGGCACTCCGGATGGAACGTACTATCTCGATTTTTCCATTGTAGGCAGTTCCCATTCATACAATAACAACTGGAGAATTCCCGTAAAGGTCGATTCGTCATCTGTCAGGGTCATCCCTTCAAAGCCACTGGTACTTGAGAATGGTGAAGGAGTACTCGAATTCGATGTTGCTAACATCCATCCGAATATGCTCTCATCTGTGAGTGTTCAACTGGAAGCGGAAGGTATTGAATTTTCTCCGGCAGAGTATTTTATTGGTTCCATGGACCCTGATGAACTCTTTACTATTGAGCTCAACGCAAAAGCTGTGGCAGAAGACTTGTCGTTCCCTGCTGACCTTGTCATTTATGCAGAGTTCAGGAATGGTCTGAATGAACATACTCAACAGATCGATACTCGGCAATTGAAACACAACGTAGTTGAAAACGACAGTGGTTCCGGTATCTACATAGTAGTGCTCCTACTGATCGTTGTGGGCGCAGGTGCTTACATCCTTTACAAGCGCAGGATGAAAAAAGAGTAACTGGATGCACTTTATATGTTAAGTCTGGCTCAGGCTATAAGGATCTCACTGGGTAGCATCGGCAGTTCCAAACTTAGGTCTGCTCTCACTACCCTTGGAATTATCATAGGTGTAGCAGCAGTGATAGCTAATGTTTCACTGGGAGCCAGTTTCAATCAGTATTTCAATGATGAGATAGGAGCAGTAGGCTCGAATTTTATTGTAATTTACAGTCAGAACATCGATGTATTCTTTGATAAAGAGCTGGAAATTATCCGTACCACTCCAGGGGTGGATGGTGTTTCTCCTATAAACCAGCAGATGGCAAAGGTTACTTACATGTCTGTCTCAAGGCAGATCGATATCCAGGGGGTTACGGAGGACTATGATGAAGTGGCGAACTTCAATCTGGATTCGGGAACATTTCTCACAGATAAGGACCGCTATGTTGCAGTAATAGGTGCTGATGTCGCCTATGAAAAGTTTGATAAGAATATATCTATCAAGAATCCTATCGATATTACGTTCAGAAGAGAAGACGGTGGTGTTGTTACTCAGTCCTTCATTGTCAAAGGGGTAATTCAGGACCCTGAAACAACTTTTGCACAAACAGGGGTGGAATCGGAAGTTCGTATCTTCATCCCAATAGACACGATGAATGAGATACTTGACAGGGATGATTACGGAGGTTTTTTCGTAAAGGCCCAAAGTCTGGAGATCGTTCGGGAGACTGGTGATGAGATAGACAGACGTCTTGCACGCAGTTTAGGAGTTCCGGGCAGGGACTTGGACAATGATGATGCAAAACCCTACGTTGTCTTTGACCAGATCGAAATTTTAGAACAGACCAACCAGCTTTCTACAGCCCTCACATCGCTCCTGACATCAGTTGCTCTCATATCATTGCTAGTGGGTTCAATTGGAATAATGAATATCATGCTTGTGACAGTTGCGGAAAGGACCCGGGAGATCGGTCTGTTGAAATCTCTTGGATTCAGTGAAAAGGATGTTCTTTCTCTCTTTATAATTGAATCAATGATAGTAGGTCTCATAGGTGGAATCTTCGGTACTGCTCTTGGGATGGGTACAGCTACGATAGCAAATAGTTTTCTTGACCTTCCAAACATATTTCCTCTAAGTCTTATATTCCTTGGTTTTTTTGTTTCTCTTCTCGTAGGACTCGTAGCAGGTGTTTATCCTGCGAGGAAGGCTGCACGTATGGATCCGGTTGAAGCTTTGAGGAAGGAGTGATCATGATCGATCTAAGGCATGCATTCACAATTGCTCTTGGCAGTATAAGCAGTGCGAAACTGCGTTCAACCCTTACAGCCCTTGGTATCATAATAGGTGTCGCTGCAGTTGTGGCTAATGTTTCCCTTGGTGCAAGTTTCAACCAGTATTTTACAGATGAGCTGGGTTCTCTTGGTTCTAATTTTATAATCATATACAGTCAGGATGTTAATATTTTCTATGATAGTGAACTGGAACTTATCCGAAATACTCCTGGAATAGATGGAGTTTCTCCATTCAACCAACAAACAGCAGCCGTTACATACCGATCAGCTACGAGGCAGGTTGATGTACAGGGTGTGTCTGAGGATGCACAGTATATATCCAATCTGCTGGTGGAAGAGGGTAATTTCTTCACAGATAAAGACAAATTTGTAGCGATTCTTGGCAAAGATGTTGCAGAGGATAAATTTGAAAAGGATATCTCCATCAAAAATTATGTGGATATAACTATCAAACGGCAGGATGGAACAAGTGTGACCCGCAAATTCCGGGTAAAAGGCATACTTGAAAGTGAGGATAATACCTTTGTAACGGGTGGTCCTGATCGTGATGCCACTATATTCATCCCTATAGCTACATTGAACGAAATGCTCAATGTCACTGATTATGGTGGTTTTTCTGCGAATACAGGAAGTGCCGAATCTGTGAGGGAAGTCTCTGATGAGGTTGACAAGCGTCTGGCAAGATCATTGGGTGTATCTTCCAGAGATCTGGATAACGATGATGCAAAACCCTACCGCATTTTCAACCAGGCGGAGATAATTGAGCAACTGGATACTCTTTCAGATTCGCTGACCATATTGATTACACTTGTAGCGGTTGTAGCTCTTATTGTAGGGTCTATAGGCATAATGAACATCATGCTTGTTACTGTTACTGAAAGAACCCGGGAGATCGGTCTGCTGAAATCACTGGGATTTACAAGGTCCGGTATTCTTATGCTTTTCATTGTAGAGTCAATTATAGTCGGGGTGATCGGGGGTATACTTGGAACACTTCTGGGCCTGGTCGGATCTTATGTTGTGGAAGTGTCTTTGAATATTCCTCCAGTATTCCCGTTCTATCTTATATTCCTGGGTTTCTTTGTATCTGTGCTTGTTGGACTGGTGGCTGGTGTGTATCCTGCTAACAAAGCTGCAAACCTAGATCCTGTGGAAGCTCTTCGGCACGGATGAATCGTGTGCTGAATTTTCCGATATCTTTTTTAGTTGTTTATAGTCAGTAAACATTTTTGATATACAAACCAGACTATATATCGAAAGGTTTAAGTATTTGCTTCGCATTGTCTGACTTGACGATAAATAGTCAAGTTGGTACAATTAGAGGTGAGCTCAAGTGGTTGATTACAATAATGGTTCAGATGAGGTTAATGTCATTAATATCTCTGATTTGAAAAAGAGTTATTTCCTTGGCGATATGGAAGTACCTATCCTGCATGGGATAGATCTGTGTATCAAAAAAGGAGAATTTGTTGCGATTATGGGTCCTTCCGGTTCTGGAAAAAGTACCCTGATGAATATGATTGGCTGTCTTGACAGGCCCACCGGGGGCAAGGTCGTACTTATGGGGAATGATATAAGTTCCATTTCCGATAACGAACTTGCAGAACTTCGGGGTTTTGAGATTGGTTTTGTTTTCCAGAATTTTAATCTGATCCCACGTTTGAGTGCCTATGAGAATGTAATGCTGCCCACTTATTCCAATGCAAAGAATGGAGTGGATACAGTCCAGCGGGGCAAAGACCTGCTAAAACTCGTAGGTCTTGATGATCGTATGGGCCACCGACCGCCGGAATTGTCTGGAGGGCAAAGGCAGAGGGTTGCAATCGCCCGGTCATTGGTAAATGATCCTTCATTGATACTTGCCGATGAGCCCACAGGAAACCTGGATTCAAAGACAAGTGCAGAGATCATGAATATATTTTCAGACCTTCACAAAAAAGGGCGTACCATAGTGATGATCACACATGATCCTGAAATGGAGCAGTATGTAGACAGGGTGGTCTACGTCAAAGATGGCTATATCGGGAATAATTGAGGGTGGTTTTGAATGAAAATTAATAGTGTTGTCCAGAAAAATTTTTACATTTTACTTTGTGTTGCTATGTTGAGTACTTCTTTCATAGCACCTGTTTCAGCAGCATCTGCTGCTACAATGAAGGTTAATATAATTGAGTACGATCCATTCCCGGCACAGATCGGTGAATATGTTGATGTGAGCGTGAAAATAGAGAATGTCGGCTATGGTCGTGCAGATGCAGTTTCCTTAAAGATGGAGCCTGAATACCCATTTTCACTTGATTCGCAGAACAATGCAGTGGAATTTATAGGTATACTCTCTCCTGAGGATGCAGCAGTCCATGAATATCGCCTGTATGTGGATGAGAATTCAAAGGTAGGCACCGGTACGGTTGATGTCTATTATCAGATATACACAGGAGGCTCATGGTACAAGTCCTCCTTTGATCTGAAAGTAGGTTCAAATACATTTGACAGTAAAGGAACTATAGAGCTTAGAGGGATATCCTGTGATCCGGTTGTGTTTATGCCGGGGGATGTTGGCACTGTAAGCTTCACTCTCGCAAACACGGCAACTGAAAGTTCGGTGACCATTGATGATGTGGACTATGATACCAACGCACGTGTTCAGTCCGGTGTTCTCAAAGGTGTCGAAGGTATCGATGTAACAAGTGACAGTTATGTAGGTTCCGGCGTTATTGGTCCGGGTGATTCCATAACTCTAAGTTACAATATTGAGCTGACAGATGATGCAAAGGATGGTACCTACTATCTGGATTTCGCAATGGTAGGCAATTCCCATACCTACAACAATAACTGGAGAATTCCTGTAAAGGTTGATTCCGCATCTGTGAAGGTTATACCTTCAAAACCAATGGAACTTCTAAATGGTGAGGGTACTCTTGAATTCGACGTTGCCAATATGCATCCCAATACCCTCAGTTCTGTAAGTGTGAAACTGAGTGCAGATGGAATTGATTTCTCTCCGGAGGAATACTTTGTCGGTTCAATGGATTCTGATGAACTCTTTACCATAGAGGTGGATGCAAAATCTGACATTCAGGAATCATCAGTTCCGGTAACCATCACGGTCGATTACAGGAATGGTATAAATGAGCACAATACCGAAGTTGCTGTCCGTGAATTGAAACTCGTAAATGAAGCAGAGGGAAATAGTGGAAACCTTGCAACGGTAGGTATCGGACTTGCAGTATTGCTTGGAATTCCTGCAGTTATATTCATGAAGCGCAGGAAGCAGAACAACTAAGGTGAACATTATGCTGAGTCTGAAACATTCCTTCAGGATGGCAATAGCAAGCATTAGCAGCTCAAAAATGAGATCTGCATTGACAACACTTGGTATTGTCATAGGTGTGGCTGCGGTCATTGCCAATGTATCACTGGGTGCCAGTTTCAACCAGTACTTTACCGAAGAGATAGGTTCAGTAGGAAACAATTTCATTATAGTCGAAGGCAAGACCTCTAATTTATTTCATGATGACGAAATGGAGCTTGTGAAAAATACACCGGGTATCGTGGGTGTATCTCCTTTGAGTCAGGAAGTAGCCCAGGTAAAGTATATTTCCACCATGCGGCAAATTACTATCCAGGGTGTTTCAGAGGATTATGAGGAAGTAGGCAATATCCAGATGGAAAGTGGAACATTCATCGACGATAAGGACAAGTATGTGGCAGTTATCGGTCATGATGTTGCTTATGACAAGTTCGACCGCAAGATATCTAACAAGAATACTATTGAACTTACATTTACAAGACCGGATGGCGAGACCATTACAAAGCAGTTCAAAGTGAAGGGTATCGTGGACAGCCCTGAAACAACATTCGTGCAAAGTGGTATAGAACCGGACGAAAGGATCTTCATTCCGATCTCAACTATGAATGAGATTATGGATCAGGACTATTACTGGGGATTCTTTGCAGCGGCCACGAGCCTGGAGTCTATAGGGGATGTCACAAATGAGCTTGATAAGAGACTTGCCAGGGATCTTGGTGTTCCTTTCAGAGACCTTGATAATGAAGATGCCAAACCATATTCTCTTATGGACCAAGGTGAAATACTGGAGGAGGTTGGCCAGTTATCAACTGCTCTGAGCTCACTGCTCACGTCAGTTGCTTTAATATCTCTTATCGTGGGCTCTATCGGAATAATGAATATCATGCTGGTGACAGTTACTGAAAGGACAGGTGAGATCGGTATTATGAAGTCCCTCGGGTATAAGAACTATGAAATACTGTCCCTTTTCATGGTGGAATCCATAGTTGTAGGGCTGTTTGGTGGTGTACTGGGAATTGGCCTTGGTGTGGCTGGTGCCTATCTTGCAGACAATGCAATGGGTCTTCCTTATGTATTTCCGGTGGATATGATCCTGATAGGTATGCTGGTGTCGTTGGTGGTTGGTTTGCTTGCAGGTATATATCCCGCCAACAAAGCTGCCAGGATGAATCCGGTAGAGGCTCTTCGACATGAGTAAATTAAAGAGGTATTGGAATAATCAATAGGAATAACAGGATAATGGAGGATAAAATAAGATGTTTGATGAATTTGTATTTGTGATAATTCCATTTATCATGTTCTTCCTTTTCTTTGGAATAGGGATACTTGGAACTTTGTTCTGGCTGTGGATGCTTATTGATTGCGCTATGAAAGAACCCTCTGAGGGAAACGATAAGCTGATTTGGGTAATTGTTATTATCTTTACTAATCTGTTAGGTGCACTTGTCTACTTCTTTGTAAGAAGGCCAAAACGAATAGAAGAATATGGCAGGTAAATCTCAGTATGCAGTACACATCAGATAATATCAAAGCACTTCAGGGCATATAAGGTATCTACCTATGATAAAAACGAGGCAAACAAATGGCTGAAATAGAGACCGCTCTTAGGGAATTTGTAATGGTTGCTTATAAGAAGCAGACCTACATGAATATTCTATATCTGCTATTCTCATTCCCATTGGGAACTGCTTATTTCGTATTTCTGGTGACCGGTCTGTCACTGGGCTTCGGGCTTTTACTTGTCTGGATAGGCATTCCTGTACTTGTGCTTGTTTTTCTTGCATGGTGGGAGATCGCATCATTTGAACGCCAGATGGCAATATGGTTATTGGGTATTGATATTCCTTCCATGTCGCTGAAACCTGTTAATGAAAAAAGTATTCTTGGCAGAGCTTTATACAGGGTAAAGAGTCCGGTTACCTGGAAGGCTCTCTTATTTCTGTTAGTAAAGTTCCCATTGGGGATATTCTCGCTTGTAGTTATGGCATTTTTGGTATCTTTGACATTAGGGATGTTAATTAATCCAATTCTTTATCTTGTGGGTGAGAGCTTTGCCAGTAGCTTACAGGAAGCCATTCTTGTTTCTATTTCCGGGATATTTGTGGGGCTGGCATCCATGCATGTGCTGAATCTGCTGGCGCATATCTCAGGAAGCTTTGCTAAAAGGATGTTAAGTGGCTATGAAAAACAGGCAGACGTTAGTTTGGTCGAAGAAATGAACTCTTAATCTTTTATCTTGTTGAGGTTGCTATAAAACTCAAGTATAAGGCTTGTTTTTTCATTATCAAGATTCAACCGGAATGTCCTTATCTGTTTACCAAGGGGTTTTTCGATAACAATACCACTCCTTATGAGTGGTGTTATAACCCTTGCAACACTGGAGTGTGACAATCCTGTCTCGTCTGCAATCCCTGAAAGATATGTTGATTCTTCCTTGTGTGCAATAAGGTTCTTCAGAACTGTCATCTGGGCCGTCTTTCCAAAAATCTCTTCCAGCGTATCCATTTATTATCTTATTCAACTATTCTGTTATGGCTTATAAGATTTTCTTTTATTGGACAAGTTGTTTACAAAAACAGAAACTCTTTCATATTTGGAAAGGTTTTAATAATATAATTCTTCTATATTTTATGAGCTTGTTTCAGGTAGAATTATCATGCATTCAGAAAACATTAACGAGAAGATTCTTTCACTTCTGGAAGAGATCCCTGGGATAACTACCGGGGAAATCTCAGACCAATTGTCAGTTTCCATGTCGCTTGTTGAGGATACGTTAAGAACCATGTCGGATATACGGCAAAAGATCCTCATCGTGGATGATGAGATGGATGCACTGTTGGCTCTGAAAGTAGCATTAGAAGCCGAAGGATATAACATTGTAGAGGCAAAAGACGGGTATGAGGCTATAGAGAAGGTACATTCTGAAATACCTGATGTTATATTGCTTGATCTTATGATTCCTGGAATTGATGGTTTTGAAGTCTGCAGACAACTGAAATCCGATGCAACATATAATCACATTCCTGTCATAATGCTCACAGCACGTGGAGAGGTCGATGACAAGGTTGAAGGAATTGAACTTGGTGCAGATGACTATGTGACCAAGCCATTCAACCTTAAAGAATTGAAAGCACGCATAAAAATGATCCTGAGAAGAAATCAGGATATATAATTATTTTTAATTGATCTATGTGGAACGGAAAAAGCAGATGGAATCTAATTCTCTTTGCTGTAGTAGTCTTGCTTTTGATAAGTTCCATAGTCTTCCTCTGGATGAAGACCAATCTGGAGGTAAGATCAGTTGTTGAGGAACAACACCAGAACCAGCAACTGTTGTTAACCCAGCAGATATCTGACAATATAGAAAGATCCCTCAATGAGAAGGTTTTGTTACTAGAGGTTATTGCAAAAAAGGACACTGGTGTGCCGCCTGATAATTTTGCATCAGATCTTAAAAGTGTCTATGATGTTGCAGGAATGTTCTACGTGGTGGAATATGTCTCAGAGAACGGGACAATCGTTTCAGGTTATCCTGAAGAACATGTACCCATTGGTTTCAATCTTTACGAGGATGACCAGGCTCGTGCCTTTGAACGCATAAAGGAAAGCAAAGAGGTCTATATTACAGTCCCCTTAAAGCTTATGGAAGGCAATTATGGTTCTTTTATATGGGTCCCTATTTATGAAGGAGATGATTTCAGAGGAGCTTTCATTGCTATTATACGGGAATCTGACCTTAAGGACCAGTATGTGGTAGAGTCCAATTCATCAAGTTATGCATATCTTCTTGATGACCGGGGAAGGTTGCTCTATGATGAGTCAGGGAAACATGAAAGAGGTACCATCTATGCTGAAATTTTAGGTTCGGATTCTTCGGGATTACTTGATATTATTTCAGAACAGGTGAATGGGACGGATGGAAGTGGTAAGTATCTTGTTTTCGATAATCATAGTGTAGTTGAGGAACGGCTTGTATCCTATTCTCCCATAAACTGGTATAATCAGAAATGGTCACTGGCGCTTACCAGTCCCTCTTCTGAAGTAGACCGGCTAATTGTATCGGTTTACCTGAAATTGTTCATTGTGGTTGCTGTTTCAGTTTTTTTTATCATCTTTGTTAGCTCATTCGTTGTTATCATTTTATTCAACTGGAGTAAGAGTCTTGAAAAGGAGGTTGATGACAAGACCCAGGAACTCAAGGAGTCAAATGATTCACTACGTGGAGCAAACAAAAAGCTCAAGGAGCTTGACAGGTTAAAGACTGAATTCCTATCAATTGTTTCTCATGAGCTTAAAACTCCGCTGACTGCAATGCGAACATCAAGTGAATTCCTGCGAGAGGACGATGTATGTGATGTTTCTCTAAGGCGTCAAATGCTTGATATTATCATAAGGAACATCGATCGTCAATCCCGGATGGTTGATGACCTTCTTGATGTTTCCCGAATTGAATCCAACCGCATGAAATTTCTCAGGGAACCGGTTGATATTGAGGATGCTATAAACGTTTCTCTTGAGGTGCTTGACACTATCATCAGGGAGAAAGACATGAGTATCATAGTAAATGTTCCTGATAATCTTTCTCTAATCAATACTGATAAAGACAAACTTGTTCAGGTATTTGTGAATCTTTTGAACAACGCTGTAAAATTCAGTAATAATAATAGTATAGTCACAATTGATGTTGATGATGCTGATGACGGTGTAAAAATAACCGTAAGTGACAACGGCATTGGAATGGGTCCTGAGGAGCTTGAAAGGATATTCGATAAATTTTACCAGATAGACAGTACGTCCACTCGTAAGGTTGGAGGAACTGGCCTTGGCCTGTCAATTGTCAAAGGAATTATAGAAGGCCAAGGTGGAACGATAACGGTACAGAGTGAATTAGGTAAAGGAAGTGTTTTTGTTTTCACATTGAAAAAACAATAATAATGGTACATGAATAATCGTAGCAACAACCGATTGTATCGGTAAAAAAGAACTTGAGATTATCGATGTGGTGTTCGGTAACACTACACATTCTAAATATATCATAAGTAGGATTGCAACTGGCCTGTAAAAATCGTTGGTGGGGAGTTTAAAGCTTATTCTGCCATGCTCGCAGGCAAGAAAAGAGGCATTTGATCGCGTGATAAAGAACGCAAAGAAAATGGTGCTGATGTAGTTGTCAATGTGAGGTTCACAACTTCCCAGAATAGCCGGTGCAGCTGAGTTACTTGCTTACGGAACTGCAGTTAAGTTCAAGGTTATTTGACCAAAGGATATTTACTGTTCTCCCGGGAACATCGGGATCATTAAAGTAAAATTACTTCCATTGTTAATCTCGCTTTCAACCTGAATGCTTCCACCATGCATTTCCACGAATTCTTTCACAATTATGAGTCCAAGACCCGCTCCTTCAAATTTCCGGGTGAGTGAGGAATCAATTTGTGAGAATGGCTGGAACAATTTATCCATATCATATCTTTCCATGCCAATACCTGTGTCTTTAATAGACGCTTTTAACATTTGCTTATCCTTTGACACACTGACTTTGATATCTCCGGATTCGGGGGTAAACTTTATTGCGTTGCTTATAAGGTTATAAAGAACTGTTTTTATTTTATTTTCATCAGCATTTATGGTCTTTATATCTTCTTCAAGCTTGAATTCCAGGTTTATTTTCTTCTTTTTTGCCATTGGCAATGTTGAGTTCTTTACATCTTCGATTATCGCAGGAATAGAAAACTCTTTTACTTCAAGTTCCTTGTTTCCTTCTTCAACAGCAGATAGCTCTATCATGGAGTTGACTAGAAGGAGTAAGCGGTTACCGCTTTGTTTGATAACATCGATGTATTGTTTCTGCCCTTCATTTGTGGGCCCGGCATACTCTTCGTAAAGAAGGTCAGAATATCCGATTATAAGGTTCAGGGGTGTCCTTAGTTCATGGCTGACATTGGCAAGGAATTGTCTTTTAGTACGATATGCGTTGTCGGATATCAATTTAGCAAAAACAAGTGCTTCTTCGGCATTTCTTCGATCAGTGATGTCTTCCCCAGATGCCAGTACTCCTGCAATGTTCCCATCTTCATCTTTTAGCAGGATGTTATGCCATGCAAAGATTTTCGTTTGGTTTTTGATGTAGCTGGGAGCCTCAAAATAAGGGCGAAGTTTTATTTTTCCGTCCATCATTTTTGAATAGTCACTTTTAGCTTTTTCCTGAAGCTTTTCAGGAACTGACATCTCAAACCAGTTCTTCGAAATAAGATCTAATTCGGAACATCCAAACAGTTCCCCGCCCTTTTTGTTAACTAGTTTGATCTTACCTTCTCTATCCATGGCAAAAATGATAACTCCCACAATGTCAAGATATTTTTGCGCCCTGTCTCTCTCTTCTTTGAGTTTGAATTCTATTTGTTTCAATCTGGCTATATCGACCATAAGTCCGTTAATGCCTATGAACTCTCCATTTTTGATTATGGGGCGGGATGTTGTATGTACGTAACTTATTGAGCCATCTTTTTTGACTATCCTGAACATATAAGGTTTATGCTCTCCAGAAACTGTTTTTTCAATATCTTCAAGCAGTCCGCGGATATCGTCAGGATGAACATGTTTTGTAAAATGAGTCCCAAGGACATCTTCTATTTCATAGCCGGTTATATTTTTGATTACAGGGTTAATATATGTGAAATAGCCATCTGTATCCACAGAAAAAAGTACGTCATTAAGGTTATTGAGTCTTTCAGTGTAAAACTCTTCTATTTCTTTTGCTTTAGATTCGGCTGTTTCTAATCTGGCACATAGCTCTTTTGTTTTTTCTTTAAGTTCCCTTATTTCCTTCTGACATTCGTCATTATAAGGTTCTTTTTTTGAGCTATGGTCTTCTGCTTTCATTTTTTGACTAACCGCCACGCATTATTATATTTATGTGTTATATTATATTCCGTACCTTTGCTTTATTGTTAATGAGATTTGTGGTCGGAATGGTCTAAACAGCGACCAAATATGAGGGTAGATGAACTTCCATGTGTTCTTAATCTCCTGCACATAAAGACAATGAATTATAGTTACTAACTTAACATTTTTAACTTATCATCCAGAAATGTCTCAATCCATTTTCTTGCGAAGCTAATCTTTGATGAACAATCAATAAACGCCTCAGCAATCAGATTTTTCATATGATCCAGATCTTTCACAAAATTGCGAGAAATAATTCTTTTGACACTTTTCCAGATGAATTCGATTGGATTCAAGTCGGGTGAATATGGAGGTAAATAGACCAATTCAATATCATTTGCCTGTGCAAATTCCACTGTATATTTTGCTCGATGTGATCTAAAATTGTCGAGAATAATTACGATTCTCTCTCCCATGTTATTGTTTTTAACAGCTGATAAAAACGAACATACATCCTCCTTGGTTGAATGTTCTTTGAAATCAATAACAGAATTACCATTCAATGCATAAAAACCGAAGGAGTTTGCTTTTATCCTGGTTGTGTTTTTGAAGATGGCAGGTTTATTGAAAGACCATAAACGAACCGTATTTGATGTTGTTTGGGGAGATGATTCATCAAGAAATCCGATAACGCAATCATCATCGATTAACGGTAAGTTTTTTTTAAACAATCTTCTGCATTTTGTGGTCTTCGATAATCATGCGCATATGGTTTGGCATGATGCATGCCAAACTTCTTCAAGATCACTAGTATTTGCTTAATGGTGTATTGAACCTTAAATTCATTATAAATGAGTTCCTGAACTTCTTTTGTAGACCAATCATCTCTTTCATGTAACATGTCCCTTAGTTTTTCTTTTTGATCATCAGTGAGTTTGGAAGGACATCCTCCTGAAAACCTAGGCTTTAATCCTTCATATCCGTCTTGATTCCACCGCTCTTGCCATTGATATGCAACGGGTTTTGATATCCCTACAAGTTTAGCTGCTTCATTAACAGAAGCTCCTTCATAACGATGTTTAACAAAATATAAACGTTGTAGAACTCGTGTGTCTTTCTCTAATGACTTAATATGTTTAAGCAATTCTTCTGATGAAAGATGATGCTTTATCGGAATTTGTTCGGGTTTAGCCATACAGTATTGTTATACTCAATTAGTATTAATAGTTTGGTTAATAACTATAAATATGGGGATGTCTGTAGCCCAATGAAACCAGTCTTTAATTTAGTAAAATTCCCCGTTATAATATTTCGGGGGCTGATATATAAATATTTATGCGGCAGTGAATATTCATGTAATATGTATTTGTTTACATATTTTATTGATATTTGAAAAAAACAGTACGCCGAGGTTGGGAGACGAAAATACAAGTATACGCCTATACATTCACTGCAGTATAATATAGGACAGGTTGAATATCAAGTTTCTGATGATTTACTAGTCAAAGATCAGGCCAAAATCGATGTATCTTTTATTCTGAGAGTGTGATTTGTAAACGCAGTCCAATATTTACCTTCTTCAAGAGCTACATTTTCTAGGTTAATTAGGATACTATTTAATGTTTCCCATATCCCTCTAGAAAAGGATGAAAAAGGCACGTGCATCTCTCTTCAGCAAAATGTGGGGTCGGGGGTGAATCCTGGTCGCTACATGGATGTAGTTGCTGTTTTCAGCCCTTCCCCGAAGAAAAGAATCGATGCAACCAAGGCTTGCACTCCGATTATAAAATGTAACCCGAATTGCAGTTCGTTTCCTGATAGTTTTGTAGAATATCATGCAGCTATTGCAAACTGGGCAATAGCCAGCATCAGGAACATTAACTCCGCAGTCTTGTTATTATTCATCATGCTGCCGTATTCTTCTCTTTTTGAGTAATTTCTTCATGTTCAGATTCTTTTTCTTAATACATATGCAGCTCCTAATCCAGTCATTAAGATCAGTATGGATACTGCCAGATAGAACCATATCGATTCTTTTTCAGGGTTTGTATCTGTTTCTGTTGCCATAGAGGTATTTGGAACACTGGTTTTCGGGTTTTGGAGAGGGGACTGAACTTCTTCATCCGTGATTATCGGGATTCTGCGATGCCCGTCCGGGGGTGTAGGATCGAGCACATGCTGCGTTATTTCATTGCCAGAAAGCCCGTACATGCTGAGATGGGATACATTTGCCCAGATGTATCCCTCGTATTCCTTGTCGTAAATGACATCATTTGTGGTATTTACTCCAACATCGTTTACCCAGTCCACATCATTTGACAGTTTCTCCCATATTCCGGACAATTCATTGAACCAGTAAACACCTATGGATTTTTCATCGATATCTCCGGGATCATTCGCATCACCATCACCGGTTCTGTCAAGGTCTTCAACAGTATAGTAAATAACGATCGTTGCCCAGTCTATATTGTTTACCGTAGCGTTCAGGACATTTTCAGTTACATTTATGTCCAGATATTTCCCAACATCCTTTTCATTCACCTGGGTCA